>NZ_JAAVXA010000010.1:0-163590 GCF_012241585.1 Pantoea sp. LS15
TGCTATGAAGTGTGGTGGTACAGCACGAAAGTGGGGGTGATCGACCTGAGGAAACAGTCGATCACCATGGGTAAAGGATGTTAAAAAGTGTTCACTATGTCCCCGAACACCTGTCTACCATGTCCCCGGACTGTACAGAGGGAGAGGGCGGGGTGAGGGGGAACATACGGCTCTGGTGGTCATTCCGTTCACTTTATGTTCATTGCTACTCTGTAACAGCATGACCTGTGAACGTGCCAGGGCGGCTCAATCGCCGCCGCCCTGGCGACCCGGGCTCCCGGCGGTAAATCGCCGCTTCGCGGTACCCTCAGCTTATTCCTTCAGGCTATCGGGTCGGGCATGAGCCTGCATCCCTGCAGGCCACGCCCTCTCGGCGCATCCCTGCGCCTCGCCCCGGCCTTACGGAAACGCTTCGGCGATTTACAGCCGGACCAGGGCGTCGCTGTAAGCCATTAATTTTACTGATGCAACATTCATCGCTTCAGGTAAAAAATTACTGGGGATTCCTCAGCCCTGAAAGGGAGAAGGGATACGTTTCCTCCCAAATTCAACAACCTGTGATCTCCGTCGGCGCATTCGCTTGACGACAAATTGAGCGCATGTTAACAGAATGTTTTGCCTTTATTTGGCCCGTCAGATAAGGAACATTCATGTTACGGTACAGTCTCTTAACCGCCGGGCTGATGCTCGGCGCCTCAGCGTTTGCCGCTCCGGCAGGCGATCTCCCTCTGATGCCCTGGCCTGCCAAGGTCGAACGCCCGACAACCCAGGGCACGCTGGTGCTCAGCAACAACGTTTCCATTAGCGTCAGTGGGGACGATCTCGGTGACGCCGTCAACCGCCTTCGCCAGCGTATCGCCCTGCAAACCGGCTGGACGCTCCAGCCGCAGGCTGAAAAGCCGGAAAAACCGACCATCCGCATTGCCATCGCCAGAAAGGTCAAGCCACAGCCACTGCCGGACAGCGATGAAAGCTATAAGCTGACGGTGGACGCCAACGGCGTCGATATCTCCGCCAATACCCGTTTCGGCGCATTGCGCGCCATGGAAACCCTGCTCCAGCTGATGCAGAACGGAGCGGAAAACACCTCGCTGCCGTGGGTTACCATTGATGATTCGCCGCGCTTCCCGTGGCGCGGGCTGCTGCTCGATTCGGCGCGTCACTTTATTCCGCTGGCGGATATCAAGCGTCAGATCGACGGTATGGCTGCCGCAAAACTTAACGTATTGCACTGGCACCTGACCGACGATCAGGGCTGGCGCTTCAGCTCGACGCGTTATCCTAAGCTCACTCAACTTGCCAGCGACGGGCTGTTTTACACACCTGAACAGATGCGCGATGTCGTTCGCTATGCGACCGAGCGCGGTATTCGTGTGGTGCCAGAGATCGACATGCCAGGCCACGCGTCGGCCATTGCCGTGGCTTACCCGGAACTGATGAGTGCACCGGGGCCATACAAAATGGAGCGTAACTGGGGCGTGCTTAAGCCGGTACTGGATCCCACTAAAGACGCAACCTATGCCTTTGCCGATGCGATGGTCAGCGAACTGGCAGCGATCTTCCCCGATCCGTGCCTGCACATCGGCGGTGATGAGGTGGATGACAGTCAGTGGAAAGCGAACCCGGCCATTCAACAGTTTATGCGCGATCACAAACTGGCGGACAGCCACGCATTGCAGGCGTATTTCAACCGCAAGCTGGAAACGATCCTTGAAAAACATCACCGCCAGATGGTCGGCTGGGACGAGATTTTCCACCCGGATCTGCCAAAAAGTATTCTGATTCAATCCTGGCAAGGGCAGGACGCGCTGGGGCAGGTGGCACAAAGCGGTTACAAAGGTATTCTCTCGACGGGCTTCTATCTCGACCAGCCTCAGTCCACGGCCTATCACTATCGCAATGAAATCGTCCCGCAGGGATTAAACGGTGTGGATGTGATTGCCGATACCGACAGCGTCCAGAGTTGGGCCTTCTCCATGCCACGTCTGAAAGGTAAGCCGGTAGAGGGGAGCTTTACCCTGGTGAAAGGGGAATCTGGCTGGCGCGGGTTTATTGATTTCGCCGGGAAGTCCCGTCGCGCGGTGCAGGATATTGAATGGCGTGATGACAGCCAGGTGACGTTTACCGTTGATACCTGGATGGGCGAAACGCGGCCAGTGGTTTCCGTTGATAACGACAAGCTGAGTGGTTATTTCCTTGTGGGGAATACGCGCTACCCGATTAGCGGCGCGCGTCTGGACGACGTGCCGAAAGGCATTCCGCCTGTCGTGCCGGACGTAGCGAATCAGGCCAACCTGCTCGGTGGTGAAGCCGCGCTGTGGGCGGAAAACGTGGTGGCACCGGTGCTGGATATCCGCCTGTGGCCGCGTACTTTTGCGGTGGCGGAGCGGCTGTGGTCCGCGCAGGACGTCAACGATGTCGACAACATGTATACCCGTCTGCAGGCAATGGACAGCTGGTCGACGGTATCGGTCGGGTTGCAGCAGCATACCCAGCAGCAGGTGCAGTTCACGCGGCTGGCGAACAATGCCGACACCTTGCCGCTGCAAATCCTCGCCCAGGCGGTAGAGCCTGCACAGTATTACACGCGTCAACATCTGAAGTTCCAGGCCGGAAACTATCATCAGTTTGAGCCGCTTAACCGGTTCGCTGATGCGCTAAACGCCGAAAGCACCACCGTGCGCCAGATGAACAAATGGGCTGACCGTCTGGTCAGCGATGCAGAAGACACGGAAAGTGCTGACGCGCTGCGTCACGTCTTCAACCGCTGGCAGAGCAACACCAGCGATGCGCTGGCGTTAAGCGAAAATAGCTACCAGTTGCAGGCGATGAAACCGGTGATCCAGGAGGTAGACAAGCTTGCCTCCATTGGTCTGAGGCTGACGGATCTGGTGGCCCGTCAGGGGACGCTGGATGATAAGGAGATTGCGTCGATTCAACGCGAGCTGGATAACGCGGCGAAGGTTCAGGATGAAGTGGTGATTGCGGCGGTTTATCCGCTGGAGACGCTGCTGCGCGCGACGCGCAACCAATAGCAGGCAACAAAAAAGGCAGCCAGGCTGCCTTTTTTATCGCAAAAGCGAATTAGCGACGAACCGCAATCGCTTCAATTTCGATTTTCACGTCTTTTGGCAGACGTGCAACTTCCACGCAGGAGCGCGCCGGGAATGTCGCGTTGTGCTCGGTGAAGAAGGCTTCGTAAGTGGCGTTAACGGTCGCGAAATCGTTAAGATCTTTCACGAAAACGGTGGTTTTCACGATATCGCCAACTTTCAGACCGGCAGATTCCACAATTGCCTGCACGTTTTCCAGCGACTGACGCGCCTGTGCCGCCACGTCTTCCGGCACAGCGCCGGTTTTCGGGTTCACCGGGATCTGGCCAGAGGTAATAATCATGCTACCCAGATCAACGCCCTGAACGTATGGGCCGATAGCCGCTGGTGCATTTTCCGTCGCGAGTACTTTGGTCATGATTTCTCCAGAATAACAGCTGATTAAATGTTCCCGGCCATTATAGGGAGGCCGTGATCCTTTACCAACCTCAATTAGTTGGCCAGCACCACATAATGAGAAAACTCTTTTTCGCAGTATTTGCATTTGAGTGCGATGTCATCAGCGCGTTTTTTCACTGCAAAACTGGAAGAAACCGGCTCAGCATGACTGATGCAGTTGCTGTTCGGGCAGACCAGCACGCTTTCGATGCGCTCCGGCAGGCTCGGACGGGATTTGCCGACCACTTCATATTCGTCGATGCGGTTGACGGTGGCGTCCGGCGCATACAGGGACAGCTGGTTCACCTGCTCATCGGTCAGGAAAGTGTTCTCAATCTTGATCAGATCTTTACGACCCATCTCACCTGACGGCAGATTCAGGCCGATGGTGATGCGCTGGTCAGTCTCGGTCAGTTTGAACAGCGTCAGTAGCTTAAAGCCCACCTGTGCAGGGATGTGGTCAATCACAGTGCCACGCTTGATGGCTTCAACCTGGAGTTTGTTATCGTGTGTCATTGTCGTTTCCCCTTACAGAGCCAATTCGCGATTCAGAACCAGTGCCAGTAACGCCTGGCGGGCGAAAATACCGTTTCCGGCCTGCTGGAAATACCAGGCGTGCGGCGTTTTATCCACGTCGGTGGTGATTTCATCAATACGTGGCAGCGGGTGCAGCACTTTCATGTTGTCGCGTGCGCCCTCAAGGTCGCTGGCGCGCAGCACGAATTGCGCCTTCACGTTGGCATACTCGGACGGGTCCAGACGCTCTTTCTGCACGCGGGTCATGTACAGAATATCGACGTGGCTCATCACCTCTTCGATGCTCGCATGCAGGCTCCACTGAATGCCTTTCTCGTCCAGCATGTCGAGAATGTACTGCGGCATCGCCAGCGCGTCCGGGGCGATGAAGAAGAAACGGTTGCCGTTAAACTTCGCCAGCGCCTGGGTCAGTGAGTGGACGGTACGGCCATATTTCAGGTCGCCGACCATCGCGATGTTCAGGTTTTCAAGCGTGCCCTGGGTTTCCTGAATGGTGAACAGATCCAGCAGGGTCTGCGTCGGGTGCTGGTTGGCACCATCTCCTGCGTTCAGCACCGGAATGCCACCGGAAAACTCGGTCGCCAGACGCGCCGCCCCTTCCTGTGGGTGACGCATGACAATCGCGTCGACGTAAGTACTGATAACTGAAATGGTATCCGCCAGCGTTTCGCCTTTTTTACCCAGCGACGTGTTGCTGCTGTCTGAGAAGCCGACCACGCTTGCGCCCAGGCGGTGCATGGACGTTTCAAAGGAGAGGCGCGTACGGGTAGAGGCTTCAAAGAAGCAGCTCGCAATCACCTTGTGCTTCAGCAGCTCCGGTTGCGGATTAGCTTTCAGTTTTGCCGCGGTTTCCAGAACCAGTTCCAGCTCTTCGCGGCTGAGGTCATTTATGGAAATGATGTGTTTTTGATAAAGCGGATTCATGTTTATCTCCTGACGCCGGGCAAAAAAAAGCCCCTCAAATGAGGGGCTCTGGGAATAGGTTTAGCAACGGGAAGAAAAACGGCAGGCCAGCGTCTGATTTCAGACGCGGTAAGACGTTATGTCGTACACGCTTGACCATGCTTCCTCCCGGCAAATTGTCGGGCATTATACGCACCCCGATTTTCGGATCAAGCGATTTAATGCACGCTTTACTCAATGCAAACGGTTCTTTGTGAATATTAATTCGTTCTGAGTAAATAATTAATTTGCTTATGCACCAGCGCGGTACGCTTCACCACCCGGGGAGCGACCCAGACGATACTGCTGCCGGCCACCACACCTAAAATTTCCGGTAACTGGTGGTAATCCAGAATACGCGCCACCGCGCGGCCATATCCGGCGACAGTATGAATGAGGATAAACTCGCTATTGTGCTCCACGCTCACCACCATTTCAGAAACGGTACGCGCGGCATCGGGGGCAGGGCGCAGTTGGGGATTCAACGAATAAATCTTTAGCCCTTTGGCATTTCGAATTTTTATGACGCCGAGCAATTTCAGCAGGCGCGAAACGGTCGACTGGCTGATGCTGTCAAACCCTCTCTCCTGCAAATCGCGACGAATTTCTTCCTGTGAAAGATAGCTCTTTTCGGCGATGAGACGCTGGCACACCGTTAGCTGCAGTTGTTCTTTGGGAGAGTACGCTTCGTAATCCATCATGTTTCCCATATCAGTTCCTGAAATAACCGGTGGCACTGCACCGATCCGTAAGCCGGATAAGCGCAGTGCCATCCGGCAAATCACAACAAGGCACCCAGGCTTAGCGCCACCATAATCACCACCGTCAGGATCGCCAGCAGCGGCGCAACCCATTTCAGGTAGCGCACGTAAGGCACACGGGCGATAGCCAGCCCGCCCATCACCACCGCTGAGGTTGGCGTGACCAGGTTAACGATGCCGGAGGCCGACTGGTAAGCCGTAACTACCAGGTCGCGGTTGACGTTAGCGAAATCGGCTAGTGGTGCCATGATCGGCATCGTCAGTACGGCCAGGCCGGACGAAGAAGGCACAAGAAACGACAGAACAACTTCCAGCCAGTACATCACGTTGATAAACGCCACCGTGGACAACCCGCTGACCAGACCTTCCGCGCTGTGCAAAATGGTGTGGGTAATCATGCCCTTATCCATGATGACTACGATACCGCGCGCAATACCGATAATCAGCGCGACACCCAGCAAATCTCGCGCACCGTTGATAAAGGTTGAGGTAAGCTCCTCTTCACTCATTCGGGCGATAAGCCCCACGATAATGGCGCTGGCGAGAAACACCGCCGAGATCTCTGCCATCCACCACCCCAGCACCGCCACGCCGTAGATCATCACCGCGAAGGCGAGGGCGAAGATCACCAGAATGATTTTGCGCACCGGGGTAAATTCCAGCGACTGCTCTCCCTTGTTGCCGAGGAAATGGGCGCGATTCTCTTCCTGTTTGTCTGCGACGATAGAGAGAGACGGATCCTGACGAACTTTACGGGCGTAGCGCATCACCCATGCCACGCAGATGATCCAGCCGATCACCAGCAGCGCCACGCGCAGGGCGATACCGTGGGTGAAGGGGATCCCGGCGGCGTTGGCGGCGATCACCGTGGCAAACGGGTTAATGGTGGAACCGAGCGTGCCGATCCCCGCCCCGAGCAGCACGGTAGAGGCGGCAACCACCGGGTCAAAACGGGCGGCCAGCATGACGGGCACCAGCAAGGTATAGAAAGGCAGCGACTCTTCGGCCATGCCGTAGATCGTGCCACCTGCGGCAAACAACGCCATCAGGATCGGGATCATCCACTCTTCGCGTCCGCGCAGGCGGGTCGTTACACGTTCGATCCCGGCGTCAATTGCCCCGGTTTTGGTGACGATCCCGAGAAAACCCCCGATGATCAGGATAAACAGCGCCACGTCGATCGCCCCGGCCTGACCGGACACGGGATCGTACAGCCCGGCGATGGGGGCCATCAGGACGGAAATCAGCCCCTGCGGGTGCGCCGCAACGTGCGCGTACGTTCCGGCAATCGGGACTTCTTTGCCAAGGGTTTCATTCATCGCCATCTGGTACTGACCGGCCGGAACAACCCAGCTCAGCGCCGCCACAACGGCTATCAGAAAAAAGAGAATGGTGTAAGCGGAGGGAAACTTGAACTTGCCCATGATGTTCTCCTGAACCCGGCGCACCCCGCGGCGCGCCGGGCGGTGATTAGTCGCCGAGTGTCGCCACCATGACCGCTTTAATGGTGTGCATGCGGTTTTCTGCTTCGTCGAAGACGATGGAGTTCGGTGATTCGAAGACCTCTTCCGTCACCTCCAGCCCCTTCAGCCCGTAGGCCATCTCGATCTCGCGGCCCACTTTGGTGTGCTCGTTGTGGAATGCCGGCAGGCAGTGCATAAACTTGACGTTCGGGTTGCCGGTGGCCTTCATCACGTCCGCGTTGATTTGATATGGTTTCATCAGGCTGACGCGCTCGGCCCAGGCCTCCTTCGGCTCGCCCATCGAGACCCACACGTCGGTGTAGAGGAAATCGGTGCCCTGCACGCCTTCTTCCACGTCGTCGGTCAGCGTGATGCGCGCGCCCGTCTCTTTGGCAATGGCGCGGCACTGCTCAACCAGCCCCGCTTCCGGCCAGAAAGATTTCGGTGCCACGAGGCGGATATCCATCCCCATCTTCGCCGCGCCGACCATCAGCGAGTTGCCCATGTTGTTTCGCGCATCCCCGAGGTAGGCAAAGCTCAGCTCCGGCAGGGTTTTGCCTGGCGCATGCTCCAGCATGGTCATCAGGTCAGCGAGGATTTGGGTCGGGTGAAACTCATCAGTCAGACCGTTCCACACCGGTACGCCCGCGTACTCGCCCAACTCTTCAACGATGGCCTGGCCGTAGCCGCGATACTCAATGCCGTCGTACATACGGCCCAGCACGCGGGCGGTGTCTTTCATCGACTCTTTATGGCCGATCTGCGAGCCGCTTGGGCCGAGATAAGTGACCTGTGCGCCCTGGTCAAATGCGCCGACTTCAAAGGCGCAGCGGGTACGGGTGGAGGTTTTTTCAAAGATCAGGGCGATGTTTTTCCCGACCAGGGTTTGCTTTTCGCGTCCGGCTTTTTTAGCGGCCTTGAGTTCGATGGCAAGGTCGATCAGGTACTGGATCTCTGCCGGGGTGTAGTCCAGCAGTTTCAGGAAGTTGCGGCTTTTCAGGTTGATGGTCATGGGTAAATCCTTTTTAAATTGTTAGCTGTCTGATGCCCTCACCCCGGCCCTCTCCCTCCGGGAGAGGGTTAGGGTGAGGGGAAAACGACTCAGTTACGAATCAACGTGCCTTTCTCGCCCGCGAGGATCTCCGCGCCGTCAGCCAGCGCACCGATCCCGGCAATCCCGTTGCAGGTTTCAACAAACTCGCGGCAGGCGGCCACTTTTGGTCCCATCGAACCGGCGTCGAACTGCATGCCTCTGAGCAGTTCCGGCGTCACCTGTGCCAGCGGGCGCTGGGTCGGTTTGCCCCAGTCGAGATACACCGCGTCGGCATCGGTGAGGATCAGCAGGGCATCGGCCTCGATCTGGCGCGCCAGCAGCGCGGCGGAGAGGTCTTTGTCGATCACCGCTTCAATGCCGTGATAACCGTTGGCGTTTTCCACCACCGGAACCCCGCCGCCACCGTTACAGATCACCAGGTGATCGCGCTGGATAAGCGCCGTAATCGCGTCACTCTCAACGATGCGTTTGGGTTGCGGGGAAGGAACGACGCGGCGGAAGTAGCTGCCGTCGGCCTTAAACACCCAGCCTTTTTCCGCAGCCAGCGTTTTCGCCTGAGCTTCGCTGTACACCGGGCCGATATACTTGGTCGGGTTGCTGAACGCCGGGTCGGCGGCGTCCACCTCTACCTGGGTGAGCAGCACGCTCACTTCGCGCTGGGGAAGATTGTTTTTCAGCGCCTGCTGGAGCATGTAGCCGATCATCCCCTGGCTTTCGGCACCGAGAACGTCCAGCGGGTAGGGCGTGACTTTGTCGTAGGCGCTGTTCTGCAATGCCAGCAGCCCGACCTGCGGACCGTTGCCGTGAACCAGTACCACGCGCCATTGCTCCGTCAGCCCGGCGATGGTACGGGCGGCCTGCTCGATGTTCTGGCGCTGGATCTCCGCTTCCAGCGGTTCGCCGCGTTTCAGTAACGCGTTACCGCCAAGCGCCACAACCAGAGTGGGTTTTCGTTCCATGATGACTCCTTTAAATTCCGTCACGTTCCAGTGGGCAGCTCATGCAGCGTGCGCCGCCGCGACCGCGTCCGAGTTCGTCACCCGGGATCGGCAGCACGGTGATGCCCGCTTTGTCGTACTTCTCGTTGGTCCAGACATTGCGCTCGTAACCAATCACCACGCCCGGGCGGATGGTCAGAACGTTATTGGCGTCGTTCCACTGTTCACGTTCGGCCTCAAAGGCATCGCCGCCGGTGGTGATCAGGCGCACCTGGTTAATGCCGAGGGCTTTTTCGATGGCGTGGAGCAGGTCGGTTTCCTGAGTACGCAGCAGACCGCCGCGTCCGTCCGGGGTGAGCGTCCAGCACTGGGCATCTTTGCGCACCACTTCCGGGTAGACTGAGAAGGTGTCCACGTCGATGTGGGTCATCACGGTGTCGAGGTGCATGCAGGAGCGGTGTTTTGGCAATTCGACGGCAATCACACGTTCGGCCTGGCGGTGTTTAAACAGGCTGTTGGCGAGAAACTCCACGCCCTGCGGGGTGGTGCGTTCTGACATGCCAATTAATACCGCGCCGCGTCCAATCACTAATACATCGCCACCTTCTAATGTCGCGTGATCGTAATTAATATTTTCGTCGCCGAAATACTTAATAAAATCACCGTCGGCAAACGCAGGATGCCAGCGATATATGGCTCGCAGGTTATTGGTTTCACGCTGACGAGCCGGTTTAGCCATTGGGTTAATGGACACACCGTTATAAATCCAGCAGGAAGTGTCGCGGGTAAATAAATGGTTAGGCAGCGGCTTCATGATAAAATCATTCGCCGTGTGGGTATCCACTACCATATTTTTAATGGCTGCCGGAATTTCACCGTAGGTTAATCCGCCGCTTAACCGGCGCGCCAGTTCACGGTGCGGCATATCCGCCAGCCAGCCGCGCACATCACCTGCAAAGGTTGGCCCGAGGCGGTAATCAGAGATTTGGGTTTCGAGAAGCCAGGCTTTTGCTTCTGCAATATCAAGCGTTTGAGTGAGAAGGTCGGTCAACAGCAGGACTTCCACACCCTGCTCGCGCAGTGTGTTTGCGAAAATATCATGCTCTTCACCCGCCCGTTCAACCGAGAGCACATCATCGAAGAGTAATTCCTGACAGTTCGACGGCGTTAAACGTTTCAGACTTAAATTTGGACGGTGCAGCATAACGCTACGCAATTGACCAATTTCAGAACCGACATAATGCTTTTCCATAATTATTCCTTTAACTGTTTTTCAGAATAAAAAGGGCATGCGCCATGTGATGTGATTATTTCCATGGCGGCTAAGCTCAATTGATTTCGAGGTTCATACTAGGCGGTTAAATAATCCGTATTGTGATATTGCTCACGTGAAACCGGATATTAAACGGTTTGTTTTCATTTGCATGATTCGCATCAGATAATGATTAATTGGATATAATTGCCGGGTGAATAGCTAAGCAGGATACGCTGGGGTTATTTGGAATTGTTATTATTTTGTGGAATTTAATCATTTGAAATGATTTGTTATATCGTTGATTTTAAATGAATAAAAAACATTAACGGAATGGCTATGCAGTATTGGCAATTAACTATTTTTAACTTAAGGAAAATCAATAAATAATTATGGGATTTAATAGCAAATTATCAAAATGATAAAGTGTGAGCCTGGAGAGAGTTTTGTTGTTAACGCCATACGATCAGTGAGTTAGCGCGATGCCGTGACAATGAAGATCTGAGGTTATGCATAACGACTGCATAAATGCCTGCGAGGGCTTAACAGCAAATTAACACATTTCCCGATAAACATGCGCTGGCGCAAAACCTGTCGAGAAAGCGGTGGTAGGGCAGTGAGAATTCTCGTATAAAAGATGAAAATGAAACGATGTTTTATATTGAGAGTTTGTTTATGCTTATCGGCAACATCCACCATCTGCAATCCTGGCTCCCTGACGAATTGCGCCAGTCCATTGAACACGTTAAAGCCCACGTCACCGATGCCACTCCACTGGGCAAGCATGATATCGACGGTAACAACCTGTTTTATCTGGTCTCTGAAGACATGACCCAGCCGTTCGCCGAGCGCCGCGCCGAGTACCACGCGCGTTATCTGGATATCCAGATCATTATGAAGGGGCAAGAAGGGATGACCTTCAGCACCCTGCCGCACGGAACACCGGACACCGACTGGCTGGCGGATAAAGACATCGCGTTTCTGCCGGAAGGTGAGCAGGAGAAAACGGTGGTGCTGAGCGAAGGGGATTTTGTGGTGTTCTGGCCGGGCGAAGTGCACAAGCCGCTGTGCGCGGTGGGGGCGCCTGCTAAGGTCAGGAAAGTGGTCGTTAAAATGCTGGTGGAGTAATTTTCCCTCACTCCAGGGGAGAGGTGTAAAAGTGCCCTCTCCCGGTGGGCTGAGGGATCCCCACAAAATAATACCAGCACGGACAACCCCCTCTCCCTTGAGGGAGAGGGCGGGGTGAGGGGGAACATACGGCAGCGGAGGTTATTCCGTTCACTTTATGTACCTTGCTACTCTGTAAGGTCATCACCTGTGAACGTGCCATGGCGGCTCAATCGCCGCCGCCCTGGCGACCCGGGCTCCCGGCGGTAAATCGCCGCTTCGCGGTACCTTCGGCTTATTCCTTCCGGCTTGTCGGGGACGGGCGGAGGAAACGTCCATGTAAAGCCCGCCCTCTCGGCGCATCCCTGCGCCTCGCCCCGGCCTGCAGGAAACGCCTCAGCGATTTACAGCCGGACCAGAACATCGCTGTAAGCCGTTAATTTTCCTGAAGCTATATTCTTCGCTTTTGGTTAAAAAATTACTGGGGATTCCTCACCCCGGTGGGAGAGGGCCAGGGTGAGGTCATCAGGCAGCAGAGGACTCAACCCACAAGCGTCGCCACCATCACCGCCTTAATCGTATGCATCCGGTTTTCCGCCTGGTCGAACACAATGCTCGCCGCCGACTCAAACACCTCGTCCGTTACTTCCATCCCGCCGTGCAGATCGAACTCTTTCGCCATCTGCTTGCCGAGGGTAGTCTGGTCGTCATGAAACGCCGGCAGACAGTGCAGAAACTTCACGTTCGGGTTGCCGGTCAGCGCCATCATCTGGCTGTTCACCTGATAGCTCCGCAGCAACGCAATCCGCTCCGCCCACTTCTCTTTTGCTTCGCCCATCGACACCCAGACGTCGGTGTAGATGAAGTCCGCACCTTTCACGCCTGCTGCCACATCTTCCGTCAGGGTGATTTTCCCGCCGTTCTTCGCGGCCAGCGCGCTGCACTCCGCCACCAGGCTCTCTTCCGGCCAGCAGGCTTTCGGAGCGACCAGACGCAGATCCAGCCCGGTCAGCGCCGCCGCTTCGAGCATCGAGTTGCCCATGTTGTTGCGCGCATCGCCTGCATAAACCAGCGTCATCTCGTTAAACGCTTTGCCCGGCAGGTGCTCCTGCATGGTCAGCAGGTCCGCCAGCAACTGCGTCGGGTGGAACTCGTTGGTCAGCCCGTTCCACACCGGCACGCCCGCGTACTGCGCCAGCGTTTCAACCACTTCCTGGCCGTGACCGCGATACTGAATGCCATCGTACATGCGGCCAAGCACGCGTGCGGTATCTTTAATTGATTCTTTATGCCCAATCTGGCTGCCGCTCGGCCCTAAATACGTGACGCGCGCGCCCTGGTCAAATGCGGCAACTTCGAAAGAGCATCGTGTACGGGTTGAGTCTTTTTCGAAGATGAGCGCGATGTTTTTACCGGTAAGCTTTTGTACTTCCTTGCCATTTTTTTTATCGGCTTTGAGTTGTGCGGCAAGAGTCAGCAGAGAAGTGAACTGTGCAGGGGTAAAGTCGAGTAATTTCAGAAAGTGTTTCTTGTACAAATCAGACATTTTATCCTCACATGGCGAACGCCACTTATTGAATTAAAATTCACTTTATATGTGTAATTATTCATTTGCAACCCCGTTTAACAAATCTTTCTCACAAAGGTGGAGGCAAACACGTCCGTGTGTGAAAATAGAAGTATCTGCCGCACTTTAAAGAGGATTGAGCCATGGCAAACCCGGAACACCTGGAAGAGCAACGCGAAGAGACGCGTCTGATTATTGAAGAGCTGCTGGAAGACGGTAGCGATCCGGACGCGCTGTACACCATCGAGCACCATTTCTCTGCGGATGATTTCGACGCGCTGGAAAAAATGGCGGTGGAAGCCTTCAAACTGGGTTACGAAGTGACCGAGCCGGAAGAGCTGGAAGTGGAAGAGGGCGACACCGTCATCTGCTGCGACATCCTGAGCGAAGGCGCGCTGAAGGCGGAGCTGATCGACGCACAGGTTGAACAGCTGATGAACCTGGCCGAGAAGTTCGACGTGGAATACGACGGCTGGGGAACCTACTTCGAAGATCCAAACGGTGAAGACGGCGAAGAAGGCGACGACGAAGATTACATCGACGAAGACGACGACGGCGTGCGTCACTAATAGCGTTCAAGCGGCAGTGCATGCTGCCGCTTTCAAGGTTTAAACATGGATTACCCGCAGATACTCGCCCCCGTACTCAACTTCCTCCAGTGCCCGACCCCGCAAGCATGGATTGATAAAGCCCGGGACCCGGCGAACCTGCCGCTGCTGCTCACCGACCACATGGTGTGCGAGCTCAAGGCCGCCCAGACCGCGCTGCTGCTGGTGCGCAAGTACGTCGCCGACGAAAGCGGTGCCGACGCGCTGCTCGACTGGCTCAAACCCTACGAACTGTTCACCTTCCGCGACGGCCCGGAGCCAGATTTCATCGCCCTGCACAAGCAGATTGGCAAAAGCGTGATGCCCAAAACCGACGACCCGTGGGGCCAGGCGCTTATCGACAGCATGGTGCTGCTGATCAAAGAGGAGCTGCACCACTTCTGGCAGGTGCGCGAGGCGATGCTGGCGCGCGACATTCCGTACGTTAAAATCACCGCCAGCCGCTACGCCAAAGGGATGCTGAAAGAAGTACGCACTCACGAACCGCTGACGCTGATCGACAAGCTCATCTGCGGTGCGTACATCGAAGCCCGTTCCTGCGAACGCTTCGCCGCGCTGGCCCCGTTCCTCGACGATGATTTGCAGAAGTTCTATCTCTCGCTGCTGCGCTCGGAAGCGCGCCATTATCAGGACTACCTGACGCTGGCCCAGCAGGTGAGTGAGAACGATATCTCACCACGTATAAAGCTTTTTGGCGAAATTGAAGCCACACTTATCTCGACACCGGACAACGAGTTTCGCTTCCACAGTGGCGTGCCGGTGTAAACCGGCATAGCTAAAGGATAAGGATGCGAGATGAATAAAACGTGGACCCGTATTGTCATTGTCGTCGTCGCGGCCGCCGCCGTGGCGTTCTGGGTGTACTTCGACAAACAGCGTATGCAGCGCACCCCCGAACAGCAGCTTGATACCACCCTCAACACGATGCCCGCCTGGCAGGTGATTAAAGAGCAGGAGCCCGCGTTCCAGAAACGCATCCGCGAGCAGATCCTCACCATGCAGAAAGCGGGCGAGTCTGAACAGCACATTATCGACGTCATCCAGCCGCAGATTTTGACCCTGCAGATGTCACGCCTGCAGCATGCCCCGGACGCCAACGTGGTGGAATATATGAAGGTCAACATGGAGCAGACTGCCGCCATCCAGAAGGTGAGTGACGACGCCTGTTTCCGCTTCCTCTACCCGGCGGTGAAAGGCGGCGTCAACCCGATGCGCGTGCTGGACCAACAGATGATGGCCCGCCGTATGCAGGCCGACGCCGACATGATGCGTGCAGCCTACGGCAAAAACAGCCACACCGTGACCCCGGCCGAACGCGAGGCGGCTGTCGAGGATATCCGACCCATTATGAAGGAACTTGCCGATAAGTACGGCGAGGACATCCAGCTGCTGCAGATGCCGGAGAACGCGGTGGGCAAAGAGAAGCTCTCCTGCGATATGGTGCAGGAGATGTGGGCGAAGGTGCTGGCGCTGCCGGAGCAGAAGGCGGCGAGGGTGATTCGGCTGGCGGTTTCGGAGCTGGATTGATGAAGGGCGCTGGTTTTTTGGGCACTTAGCGCGGGTTTAGCGCGTCGCCGCTTGCATGGCGGCGCGCGACAGGTATAATCCACAACGTTTACGCATCCCCTTCAGTGCCGAAGTGGCGAAATCGGTAGACGCAGTTGATTCAAAATCAACCGTAGAAATACGTGCCGGTTCGAGTCCGGCCTTCGGCACCAAGACTCATCTAGTCAGTTGTTTTTAAATAACTTTTACTTTATTTCTGCTTGTAATCGCCTAGCCTTGATTTGTCCCAACAGCTGATGACCTTGTTCTGATACGCGATAACGTGGTCTCGATGAGTTTTCGTTATAAACAGCATAGACCATTCCCTCATTCATCAAGTTGGTTACTATGTTCGCAACATTGCCAAACCCGGGAATCCCCCTTGTAGCAAGAGTGCGATCCAGTATCATCAATGTCCAGTCAATTTCTTTTTCTGCCATGACTTTCAAGACTTGAAGTTCAGTGTCAGCCAATGAATAACCCTTTGTTATCGTTATTAACTGCGTTAAGCGAGTATGGCGTTTTCCCAGGATATTTTAAGGTTTGATACCTCATTTAGTAATTCCTCATCATTTAAATCATCCTCGTCGATTAACTCAGGGTCTGAGCAGTAAGAATCGACCAATGAGAAAACTGAGTCAAAAAACCTCTGAGTGACGATATCGGCATTTTTGATATCCGATGAATCCCTGTAGGTTCGCCATGCGACGGAGTATTTTTGTTCAAAATCCGGAGCTGCAATTTGACCCAATGTAAATGCTTCAATAAGACTCAAAATCGCTGATTCATTTTGATTAAAAGACATTTCCATTACCTATTAAGTCGGTTGATTGAGTATCTGACAGCTTCCATCCGGAAATGAAGTTGCCATCTGGTTTTGTCATAACATTCAGTTTAGTTTCTGGATTATAGTAGTGATAGACATCCTGATTCCATCGATATTTACCTGTAATTCTATTGGTTAACGGATCGTCTATATGACTTTTTAACGCCTGTTCAAATGATTTTAATCCTTCTGCGTTTGGATTGCCGGGAACGTTGAAATCGACAGCATGTTTGAACTTTTTCTGTAGCTGTCGTGACTCGAAATTAACCAACGTTGAAGGGGGAGGGGAAGGTATTTTAGACAAGTTTGATAGTGTTTCTAACTCATTAGTAGGGGTTAATCTTCCGATGCCAAGTGCCGCTGCAACAGAGGCTCCGGTAATGAGTAGCCCTTTGTTATCCATGACCTGATTGTAACCTGCTGGCGCATCCCCGCCGAGTTGCTCTGCTGTCTTCTTGAATCCATCTATGTTGCCGTTATAAACGCCTCCCGCAGCCAAAAGCCTGCCCGCTGATTTACTGTTGATGGTTTTTGCTGCTTGAGCATGTTGTACGGGCTCTGACGGGCGAACGTAGTATGCCGGGCGTTTTAGTTGCTTTGATATGAGATAGCTCAGGTGGGAGTGAAGGAACAAGGGCAGATCATTTCGGAGGTTGCCGGAGGACGTCAGGACGCCCGTTAAGGCATGGCCGGTCATTTTTTTTTCCAGCAGAACGACCTTTCCAGATCTGATGTCGTCTAGTGTGTCACGGTATGCCATCCAGGGGCGTTGCCAGTGAAACTGGTGATACCGACTGACAAAATGGCTGTAGTCCTGAGGCAAATTCCACTCCTGGATGTTCCGGTTTGGTAGGGTGGTATCCGCTAGATCCCGCGCCGCATAGTCCGGGTGGATTATGTGGGGAATGTCCTCAAGGTAGATATTGTCCAGTGACTTTGCCTGATAGTGATGAAGCATAATGTCCCTTTAGCGCCATCATTGCGCATCGATTTTAAACTGACCTATGTTGAACAAAATTTTAGACTACCCTTTAGCCTATGAAAGGGGAAGTGTTAGGTGATCTCTAAGCGACTTATCAAAATGTATTCAGAGATAACTGACAAATTCTTATGTAGCGCCTCTGACAGAGGTGCCCTACAATCTCGCTCTTTAAAAATGAATGAGCACGCGATTACAGCAGGTTACGGAGAGTTAGGTTCGATTCCGGCCTTCGCAGCAAGTCATCTAATACACTTATTCACATCTAAAATCTTCATTCCAAAGGTTTACTTGGCGGTAAAAACAAATCTATCTATTTTTCCTTAATTGGTTTTTCTCTTTACTTTTTTATTTAAAAGTGGTATTTTGAAAAGTTAAATTTTATGGAGTCTAAACTTGATGAAAGTAGTATCTTTGTTTTCAGGAGCTGGCGGATTAGATCTCGGTTTTAAAAATGCCGGTTTTGAAATTGTTTGGGCAAATGATATTGATGCTGACGCAGTTGAAACATACAAAAAAAATATCGGAAACCATATAATTTTAAAAGACTTAACTTTAGTAGATATGGACACCATACCTAACTGTGACATTGTAATAGGTGGATTTCCTTGCCAAGGTTTTTCCCAAGCCAACTTACTTCGAAATAAAGATGATGAGAGAAATCAACTTTATCTAGAGTTTTTACGTGTTGTGAAAGCAAAAAAGCCGAAGTTTTTTTTCGCGGAAAATGTTCGAGGTATTCTTAGCCTTGATAATGGTACGGCAATTAAAAAAATTGAAAGTGATTTTCAAGCACTTGGCTATAAGGTAAAAAAACAGTTATTTAATGTTGCTGACTTTGGGGTACCGCAGATGCGTCATCGAGTTATAATCGTTGGCGTCAGAAATGACATTGATTTGGAATATGTTTTCCCAAATCCTACGCATTGTTCTCCCTCAAAAATGAGTCAGACTAAATTGCCGAGTTGGATAACGATTGGAGATGCTTTGGGAAATATACCAGAGCCAAATGAAAACTGTTCTCTATTAAATCATATTTATTCCGCTTATAAAGTAACCAATCGGAATTTTACTGGTCATCGTGAAACAGATCCTAATAAACCCTCTCCCACTATTTTGGCCAGAGGTAATGGTAAGGGCGGGGTCTGTGCAATACAACATCCCAACAACCATAGACGGATGTCTGTCAGGGAATCTGCTACTGTTCAAACTTTTCCTCTTAATTTTGAGTTTATTGGCAGTATGACATCTTGTTATCGTCAGGTTGGGAATGCAGTTCCTCCGCTTTTTGCCGAGACATTAGCTAAAAATTTAAAGAGAATAATTGGGGAAAACGTTTAATGAAAGTTGTTTCATTATTTTCTGGCGCCGGTGGTCTGGATTTAGGCCTGAAACAAGCAGGGCTTGATATTATTTGGGCTAATGATGTTTATGCGGATGCCGTAGAAACATATAAAATAAATATCGGCGATCACATTCTTCTAGAAGATATATCAAAGGTTCCGTCTTGTGATATTCCAGATTGTGACGTTATTGTAGGAGGGTTTCCGTGCCAAGGTTTTTCTGTTGCGAATATGAATAGGAAAAGCGATGATCCACGGAATAAGTTATATCTTGAAATGGTCAGAGTTATTAGAGATAAATTACCTAAATATTTCATCGCTGAAAATGTTAAAGGTATATTATCCTTGGATAAAGGTGAGGTTATAAAAAAAATAACGAGTGACTTTGAACAGTTAGGATATAATGTAAAGTATAGCCTTTTAAATTGTGCTGATTATGGAGTCCCTCAAACAAGATTAAGAGTAATAATTCTAGGTGTTCGAAAAGATTTACCTTTGCTTGAAGCATTTCCTCCTGAGCGAACACATGACAAAGATGGCATAACACTTCCAAAATGGATTTCCGTTGGTGAAGCCCTACATAGTTTTGAAGAGCCTGGGTCTGAAAGTAGTCTGCATAACCACGAGCACTCGTTGTATAAGCTCACATTTAATGGCCATTTGGGGCATAGGTTTATGGATCCCGCTAAGCCTGCACCAACTGTTACGGGTCGTGGAGATGAAAAAGGTGGTGTTGTTGTATTACACCACCCAAGTAATGAAAGACGTATGACAGTTCGTGAGATTGCGACAGTTCAATCTTTTCCGCTGGATTTCTTCTTTTATGGGAGCAAAACATCTGGCTATAGACAAATCGCCAATGCAGTGCCACCAAAATTGGGTCTTGCTTTAGGTAAAATGTTGTTGCAGCATCATAACATGAACCTCTAATTGTTGATCTCTTCCTTTTCTATCTGATAATCTATAGGAAAATTCTCTTTAGAAAAGGATGAGTATATGTATCTGTTTTCTAAACCATTTCCTGAATATCGCTGGCGGTGGGCGACTCTAACGCCTACCGAAAGCTTAAATATCCCCGAAATTAATTATGGTTGTTTGAAAGTTCTTGCCTCGTATGAGGGAGAAAAAGTGAATGCACCCATCATATTTGATAGTCTTTTAGAATTGGATGAGGATATAAAAAAGTACAATTTATCTGAAATGGTTTTAGCGCGAGATCCTAAAAGAAACATTTTTAGAAACTCAGGGCAATATTGGAAAAATACTGGTCTGCTGGAAAGTACTAGTCAAGGGATTGTGTTGTCTGATTTTGGACGAGCTTATTCACGAGGTAAAATAACAAAGGATGAGTTCTCTGCATTTATAATCAAAAAAATGCAGCTTCCTAATCAATTAATTGAGCCGGAAAATTACATTTCCGCATGGTTTGAAAATGGCTTGACCATAAAACCGCTTGAACTTATTTTGAGTTTATTATGTGATTTATACCGTATTAGCATCGATAAGGCTTACCTGACTGCAGGAGAACTTGTGGATATAATTATCCCAATGTCAGGAAATAAGTTTAATAATGAGGATATTGTAAGCGTCATTGAAGGATGTAGAGCCGGTAAAAGTTTGTCGCAGGAATCTTGGACTGCCACGGAGAGTTCTAATGACAGCCGGATGGCTCGAGAGTTTTTACTTTTTCTTCATCATTATGGCTATTTAATGGTAAGGCCCTCTAGAGAAAAAGCCACAATAAATCGGAATATGGAGTTTTATCTTGAATCGTGGCAATATGAGCTAGCAGGTGAAATACTAAATAGCGAACAATATTTTGATACATATAAAGATGCTATAAAATCTTTATCAGAGGCGTCGAATAGTATATCAAGACGACGAGTATTAACAGAGGTTTTAATTCGACCTAAACAAGCTGTTTTCCGGAAAGAATTATTGAAGGTGTATTCTAAAAAATGCTTGCTTTCCAATGCTTCTGTGAGTGAAGTATTACAAGCTTGTCACATAGTACCTGTTAAGAACAATGGAAAAGATTCAATTGACAATGGGATAATTTTAAGGTCAGATTTGCATTTATTATATGATTCAGGTCATCTCAAAATTTTCGAAGACGGTAAAGTTGAACTATCTGATTTTTTAAAAGATGATCCATTCTATTCAGTTACAATACCTGACCATATAAAACTTCCTTCCTTTATTAATTTAGAAAACATAAGAGTAAGAAACTCTTATAACATGTAATAAATTTACATAAGATCTACTAAATCTTAGTGGATCTTTTTTTATATAAATATAAGTTCATTGTGTTAATGTTGTGTATTATTTATTGAGGTATATTGATATCAATTTTATTGACTTGCTCTTAATAAAGTTTGGTATTATATTTTTTATATATTTATTGATATATTTATTGCTATATTTGTTATTGTTATCTAGTTACGCAATTTTTATATGAATCTTTGGGTTAGGTGCTTTAATTACGTGGTGCGCAAGAATTAATTTAGAACTTTATTAAAATCATGAACCATTCTCGCATTTTGTAAATTTAGTAAAGCATGAAACTATCTTTTTATATAAACCGCGGTAAGATGAATTCACGAATTATGCCAAATGGCAAAATAAGTACCACAAATAAATGAAGAATTCGCGGTATGAAGGTGCTGCAACACCCCCATACCGCTAACCACAACCAACTAGTAAGGAGTTGTATATGGCTGCGACGAATTTTAAGCCAGAGTTTACTGTTTGCAAAACAGAATCAGACGCTTTCACCGGCATGATTGAAAACCGCGAGCTGGTACGCAAAAACAGCGCCCGTCGTCTTCACGGCAACCAAACCAACGCGGCCCCCGTTCATCCCCGCGCAGAAACGCCGCAAGACAGTGCCGCCTGCTGCGAACTGTATGCACGCATAGACATGAAATATCTCCTACTGGGCGGTGACTGGTTAACCCGCGCAGGCTTTATCAACGGCATGCCCGTGAAAATCCGCGCCATGAAAGACTGCATTGTGATTACGCCACAGCATACAAGAGAATTATGGGGATGCCTGGAAGGGATGAGTGTGGTGAATATAAATAAACAGAAAGTCGCGCAGTGGTTAAAAACGTTTCCAGGGGCGTTGAATGATACGGGCGATATACCTATGGTGAAGCGTGGAAATGGTCTGGCTGAATAAGCATAACATCTATAATATCCCATCATTATTCCTGTAAAAGGATTAATCAATACGGACATCAATGCGCATGTCCGTATTTTTTGTTTTTTTACATGAATTATCTATCTCCGCTGGCGCACCCAATAAATCGGTTGTAACATTCCCTGCAAAGCGACAGGAAGGAATGATTATGCTTCATGCAAGGTTAAAAAATAATATCCTGATTGCTCTGGCATGCCTCATTGCTTCCTTCTTTATCGTCCTGTTTCCTCTGGGAGGCTTACTCGATTACTTATCCCAAGCCAGCAACGATTTTTTAAATCGCACCGGTTTGGGGTTTGCTGATGGTGAAGCAGACCCATCATTCCTGTGGGTGTTGGTTGGGATGATGGTCGTCGTTACCGCGCTACTGATGCTCATCATCCGAAAGATATGCAATCTGAAACAGGGATAAGACATTTCATGGGCATTTTCTATGACAATCCTTTTAAACGTTCTGAAGTGGTGCGCGCTCACGGTTGCCACAGTGTTTATCCTCGGATGGCTGTTTGTCTGGCTTGTGGCATCTGATTCTGATGAGGCGACGGTTTACACGGAAAACGATTTTTTCCATTACCACACGCTGACCGACACGGATATTAAAAACGCCCCTAAAGTAACGGACGACTATTATTTTGAGGTGCATTCGGGCGATGGGTATGAACCTTCAAACAGCATCGTCTTTAAAGGTGCTGCCAGTGCTGCCCCGTTGCACGCTTATCTCGAAACGCTAGGGTATGTGAAGGAAAAGCGTAGCCTGGAAGTGAAGGAGGTCTGGTCGAAACCTGATCGGCTAAACGCAGATTTTTTCTATCTGTACTTTAATATCGCTACGGGTGACATTGAACTGACCAAAGTGATAAGTAACAGGCATGGTATCCCATGTCCGAATTAAGAAAAAATCACTCGTGATCTATCTGCTCTTTCACAACCCTCACCAGTACAGCATGAAGTTCACCAACGGTTAAATCGCGTATCACAGGTTCGGGTATGCCACGTAGCCTTCGAATCAAACGGCAGATACCGAAGTAATCTATACCCTCGGTGCTAAAAAGAAACTCGTTTTCAGCGAGAGAAAAAGTTTTCTCATAGCCATCTTCTTCAGTGACAAGCCTAACGCCAAACGCTGCCTCGCAGTCTTCTATCAGGGCATCGCCATCCATGCCGCAGATATCAAGATCGGCTTCGATAAGGGTATTCTCATCAATGCGCTTGCGATGATGTCCAGATGACTGACGTACAACCTCAATGACCTGCGAAAGAGTGGGGTTCATTATGATGGATTCCTTGGGTAAAGAGATAACACAGAAATTTGTTAATAGACCGCGTTAATGCTTGGAGCTTATTATTGATGGAGCCCAAAAAAACAAAATAACCCATGCGAACATCCCAATAATTTTCATCGGCCAAGGCTCTAACACATCCAGACACACAATTGCCCCAATAACTAATAGCGGACCTTCTACAATTTCAATTATCCCCTCTAAAATGTTTAACCTATCAGGAAGTACACGATTTAGTAATGCCGCAATAAGGTGTGCGCTACCTAGTATAATGGTTATTGCGATTGTGCGGTCCTCCCAGTTATCAAAACTAACAAAAGAAATGAGGCATGTAGCCAGTATATAGCCACAAAATAATATATTCAGAATATAAATGATAAACTTGCTCATAGTGTTTGCCGCGACGTTTGAAATATAAAGAGTCTATGAATATAGTGCTCTCACCAGAATGACAAACGACATTGGCTAATAATGCATTTCAGAATTTATTGCGCCTCGCTGATTTCCGTAATAATCGAGTTAGCGGCTTCGTGCCAATATCACGCACTCCACCGCTAAACCTAACTTAACTAAACACCGGCACCCCCAGCCCAACCTTCACCTCCCTCAACGTCGCCTGCGTCACCCCCTGCGCCCGTTCGGTCCCGCGCTTCAGCATCGCCATCAACTCCCCCTTGTCCTGCATATACATCGCCCTCCGCTCCCGCATCGGCGCAATCAGCTCCTGCAAACACGCCTCCAGCTCGTTCTTGCACGCCCGGTCCCCAAGCCCGCCCGCCTGATAGTGCGCCTTCATCGCCGCCACTTTCTCCTTGTCCGGATGAAACGCGTCGAGGTACGTAAACACCACGTTCCCCTCAATCTGCCCCGGGTCGCTCACCTTCAGGTGGTTCGGGTCGGTGTACATGGCGCTGACCGCACGGTGAATCGTCTCTTCGCTGGCCGAAAGGTGCAGCGTGTTGCCGAGCGATTTCGACATCTTGGCGCTGCCGTCGATGCCGGGCAGGCGGCTGGTGTCGCTCAGCATCGCCTTACAGTGGCGCAGCACCGGGGCGGGCAGCAGGCTGTTCATCTTGTGCACAATCTCGTTGGTCTGCTCAATCATCGGCAGTTGGTCGTCGCCGACGGGCACGCACTCAGCCTTAAACGCGGTAATATCCGCCGCCTGGCTGATGGGGTAGGCCATAAACCCGACCGGCAGCGAGCGGGCAAAGCCTTTCTGGGCAATCTCGTTTTTCACTGTCGGGTTACGCTCCACGCGAGCAACGGTGACGATGTTCATATACAGCATCGTCAGCTCGGCGAGAGCGGGCAGGGCGGACTGCAGGCAGAGGGTGGTCAGGTTCGGGTCGATGCCGGCGGCGAGGTAGTCGGACAGCACTTCGGGGATGTTGTCGCGGATCTTCTGCGGGTTGCTGCCGTTGTCGGTCAACCCTTGCAGGTCGGCAATCAGCACAAACTGGTTGTGCGTCTGCTGCAGCGCCACGCGCTGGCGCAGCGATCCGACGAAGTGGCCAAGGTGCAGCGGGCCGGTTGGGCGGTCGCCGGTGAGGATGGTTTGCGTGTTCATAAAGACTCCTTAATGTGCAATTGCCGAAAGGGGTCTTAGAAATGTGAAAGCCGCCTTTCGGCGGCTATCTGAAAATGGGGAAAACTACTCCGTGCCGCCTTTAAGAAGGCAGCCACCAGCGGTTTACGGTGAGCACGGCGTGGTTTATGTTCATCTCTTTACCGTATCACGTCCGGCGCGAAAAACAAAAGGGCATGTCATGCTGCGATCACTCAACCACCTGACCCTCGCGGTCAGCGACCTGCAAAAAAGCGTTACCTTCTGGCACGAGCTGCTGGGGCTTGCGCTGCACGCCCGCTGGAATACCGGGGCTTATCTCACCTGCGGCGATCTGTGGGTCTGCCTGTCGTACGACGAGGCGCGCCAGTATGTGCCGCCGCAGGAGAGCGACTATACCCATTACGCGTTTACCGTGGCGGAGGAAGATTTTGAACCGTTCTCGCAAAGGCTGGAGCAGGCGGGCGTCACCGTCTGGAAGCAGAACAAAAGCGAGGGGGCGTCGTTCTATTTTCTCGACCCGGACGGGCACAAGCTGGAGCTGCACGTGGGCAACCTCGCCGCGCGGCTGGCGGCGTGTCGCGAGAAACCCTATGCAGGAATGGTCTTTACCTCAGACGAGGCTTGAGGCGCGCACCTTCAGCCTGCCCGCCAGCGTCACATGCGTGGCGGCATCTTCCTGATTGCACAGGTACTCCACCGCCAGCCGTCCCAGTTCGCTGTAGGGCAGCTGGATACTGGTCAGCGGCGGGGTGAGCTGCTCGGAAATCTTCTGGTCATCGTAGCCTGCCAGTAGCATGTCCTGAGGGATGCGCACGCCGTTCACCGCCAGCGCCTGATAGCAGCCAATCGCCAGCCAGTCGCTGGCGCAGAAGATGGCGTCCGGGCGCTCGGCCAGTTCCAGCAGCGACGTTGTCGCGGTAAAGGACTCGCTAAACTGCCAGTTGGTCTCGCGCACCAGGTTGTCATCACACGCGAGTCCGGCCTGCTGTAGCGCCGCCTGGTAGCCCGCCAGACGCTGGCGGGAGGCCTCCATCCAGCTCTCCCCGGTGATGTGGGCGATGCGCGTGGCCCCGCAGGCGATGAGGTGTTTCGTCACCTGGAAAGCGTTAGCGTAGTCGTCCGGGATAAACGACGGCAGCAGCGGCGAGCCGGGGTCGCGCTGGTTGAGCAGCACCAGCGGGATGCGGGTGCAGTCCTGAAACGCCGTCATGTCCACCAGGGTGGTGACCGGAGACGCGAGAATAATCCCGATGCAGTTGCGCTTCTCCAGCTGGCGAATGATGTTCAGCGCCAGCTCGATGTCGTCGCCATAGTCGTAGACGGTGAGCAGGGTCTCGTTGCGCCACGCCGCTTCCCGCGCCCGGCTGATGGCGTCGATAAACGGGTCGAAGCTTTGCAGCGAGCTGACCAGCAGGGCGATCTCTTCCTGGTTGCGCGGGGCGTGAATGGCGGGGAGGCGGTCGTAGCCGAGCTCGGTGGCGACGCCAATGACCCGCTGGCGGGTGTCGTCGCTGAGCTTGATGTTGCGGGACTGGTTAAGCACCAGCGATACCGTCGCCTGCGACACGCCCGCCGCCCGCGCAATATCGTTCATCGTCACTTTCGTTTTTCGCTTCATCCGTCCTCTCCCTTTCGCGACTTCGCATCATACCCTAACCGCACGCTTTAGCGCCGTCGATCACGTTTCTCATTCATCGAAGCGTGAACTTTGTGAGAGCCGTCGCTTTTCTCAACGCCGTGATTTGCGCATTTATCCCGCAACTAATATTTATTAGCTAAATATTATCAGTAAGAGGACGCGTAATGAAAGAGCAGTGGAGCAGGGAGCAGGCACAGGCGTGGTATGAACAAAAAGGCTGGCTGTGCGGGTTTAACTATCTGCCGTCGACGGCGGTGAACTGGACTGATATCTGGCAGGAAGAGACTTTCGATGCCGAAACTATCGAGCGCGAGCTGGGCTGGGCGGCGGACGCGGGTTACAACACCCTGCGCATCAACCTGCCGTTTATTGTCTGGGAGCACGACCGTGACGGACTGATGGCGCGCATCGATCGGTTTTTGACGATTGCCGACGGTCACGGCTTCAGCACCATGCTGACCCTGATGGACGACTGCGGCTTCTCCGGCGACGAGCCGTATCTCGGCCCGCAAAAGCCACCGGTGCCGGGCAAGCACAACAGCCAGGCAGCGGCGAGTCCGGGGCGCGACAAAGTGTGCGATCGCGACTGCTGGCCGCAGATTGAGCGCTATATCCGCGACGTTGTTCGCCAGTTTCGTGAAGACGGGCGCGTGCTGCTGTGGGATCTCTATAACGAGCCGGGCAACCGTGGCATTTTCGCGACCGGCACGCAGGAGGTGCAGTACGACGCGAAGCTGGAGACCTGCGCCCACGAGCTCATGAAGCTGGCGTTCCAGTGGGTGCGTGAAGAAGACCCAACCCAGCCGCTCACGGTCTGCGCGTGGCGAGTCCCGCCGGAAGAGGAGGGCGAGACGTTCTTCCAGCATCCGCTGGACCAGACAGCGCTGGCGCTCTCGGACGTGGTGAGCTTCCACGCCTACACCAACACCGGGCGGATGACGGCGATTATTCAGCAGTTGCAGGCGCTCGGTCGCCCGCTGTTCTGCACCGAATGGCTGGCGCGCCACGTGGGCAGCACCATCGAAGAGCAACTCCCGCTGATGTACATGGCGAAAGTCGCGCCGTATCAGTGGGGGCTGGTGCGCGGCAAAACCCAGACGTGGCTGCCGTGGCCGGTGGTGATGAAGGAGTCCACGGACTACTGCCGCCTGTGGTTCCACGACGTGTTCGAGGAAAACGGTATTCCGTTCTCGCGTCGTGAAATCGCGCTGATGCAGAAGTTTCGTCAGATCGCCCCGAAAGCACAGGGCTAATCATATTGACCCGGCGCCTGTCGCCGGGTAATCAGGTACGCACTATGGCAACGATAATGAAAATACCGTCTCGCGAGTTGTGGTCTTATTTTGGTTATGGTTTAGGTCAGTGTTTTAGCTTTGGTTTAGTGGGTTCGTTTATTAACTATTTTTACACCGACGTGCTGGGGATCTCGGCGCTGGCGGCGAGTACCATTTTCCTGATTGCCCGCGCGTGGGACGCGGTTCACGATCCGCTGTTTGCCAGCATTATGGACACCATTAACAGCCGGTTCGGCAAGTTTCGCCACTTTTTACTGATTGCGCCGTTGCTGATCACCGGCGTCACGCTGCTGTCGTTCTATAAAATCGAAGCGGACATGACCACCAAAATCCTCTACGCCGGGGTGACCTACATCCTGTGGGGGACGCTGTACGCTATCTCTGATATCCCGTTCTGGTCGATGTCGTCGGTGATGACCAACGACTCCGCCCAGCGCACCCGCGCGGTGACGGCGGCGATGCTCGGGGTAAACTCCGGGATTGCCTGCGCCAACATCTTCTTCCCTAAACTGGCGGCGTTTTTTGCCCAGCACAGCAATGATAAAGGCTACTTTATGGCGGCGCTGGTGATGATGCTGGTGGGCCTGCCGCTGATGCTCAACGGCTTTATGCAGATCAAAGAGCGCGTGCCGCCAAGCCCGGAAAAGGTGACGATGCGCGACACCTTCCACAACCTGCGCCAGAACAAACCGCTATTTATCGTTCTGCTGTCGTTCTTCTTCTGCGTGTTCCACAACGTGGCGGGCGGTCTGTATATCTACTTCTTTATCAACAACCTGGGCGACGGTAGCCTGCAAATGGCGATTGGCGTGATGGGGATTGTGGCGGCGGTGCTGTGCCTGGTCGCCCCGATGCTGACGCGCCGGATGCAGAAGCGGAAGCTATTTATGATCCTCTGCGGGCTGGACGTGGCGGTGCGCGTGGTGATGTGGTTTGTCGGCTATCAGCAGGTGACGATGCTGTTCATTCTGCTCGGCCTGAGTACGCTGTTCGTGATGATGACTAACATCCTCACCTCGTCGATGATTGCCGACACCATCGAGTACGCGGAATACCACACTAACAAGCGCTGCGCGGCGATCACCTTCTCCGGGCAGACCTTTACCGGCAAGATGTCGGTGGCGGTGGGCGGCGGGTTAATCGGCGTATTCCTGACGATGATTGGCTACGTGCCGCAGGCGCAAATCCAGAGCGAGAGCGTGCTGTCTGGGCTGTTCTTCGGGATTTGTCTGCTGCCAGCGATAGGTTCGCTGATCCGTATTGGCTTTATGTCGCGCTTTACCTTTACCGAGGAGAAGCATGCGGAGATTTGTCGACTGCTGGCGGAGCGGAACGCATCTGCGAAAGCGCCGGGTAGCGGCTGCGCCTTACCCGGCCTGGAAAAAATTACAGCGACTTCACAAACGCCAGCAGATCTTCGTTAAGCTGATCCTGGTGGGTCAGCGCGAAGCCGTGCGGCGCGTTGTCGTACACTTTCAGCGTGGCGTTTTTGATCATCTCTGCCGCCAGCTTGCCGGTGCTTTCAAACGGCACGATCTGGTCGTTGCTGCCGTGAATCACCAGCGTCGGCACGTCGATTTTCGCCATATCCGGGCGGAAGTCGGTTTCACCGAACGCGGTCACGCAGTCGATGGTGCCCTTCAAAGACGCCAGCAGGGCGATGTTCAGCGTCTGGGTGAGGGCACCGGCAGAGACGGTCTGCCCGGCGTTGATGCCGTAGAACGGCGTCGCGAAATCGCTGATGAACTGGGCGCGATCTTTACGCAGTCCGTCGCGAATGCCGTCGAACACGCTCTGATCCACACCCTGCGGGAAGGAGTCAGATTTACCGAAGATTGGCGTTACCGCACCCAGCAGTGCCAGACCGGCGACGCGTGAACTGCCGTAGTTGTTGATGTAGCGGGTCACGTCGCCGCCGCCCATGGAGAAGCCCACCAGCGTCACGTCCTGCAGGTCCAGGGTAGTGATCAGGTCGTTGATGTCAGACGCAAAAGTGTCGTAGTTGTAGCCGTTCCACGGCTGATCCGAGCGGCCAAAGCCGCGACGATCAAAGGCGATGGCGCGGAAACCACGCTCGGCCAGGTAGTTCAGCTGGCTGTCCCACATGTCGCCATCTAGCGGCCAGCCGTGGCTGAACAGAACCGGTTTACCCGCGCCGCAGTCTTTGTAGTAAATCTGCGTGCCGTCTTTTGCCTTAAACGTTGCCATAGTGTCTTCCTCAACAGGTGATTGTTATGTTTAAACCGGCGCGACCAGATAACGAATTGCCGGAGATGTTGTGCCCTGATGAAAAGCCAGAACGCGGCTCTGCAGCAGGAGGTCATTCATGGTGTGGCGCTCCTGCTGGCGCAGATGCTCAATCCAGGAGCCCATCAGGAAGGTCTCGATAAACAGACCGGGGCGCTCAATATCTTCATACACCGCCCAGCTCATCGCCCCGGCGCGGCGGCGCACCCGGCGTAGCTCGTGCACCGCCTGCAAAAACGCTTTCGCGTTGTGCGGGTCGATGATGTACTCGTGCGATACCAGTACCGGGCCGCGCTCATTCGGCAGCTCAATCTCGATGCCGTCCAGCGGCTGGCCGCTGAGGTCGAGGTTCAGGTCCGGGTCTTTCTCCAGCTTCCAGCGGAAGACGGTAGCGCTTGCCAGCACCATGCCCAGCGTGGCGACAACCAGCGAAGTCGGGGTGCCGAACTGGGAAGCGATCTGCCCCCAGATGGCGCTGCCTGTGGTCATCGAACCGAAGAACACCGTCAGGTAGACCGCCAGCGCGCGGGCTTTCACCCAACGGGCGGCACTTCGTTGCGCGCCGAGGTTGAGGGTGGAGAGCACCGCAATCCACGCGAAGCCGGTGAAGAATTCAAACAGATTGAGCAGCCAGATATGGCGCACAAACGCCAGCGCCAGCATGGTGAGGGCAAAAGTCAGGCTGGCGGCTACCATCAGTCGGTCGGCGTTCAGCTTTTGGCGCAGGCGTGGCAGCAAAATGGCCCCGGCAATCGCCCCCAGGCCAATGCAGGCCAGCATCACGCCGTAGCCCGCCGGGCCTAAGCCCAGCTCGCGGCGCGCCACCAGCGGCAACAGTGCCCACCCCGCGCTGCCGAAAACAAAAAAGGCCACGGTGCGCACCAGCACGTTACGCAGCACCGGCGCGGCGTGCACGTAGCGGATGCCGGAGCGTACCGCAGAGAAGAAGTGCTCCGGCGGCAGCCGCTGAATGGACGGGGCCGGACGCCAGCGCCACAGCACCCATGCCACGCCCACTACGGAAAGCGCGTTCAGCGCAAACACCATCCACGGCCCGGCGAGCGACAGCAGGAAACCACCCAGCGCCGGACCAATCGCCCGGCTGATGTTCACCCCCAGTGAGTTCAGCGCCACGGCGGCACCCAGCTCCGGCTTGCTCACCGTTTCAGGCACCACGGCCTGAAACGGTGGCGAGCTCATCGCCGCGCCCACGCTCAGCAGAAACGTCGCCACCAGCAGAACCGCAGGGGTGACGTGTCCGGTGAAGGAGAGCACCGTCAGCACTGCGGCGGCGATGAACACCCACAGCTGGGAGAAGAGCAGGTATTTACGTCGGTCGACGATGTCCGCCATCACCCCGGACGGCAGGGCGAAGAGGAACATCGGCAGGCTGCTTGCCGCCTGTACCAGCGCGATATCCAAAGGATCGGCGCTCAGGGTCAGCATGCTCCAGTTGATACCGACGTCGCTCATCCATGAGCCGACGTTCGAGACCACCGTGGCGATCCACAGCATGCGGAACACCGGCTGGCTCAGCGGCTGCCAGGGTGAAACCGTCGATGCGGGCGTCGTTTCGACGTGTGCGTCGCGAACGTCGTTAACCTGCGTCATGCGAACTTCTCCGTTGCCTTATGCTGCAATCGCCACTGGCCCGCCCCGGTGAGGGCAAGGGTTGTGAAGATAATCAGCAGCAGCCAGCCAAACTGCCCTTCGGCAATCGACCAGTCCGGATGCACCGCCAGCATCGCCACCAGCAGCACGGCGATGATCGGCAGGCAGGCCAGGCGGGTATAAACGCCCGCAATGATAAACAGCGGGCAGATCGCCTCGGCGAAAATCGCCGGGATCAGGCTCGCCCAGGGCCCGAAGCCGAACGGATCTTCAATGCGCGTCAGCTCTTCACTGAAGTGCAGCACCTTCGGCAGGCCGTGTACGTACAGCAGCAGCAGGCTGCCGGTGAGACGCAGGAAAAACAGCCCCAGGTCGACCCGGGGCGAAGCAAATGTATTTTTCATCAGAATGCAAAGCAGCTGCAGCCCAGCGCCCCCCAGAAAGCGTTATCGTCGGACACCGGCATCTCTGACGTGCGCGCAAAGTCATGCTGGTGGCTGTGAATCCCACACGGGCCGCTGCAGTGATGGACGGCGTTCATGCCGACGCGGGCGGCCTGCGGCGGCGCGCTGCGGTAGTGGCCCGGCACCTTCACCACCGGTGACCACTCGGGCAGAACCGGGATCGCAGGCGGCGCGAGCGGGCCGAAGCTGCCTGCGGCGTACACGATATCGCCGTTGACCACCGTCAGGACGGACTCGATGCCTTTGATCTCCTCTTCCGGCACGCGGAAGAAGTCTTTGCTCAGCACCGCCAGGTCGGCGAGCTGACCGACTTTGATCTGCCCCTTCTGATTTTGCTCGCTGGAGAACCACGCGCTGCCCTGGGTCCAGAGCATCAGGGCGGTGTCGCGATCCAGACGGGCGCTGAGGTCGTACATCTGCATCCCGCCAACGGTACGGCCGGAGACCAGCCAGTAGAGCGCGGTCCACGGGTTGTAGCTCGCCACGCGGGTGGCGTCCGTTCCTAAACCGACCGGCACGCCGGTCTCGAGCATTTTCGCCACCGGCGGTGTGTGGCGGGTGGCTTCAATGCCGTAACGCTCAGCAAAATATTCCCCCTGGAAGGCCATACGGTGCTGCACGGCTATACCGCCGCCGAGCGCTTTGATGCGGTCGATATTGGCCTGGGTGACGGTCTCCGCATGGTCGAAGAACCAGTGCAGGCCGTTGAACGGAATGTCGCGGTTCACTTTTTCGAACACGTCCAGCATACGGCTGATGGATTCGTTATAGGTGGCGTGCAGGCGGAATGGCCAGCGGTGCTCCACCAGATGGCGCACCACGCGCTCCAGCTCGTCCTCCATGCCCGGCGCGAGATCCGGGCGCGGCTCGAGGAAGTCTTCAAAATCGGCGGCGGAGAAGACCAGCATCTCTCCCGCGCCATTGTGGCGGAAGAAGTCGCTACCCTGGCCCGGCGTGAGCATGTCGGTCCATTTTTCAAAGTCTTCCAGCTCGTGGCCCGGACGCTGGGTAAACAGGTTGTAGGCGATGCGGATGGTCATCTGCTTTTTCTCGTGCAGCTCGGCAATCACCTCGTAATCTTCCGGGTAGTTCTGGAAGCCGCCGCCCGCGTCGATGGCGCTGGTCAGCCCCAGACGGTTCAGCTCGCGCATAAACTGACGGGTGGAGTTGACCTGCTGCTCCAGCGGCAGCTTCGGCCCTTTCGCCAGTGTGGCGTAGAGGATCATGGCGTTAGGACGGGCAATCAGCATCCCGGTCGGGTTGCCGTTAGCGTCGCGCTGGATCTCGCCGCCCGGCGGGTTCGGGGTGTCTTTGGTGTAGCCGACCACCTTCAGCGCGGCGCGGTTGAGCAAGGCGCGGTCGTACAGGTGGAGGATGAAAACAGGTGTGTCCGGCGCGGCGTCGTTGATCTCGTCGAGGGTCGGCATGCGGCGCTCGGCAAACTGGAACTCAGTCCAGCCGCCTACCACGCGCACCCACTGGGGCGACGGCGTGCGCAGGGCCTGCTCTTTCAGCATCCGCAGGGCGTCGGCCAGCGACGGCACGCCTTCCCAGCGCAACTCAAGGTTGTAGTTCAGCCCGCCGCGAATGAGGTGCAGGTGGGAGTCGTTCAGGCCGGGGATGGCGGTATGGCCTTTTAAGTCGACCACTTTGGTGCCATCGCAATGGTGTTGCATCACCTCGGCGACGGTACCCACTTCCAGAAATTTTCCGTCGCGTACGGCAACGGCTTCCGAGACAGGGTTCTCGCGATCGACAGTGTGAAACTGGCCGTTAACCAGAATGAGATCGGCTTTACCGAGGGTAACCATAACTGCTCCTGACTGAGAGGGGAATGGTCAGGATTATGGGAACCGGTTTCGGCAAAGATCCAGTTATACAATAGGATAGGTATACCAAAGTATAACTATACCTAAGGTTAACTATACGAAGAGATAATTACGCGCGGCGACGGAAAACCGCAGGATGAGGGGGACTTTATCACCGTGGCACTCACGGTGATTTCTACCCTTAACCACTGGAAAATGCTATGACCTCTTCAAAGCTCGAAGTGTTAACCCCTGCGAACTGTCAGATCATCTTTATCGATCACCAGCCACAGATGGCGTTTGGCGTGCAGTCTATTGACCGCCAGGTGCTGAAAAACAACACCGTGGCGCTGGCGAAAGCGGCCAAAGTGTTCAACATCCCAACCATCATCACCACCGTTGAGACCGAAAGCTTCTCCGGTAACACCTATCCGGAGCTGCTGGACGTGTTCCCGGGCCAGGACATTCTGGAGCGTACCTCCATGAACTCCTGGGACGACCAGAAAGTACGTGACGCGCTGAAAGCCAACGGCAAGAAGAAGGTGGTGGTTGCCGGTCTGTGGACCGAAGTGTGCAACAACAGCTTTGCCCTGTGCGCGATGCTGGAAGGCGACTACGAAATTTATATGGTGGCGGACGCGTCTGGCGGCACCTCCAAAGACGCCCACGACTTCGCGATGCAGCGCATGATCCAGGCGGGTGTGATCCCGGTAACCTGGCAGCAGGTGATGCTGGAGTGGCAGCGCGACTGGGCGCGTAAAGAGACCTACACCGCGGTAATGGATATCGTGCGTGAGCACTCCGGCGCGTACGGCATGGGCGTTGATTACGCCTACACCATGGTGCACAAAGCACCGTCTCGCCAGAAGAGCGAGCACCGCACCTTAGCGCCAGTCCCGGCCCGCTAAGCCCCGGCGGCGGGCTGGTCCCTCATCCGGCTCGCCACTGCCTCTTTCTCTGGAGTTAACAATGAGTACTGGGCTGATATCCCTTGCGGCAGGCGTGTTGATTGGCCTGATGTATGCCGTGCTGAAGGTGCGCTCCCCCGCGCCGCCCGCGCTGGCGCTGATTGGCCTGCTGGGGATGCTGGCAGGTGAACAGGCGACGCGCCATCTGTTATCTCGCGACGGTGCGCCTTCCCCTCAGGTGACTGTTCCGCAGGTTAAATCGCAGACAGGAGCGTCATCATGAAAGCATGGATAATTTCGCTGGTGTGCGGCGTAGTGGCTGGGGTAATTTACGCTCTGCTCGATGTCCATTCTCCGGCACCACCAGTTGTCGCCCTGCTTGGCCTGTTTGGCATGTTGGTGGGCGAACAGCTTATCCCGGTGGGACGGCGTTTATTGAGTCGCGAACCGCTGACCCTCGCCTGGTTTCGTCACGAATGCGTGCCGAAAATCAGTGGCACGGCGCCCCCTGCGCCCGCGAAGGAAAATCGCGACGTTTAATGATTTGTTAGAGGAAAGACAGCATGACGCTGCCGTGGCGCATTGCCATCATTGATGACGAACGTTCCGTCCGCAGCGGGCTGAGTAATCTCCTGGAGTCGGAAGGCTATTCGACCGATACCTTTGATTCGGCAGAGGTGTTTTTGAGCCATCCCCTCGCGTTGTCCGACGCCGCACTGGTGATCACCGATATTAAGTTGCGGGGTATGAGCGGCCTTGAGTTGTTTGAAAAGCTGCGGTTGCTGGCCGTACCGCCGCCCCCTGTACTCTTTATCTCCGGTCATGCTGATGAAAATATGCAGCGGTACGCTCTCAGTCTGGGCGCCGCTGCATTTTTGCGTAAGCCTATTAACATCGATATTCTGCTGGACCATATTCAGCGGGAGCTGGCCCGCCGACAATAAGGATCGCGGATGAACGAAAATGAGCAGCCTGCATTCTGGCCCGCCCAGGGGAATCTTCATCAGGGGCGGGTTTTTGTCCTTAAAGAGGATGTGATTTTTACCGTTCTGGCACAGGAGGGCGGTATTGCCTGGATGCACGCACGCCATCCCCATTCCGGCGGTTCATTTATTATTGCCACCGCGGTCAGCGACGAGGAGGAAGAGCGGGCCACCCGGCTGCTTAAAAACGAGTTTGCGCTGCGTGATGTGCTGCAGGACAGCTGGGCCATCCGTGCTGTTGCGTCTACCCAGTACCGGGGGCGCTTCGCGCTGGTTTACGCCCCGTTTTCATTTGAACTGCTGGCGCGGCGCGCGGGCAGGGCGATCTCAGGTATCACGCGCTTTATCGAACTGGCGATCCAGATCTGCGTTCCCCTGCGTCAGATGCATCTGCAAAACCTGATCCACGGTGATATCAAGCCCGGCAATTTTTTTGTTCATCACGATGCCACCTGTCGTCTGGGCAGTTTCGGTCTTTCCTGTAGCCTCTCGGGAGCCTTCTCCCAGACCCGGCTTGCTGTTTCAGGCGGTACGCCTGCGTATATGTCGCCAGAGCACACGACCCGCACCCAGCGCCCGGTCGATGGTCGCAGTGATCTCTACAGCCTCGGCATGGTGCTGTATGAACTCCTGACCGGACGCCTGCCGTTTGAGTTGGGGGAGGATGATCAGACCAACTGGGCGCATTACCATATTGCCTCGGCGCCGCTGGCCCCGCACGTGATTCGTCCGGACGTGCCAGGAATGTTGTCGACCATCATCCTGAAGCTGCTGGAAAAGAATCCTGATAACCGCTACCAGACGGTCGACGGGCTGATTGCCGACCTCCGTCGCTGCCAGGCGACGTTGACCTGCGAGGGCGAGATCGTCGCCTTTACGCCCGGGCAGCAGGACCGAACTCCGGCGATCCATCTGGCGGACTCCCTGTTCGCGACGCATCCGCAGGCGAATGACGTCATTGCCGCATTTGAGAGGGTGGGACAGAACCTGGTGCCGGAGCTGGTGACGATTGGCGGGCCGTCGGGTATCGGGAAATCCTCGATCATCGCGACGGCACTCAAAACGCTGCAGCAGCGTACGGTGCTGCTGGCGGTGGGTAAAGTTGATCAGTTTTCGCCGTCGCTGCCCTACGGCGTATTAAGCTCTGCGTTCCGCACCCTGACGCTGCACCTGCTGGGGCTGCCCGCAGACGATGTGGCGAAGTGGAAAATTCGCCTGTCCCGCGCCCTGGAGGGGTACGAAGCGCTGGCTGTCAGCCTGGTGCCTGAACTGGGCCTGCTCCTTGAGAGCAAACCGCGTTTTTCGGCGGATACGTTTTCCATTGATGCCCGGGCGCGCTTCAGCCACATGGTGCTGGCGCTGGTAAAAACCTTTGCCGCTCAGGGATGCCCGCTGGTGCTGGTGCTCGACGATCTTCAGTGGAGCGACGCCGCCAGCCTGCATACGCTCAAACATCTGCTGATGAACTGTGGCGCTATCCCGCTGCTGGTGGTTGTCGCTCACCGCGATATCAGCTCGTTGTCCGAACTCACGCTGCAACAGCAGCTGGCGAGCCTGCCGGAGGCGGCGCAAAACGCGAGCGAGATTGTCCCGCAGGCGCTGTCCGTGAAAGCGGTGGCGCGCTGGCTGGCAACGGTATTTCGTACCCGCAGCACGGCGACGACCGATCTCGCTACGCTGATCCACGAGAAGACGGGGGGCAACCCGCTCTTTGTGCATGAGTTTTTCCGCCGCATCGTCGATGACGGGCTGGTGGTGCACAACAAATATCAGGATAAGTGGCACTACGATCTGCAGGCGATCCGCGCCCGGCATTACACCGAAAACGTCGTCACCCTGGTGCTGGAACAGCTTGAAGAGATGCCCGATGAGACGCGTCGCCTGCTGGGCAGCATCGCTTGTCTCGGTGGCACGGGCGAGATGGAGATGATATGCCGCGTGGTCGGCATGTCGATGGCGGAAATGCGCTATGCGCTGCACCCGGCGGTGATGGCCCAGCTCATCGTACTGACGGAAAAAGAGTACGCCTTCACCCACGACCGGGTGCAGGAGGCCGCTTTTGCGCTGCTGGATCAACATGAGAAAAGCCATCTTCACCTGACCACCGCCAGCTTGCTGGCCGACGCTGCGCGTCAGGCGGCGGGGAACGAGCTTTTGTTCCGCGCCGTTCATCACGTCACGGCCGCGCTGGACAGCATCCAGCCCGCCCCGCAGCGCCAGATGTTCCGCGAGCTGAGCCTGCTGGCGGCGCGACGCGCAAAGCGATCGGGGGATTACCTTTCGGCGCTCAGCTATATCCAGACCGCCAGAGCGCTGGGCAACGCCGGGGTGGTGTCAGACTTTATGCTCGATATTGAAGAGGCGGGCTGCGAGTTTGCGCTGGGGCATCTTGAGCGGACCCGCAAGCTGTGTGACGCCATTCTAGGTTGCCCCGGCGGGCTGACCGAAAAGGCGCTGGCGGCTAACCTGCTGGTGGAAGTGTACATTCGCCAGTCAGACAGCCGTCTTGCGCTGGAAGCGGCGCTCTGCTGGTTGGGGGTTTTTGGTATCCAGATCGGCCGCTATCCTGAAGATGCCGATTGTGACGAAGCCTGGGAACACTTCTGCAACCGTGTGGGTGACGCACCACAAAATCGCTATGCCCAGCTCTCTCGCATGGATAACCCGGAAACGGAAGCGGTGATGAACCTGCTCTACAGCGCCAGTATTTGCGCAAGCTTCATCTGCCCGCGTCTGCACTTTTTGCTGCTCTGCCGCATGATGCACCTGACCCTCGACCACGGTATCACCGGTGCCTCCACGACGGCGATGGCCTGGTTTGGCGTGCTGATTGGCCAGCGCTACGCCGAGTATCGTCTCGGGTTCCAGTACGGCACGCTGGCTCACAAGCTGGTGAACCGTCACGGCTATGATGCGTTTGAAGCCAAAACCCTGCTGCCGCTTGATCAACTCAGCGTCTGGACCCAGCCGCTATCGTTCACCATTGAGTGTGCAAAAGCCTGCTTCACCTCGGCGGTGACCCACGGGGATATGACGATGGCCTGCTTTGCGGCTTGCCATCAGGTCATTAACTTCCTCTCACGAGGCGATCACCTGGACGGGGTGCTGACCAGCATCGATCGTGGCCTGGCGTTTGTGCGTAAAACCCACTTTCAGGACGTTGAAACCATCTTGCTGGTTCAGCGCACCTACGTTGATTTTTTGCGCACGCCGACGATGGGGACCTGGACCGCGTCTCAGGTGCTGCCTGAGGCGCTGCTTCCCGCGTCGCCGGAGCAGGCGCCGGAGCAAACCTCGACCATGTTGTTCTGGTACTGGCTCTACCGCGGCATGGCACACTTTACCTGCGGGGAGTATGCCGATGCGCAGGCAGATCTTGAGATGGCGGGCTGGTACGCGTGGTCTGCGCCAGGGCACATCCATCTGCTGGATTACCATCTTTACAGCGCCCTGGCACTTTCCCGGCAGCTGACGCCGGAGACTTTCTCGGCGAATCACCGCCGCAGTATTCACGCCCACTACGACAAAATAGCCCTCTGGGCGCGCATTAATCCCGGTACATTCGCGGATAAAGAGGCGCTGATCTATGCCGAAATTGTGCGTCTGGATGGGATGAACAGCATTGCGCTTGAGCAGTATGAGAAAGCAGTCCGGCTTTCCCGCGAGGGCGGGTTTAATCCGATAAACGCCCTGGCCCACGAGCTGGCGGGGCGCTTTGCGCTGGCCTGCGGCTACCCGACCGCCTCGGACGCGCACTTCCGCGGGGCGATAGCCGCCTGGGGCCGCACGGGCGCACAGGCCAAAATTCGCCAGCTGGAGCAGGATTTCCCGCATCTGTTGGCCTCCGGACAGGCCAGTGCCTACGACACAGTGGCGTTCGCCCAGAATGAGACGATCCGCGATCTACAGAGCGTGATCAAAGCCTCTCGCGCGCTCTCGGAAGAGATTAACCTCGAGCGGTTGATCGAAAATCTGATGACGATCCTGCTCGAACGCGCCGGGGCGCAGCGTGGCCTGCTGCTTCGCGTGAGCGATAACTTGATCCCGGAGATCGAAGCCAGCGCCTGGACCAGTACCGAAGGCGTGCGGGTGCGGATCCTGAAAGATGTGCCGACGGCGACCGACATGCCGTTGTCGGTGCTGGCCGCGGTGATCCGTACCGGGCAGGAGATCCGCACCGGTAAGCCGGAGGAGTTCCATCCCTTTAGTCAGGACCCTTATCTGGTGACCTCGGGGGCGGCCGTCATGTGCGTCCCGATGTTCAAACAGGCGCGGCTGGTGGGCGTACTATACCTGGAAAACCGCCTGATGCCGGAGGTCTTCACCGCCGAGCACTCGCGTGTGGTGAGCCTGCTGGGCGCGCAGGCCGCGATATCTCTGGAGACGGCGCGGTTGTACGCCGAGCTGCTGGCGGAGAATATCCAGCGCCGACGGGTGGAGAAAGAGCTTCGTGCCAGCCAGACCTCGCTGATGCTTGGCGAGCAGATCAGCCACACCGGTAGCTGGCGCTGGGAGCTGGAGCAGGATCTGATGTTTGTCTCGGAAGAGTACGCCCGCATTCTCGGCCTGCCCGAACAGCAAAAGATGATCTCCATGGCGGAGTTTTTGACTTTCGTCCATGAGGACGATTATGCCCGCATCAGCGCCATCGTCACCGGGAGTGTGCGCGATGGGCTCTCCATGCGCGCGGAATTTCGGGTTAAGCGTACCGACGGTTCAACGCGCTACATCCTCGGGATTGGCGATCCCGTGGGCGTGGGCAGCGAGGTGAACGAGTATTACGGGATCATCACCGATATCACCAGCCAGCGCGCCGCAGAGGATGCCATGCGGGTGGCGCAGGCGGATCTGGCGAGGGTTTCCCGCGCCACCACCGTCGGGCAGCTAACCTCGTCCATCGCCCATGAGATCAACCAGCCGCTGATGTCGATCGTCTCTAATGCCGGTGCGAGTTTGCGCTGGCTCAACCGCGAGCCCGCCCGTCTGGACAAAGTGCGTGAGGGGCTGGAGGAGATTGCCGCGGAAGGCGCGCGGGCGGGGGAGATCATTCGCAGTATTCAGTCCCTGACGCGCAAGCAGGATCCCACCTTCTCGCGCATCGACATGCACTACCTGATCCACCATATCATCACGCTCTCCCGTAGCGAGCTGGAGCAGAGACACATTAGCGTTGATTATCTGTTAAAGGCGCAGGAGAGTTTTATCATCGGCGATAGCGTGCAGATCCAACAGGTGCTGTTGAACCTGGTGATGAATGCGGTAGAGGCGATGGCCGAGGTGAAGGATCGCCCCTGTACCATCACTCTCAGTACCCGCAATGCAGACGGGAAAGTTATTGTGGAGATAGCGGATACCGGCAGCGGCATTGAACCCGATCAGCTGGAGCAGATTTTTGACTCGTTCTACTCCACCAAAGCGCAGGGGATGGGGATGGGGCTAACCATCAGCGCCAGCATCATTGAGCGTCACTGCGGGAAGCTGAGCGCGCACCAACGGGAGCCACACGGCACCGTGTTTGCCTTTGCGCTGCCGCTGGCTGAACAGGATACGTAAACGTTACTCCGCAGGCAGGTTTTTGGTCAGGCGCTCAACGGCCCTGACCAGCTCCGCGACGGAACGCACCTGCATTTTCTCCATCACGCGGCGACGATGCACTTTCACGGTGATTTCGCTGACGCCTAACTCGGCGGCAATCTGCTTGTTCAGCATGCCGCTTATCGCAAGCTGGAGCACTTCATGTTCGCGCGGTGTGAGGGACATATGCCGCTGCTTCAGGGCGTAATGCTCTTTATTGCGCACCGCGTTGTTTTCCGCCAGCCGAAGCGCGGATTCAATTGCGTCGATAAGCGCGTTAGATTCAACGGGTTTGGTGAGAAATTCGTAAGCGCCGCCCTTGATAGCGCGCACCGACATCGGGATGGTGCCGTGGCCGGTGAGAAAAATAATCGGGATCTCGCGCCCGGTTCCCTTGAGGGTATCTGCCACCTCAAAACCCGAGATGGTGGGCATTTGCATATCGAGGACCACGCACGACGGTAGCTCTTCAAAGCGGTGCTGAAGAAACGCTTCTGCCGATGAAAAGCCGATAGCGTTCAGGCCTGCCGATCCCAGTAACCCGATTACGGCGTGCCTGACTGCGTCATCGTCATCAACCACATACACAATGTGTTCCATTCACCGCCCCGGTGCTGATTTACATGTCGAGGATGTAAACAGTTCCGACGGGTACGTAAGAGACTGTTTATGCTGACTTTCATCTTAACACATTAACTATCATTATCATTTAACAATATGATAACCGTGTGAAGATGAAGTATAGCGAGCCGTGGTGGGGCGGTTAAGGAATGAAACGCTGATTTTATGCACCGACAAGCTGTCTGTCTCAGAGGACTTTGACCCGTAAAACAGGCTACACTCTGGTTTTGAGCGCGATAAGCTGAGGAAATAACAATGCACTACACACTGAAAGAAAGTGACAAGGATAAGGCAGAAGGGGCAAACGGCGCAGGCGCGCTGCAGCAAAAACTGCTGGAATCCCGTTCGATTGTCATCTCTGGTGAGATCAACCAGGAACTGGCGCAGAAAGTTATCACCCAGATGATCCTGCTGCAAAGCGTAAGTAACGATCCGATCAAACTGTACATCAACAGCCAGGGCGGCCACGTGGAAGCGGGTGATACCATCCACGATTTCATTAAATTCATCCGTCCGGACGTGCACGTCATTGGCACCGGCTGGGTCGCGAGCGCCGGGATCACCATCTTCCTGGCGGCGAAAAAAGAACATCGCTACTCACTGCCAAATACCCGCTTCATGATCCACCAGCCGCTGGGCGGCGTACGTGGTCAGGCGACGGACATCGAAATCGAAGCGCGTGAGATCATCCGTATGCTGGATCGCGTGAATAAGCTGATCGCTGACGCTACCGGCCAGCCGCTGGAAAAAGTGAAAAAAGACACCGACCGTAACTTCTGGATGTCTCCGGCTGAAGCGCTGGATTACGGTATCGTGGGTAAACTGATTACCCATTATGACGAGCTGAAGCTCGATTAAGCGCTAATATCGCGTATGTGTCGGGTGGCGGCTTCGCCTTACCCGACCTACTCAAGCTCGTTTGACCCATGACAAGTTCCCCCTCCACCGTCTCCCCTATAATCGCGCCTGTTTCCCCTCTCACTGGTGCTACCCATGGCGTATCAACTGAACCTGAACTGGCCGGAATTTCTCGAAAAATACTGGCAGAAAAAACCCGTTGTGCTGAAAAATGCCTTCCCGAATTTTGTTGACCCGATTACCCCGGACGAGCTGGCTGGCCTGGCGATGGAGCCGGAAGTCGATAGCCGTCTGGTGAGCCATTTCAACGGTAAATGGCAGGCCAGCAATGGTCCGTTTGAGCACTTTGATGGTCTGGGTGAAACCGGCTGGTCACTGCTGGCACAGGCGGTGAACCACTGGCATATGCCTGCGGCAGAGCTAGTGCGTCCGTTTCGCGTGTTGCCAGACTGGCGTCTGGATGACCTGATGATCTCCTTCTCTGTTCCGGGTGGTGGCGTAGGCCCGCATATCGATCAGTACGACGTGTTTATCATTCAGGGGATGGGTAGCCGCCGCTGGCGCGTAGGGGACAAGCTGCCAATGCGTCAGTTCTGCCCGCATCCGGCGCTGCTGCATGTCGATCCATTCGAGCCGATCATCGACGAAGATCTGGCTCCGGGCGATATCCTCTACATTCCACCAGGATTCCCGCACGACGGTTTTACCCATGAAACCGCGCTGAACTACTCTGTCGGTTTCCGTGGGCCAAATGGCCGCGATCTGATCAGCAGTTTTGCCGATTACGCGCTGGAAAACGATCTGGGGGGAGAGCATTACAGCGATCCGGATCTGACCTGCCGCGAACACCCCGGCCGCGTGGAGCAGTATGAGCTCGATCGTATTCGCCAGATGATGATCGACATGATCAGCAAACCTGACGATTTCACGAAATGGTTCGGCAGCTTTGTCTCTACGCCGCGTCACGAGCTGGATATTGCTGCTGCGGAACCGCCATACTCAGCGGAAGAGGTGATTGATGCGCTACAGGGCGGCGAAAGGTTATCTCGCCTGAGCGGACTGCGCGTACTGAACATTAACGGCAGCTTCTTTATCAACAGCGAACTGCTGGAAACGGTAGATGCGAAGGCCGCAGATGCGTTGTGTCGCTACACCGAACTTGGTCAGGCCGAGCTGGGCGATGCGCTGAAAAACCCGGCGTTTGTTGAAGAGCTCACCGGGCTGATTAACCAGGGATACTGGTACTTCGACGAGTAGTGCTGCACGGTTTTCTCCCTCTCCCTGTGGGAGAGGGCCGGGGTGAGGGCATCAGGCCGCGCTAGCCCTCCTCCATCGCAATCACAATCGCCTCGCCCATCTTCTTCAGTGCATCACGATTTTTGTCCGTCGGGGGCAGCGCCACGTTGATCCGCAAGCAGTTGCGATACTTCCCGGAGGCGGAAAACAGCGACCCGGCCGCCGCCTGGATCTTCAGCCGACACAGTTGTTTGCTGACGCACACCATGTCCACTTTCTCTGGCAGCTCAACCCACAGCAGGAAACTTCCCTGCGGACGCGTCACGCATATCCCCGCCGGAAAATACTGCCGGACCCAGCAGGTATAGGTTTCCATATTCTGCTGATAGATCTGACGCATACGGCGCACGTGGCGATGATAATGGCCGTCGCGAATAAACGCTGCCACCGCCATCTGGGTGCCGGGTACGTTAAAGCCACCTGCGGCGTATTTCATGTGCATCACCCGGTCGTAATAGCGTCCCGGGACAATCCAGCCGACGCGCAGACCCGGCGCAACGGTTTTGGTAAATGAGCTACAGAGGATCACGCGGCCGTCAATATCCATCGAATGAATGGTGCGCGGGCGCGGGTATTCCGCCGCCAGCTCACCGTAGATATCATCTTCCACAATCACAATGTCGTGCCGCTGGGCCAGAGCCAGTACCTGCTTTTTACGCGCTTCCGGCATGATGAATCCCAGCGGGTTATTGCAGTTCGGCACCAGGATCACCGCTTTAATCGGCCACTGTTCCAGCGCCAGTTCTAACGCTTCAATGCTGATCCCGGTTTCAGGATCGGTGGGAATTTCAATCGCCTTGATGTCAAAGCCGCGCAGCATCTGCATGGTACCGTGAAACGACGGCGACTCGACTGCCACGATATCACCCGGCTTGCAGACTGAGAGCAGAGCAATCGACAGCGCGCCGTGGCAGCCGTTGGTGATCACAATCTCATTCGCCGCGACGGTCGAGCCGCCATCCAGCATCAGGCGGGCGATCTGCTCGCGCAGCTCAAGACGGCCGTCGAGTACGTCATAGCTCAGCATCTCGCTCGGGTTGTGTTGCGCGATACGGCTCATCTCGCGCCACAGAGGCTTCAGGCTTGGCTGGTTAATGTCCGGTGAGCCGCCACCGAAGGAGATCATCTCTTTGTCGGCGCGGGCATCCAGCAGCATCATCACCTCATCCCATTGTGTCACGTCCACGGGCCGCTGCACCGGGCGCGTCATGGCCGGAACGGGGGGCTGGGATTTACGTTGTGAGACAAAATATCCGGAACGCGGCTGGGGGGTGATCAGCTGGAGATTTTCGAGGATCTGATAAGCCTGCTGTATGGTGCTGATACTCACGCCGTGCTCCTGGCTCAGCGCACGTACCGACGGTAAACGTTCCCCGCTGCGATACAGCCCTTGTTCAATGCGTTCTGCCAGAAGGTTGGCCAGATGTTGGTAGCGCGTCATGCTGTATCCTTTGTTTTCACCATACAGATTGTAAAACCAGTACAGATTGCCGCAAAAAAAGGCATGCAGATACTGTTTTAGCGGATCTGTATGTTAAACAAAAGCTGTTTTTGAATCTGTATTGTGCATGCCGTTTTCCCTGATGATATTCCCACTGGCACAGCGAGGAGAGCATCATGGAATTCTATGAGAATCGTTCAAAACGTCCGTTTATTGCGTTTGTCTGGATCGCGAAAACGCTACGCAACTGGTACCGCATTCACCGTACCCGCCGCATTCTGAGTCAGATGAGCGACGAGCAGCTCAGGGATGTTGGGTTGTCGCGGTATGATGTGTGATCGTCCCGGCCGGGTAGGGCGCAGCCGCTACCCGGCAATGTTCAGCTATCAGTGCAGGCATTTTTTCGATCGAGACTTTGTACAAACCAATCAGCTTCTTTTATTATTACATCGTGAAAAATGTGCAGGGCGTTATTATCCGCCCCAATTTTTAGTTTTAATGAAAGGTGAATAATGGGCGCACAACTTTGGATGTCTCCTTTGACAGGTTACAGACGTAATGGTACCCGCTTCGAATCCATCAATAGTATTTTCCTTGAAAAGATTTCTGTGAGCCTCATTTGCGAACCAATTCTATGCTGTAAAGATAGCGATGATGCATCTAATGCACATTATGCTCTTACTCAAAGAGACTTTGACATTACTGCCGTAGTCAGTGAAAAAGGTGAAATTATAGGTCAAGTTGAAAGGGCAAAACTAAAGCAAGGAAAAGTTCGTGATTATATTATTAGAATAGAAAAAACATCATGCATTGATGATAAAACATCTCTTGTAGAACTTCTCGAAATTTTAAACGATGATTTTTTTAAGTATGTTACAAGTGATGGTAAAATTGTAGCGATAATCACTCGTGCAGATCTAAATAAACCCTTGCCTCGTACTTATTTTTTTGGTGTCATTTCATTGGTAGAAATGCATCTTAATTTCTGGATAAATTATTATTTTCCAGATAATCAATGGCAGCAATACGTTAGCTCAGAAAGAATGGAAGGTGCGAACAATATTTTCGAGACAAGAAAGGGTCTCAATGACTCTATATCATTACTAGATTGCATCCAGTTTTGTGATAAGAAATCTATCCTAAGGAATAATAGTGAATTTCTTTCGACATTTGAATTTAGTAGTAAAAGTAAATTTGATCGCTATATGAAATTAATTGAAAAAATACGTAATGAAATTGCGCATAGCCAAAATTCAATTATCTCAGGTTTAGAATGGGCGGATTTTGTGCATACACTATCTTTTTCAAGAAGCCTCCTGACATTGTCCGATGCAAAAGTAGAGGAAGACTGCCGAAAAAAAGCCGAACAATTTAAAGATGATATACTTGTTTCGATCAGAGTATCTTAAAGACAAACTAAGGCTCAAGATGATTTTTCTATTATTATGAGTGTTTCTGAATAGGGTCGTTTTAGAAGCTGTATTGCCTCCTGATACGTTCGCACATTGTTATAACCCATCACCAGCCCATAACGTTTACCCGACCCGCGATACCACTCCGAGAGCGCATTCACCTGCAACTGCTGTTCCTGCCAGCAACGGGCGATTTCTCTGTCGCAACTGCCTTTCGCCAGAAAGGCCACAATATGCATCCCGCCATCGTTTTGCTCGGTGAAAAACAGATCGCCATACACCTCGCGCAGGGCGGCAATCATCCAGTCGCGGCGGGTCTGGTATAGCGCGCGCATCTTTTTCAGGTGACGGAAAAAATGGCCTTCGTTGAGAAACGCGGTGAGGATCTTTTGCGTCAGCACCGGCTGGCCGCTGGTGGTGATGTCTGCGCAGTCGGTAAACGCCCCGACGGTGCTGGCGGGCATCACCACGTAACCCATGCGCAGTGACGGCATAATGGTTTTGCTGAAGGTACCCATAAAGATCACCCGGTCGTGCTGGTCGAGGCTTTTCAGCGAAGGCAGTACCTTACGGGTGTAATGAAATTCACCGTCGTAATCGTCTTCAATAATCCATGCTTCGTTCTGGCTGGCCCAATCGAGAAGCTGCTGTTTACGCGGCAGGGAGAGCGTCACTGCCAGTGGGCTCTGGTGCGACGGGGTGACAATGGCAAAACGCGCATCGCGATGGTGACGAAGTAGATACTCCGTGTCGATGCCGCAGCGATCGACCGGAACCGTGTGCAGGCGCGGCACGATCCGCTTGAGCAACTGCTGGCCCATAAAGTAGCCCGGATCTTCAAACACCACCTTATCACTGCGGCTGGCGAGGGTGTCGAGGATCAGGCGCAGGCTGCCGCTGTAGCCGCTGGTGATCAGCACCTGTTCGGCGCTGCAGGAGAGCCCGCGCGAGATGTTGAGATAGCTGGCGATGGCCTGGCGCAGCGGATACCAGCCCAGGACTGGCGGGTTGAGCATCTCCTCCTGGCGCATGGCACGCGTTGCCTGGCCTGCCAGCAGCAGCCATTTTTTATACGGGAAGCTGTCGAGCGCGGGGATGCCGGGGCGCAGAAAACCGGCCCGTTCTCGCTGGCTAATAAGCGATGCCGGAAGCGTACCGGTGGGCTGTTCCGCAGGGGCATTTTTCTCCGACAATAGTAAATCCGGGTTGACCCGCGTGCCGCGCGCACCCTGACTCACCAGATACCCTTCGCCCGTCAGGATGGCATAGGCCGTTTCGACGGTTTTGCGCGCCACTTTCAGCTCTTCGGCCAGGACCCGAATAGCAGGCACTTTGTCGCCAGGCTTCAGCACGCCGCGCGTGATGTTGTCGCGATAGCGGGTATAGATCTCGTGATAACCCGGCTTCATGTCCTACCTCATTTCACGTTTTTTGTATCTTTTTACTATGTCATGAACGGCGTAGATTTGCCTCATCGCATGACACATGCCGCACAAAAAAGAGGAAAGACAATGAGCACTCGCGTTAACCACCATAAAGCCACTCCCGCCCTCGCCAACGCGCTGTCTGCCCTGAGCATGGAGGTGGCGAAAACCTCCATCGACCCGGCGCTGAAGCACCTGATCGACATTCGCGTGTCGCAGCTGAACGGCTGCACCTTCTGTCTGGATATGCACTCGAAAGAGGCCAAAATTGCCGGCGAGCGCGAGCTGCGCCTGTACCATCTGGCGGCATGGCGTGAATCCCCGCTGTTCAGCGCCCGCGAAAAAGCCGCGCTGGCCTTCACCGAAGCGCTGACCCAGATTGGTGTGCATGGTGTGAGCGATGCGCTCTACCGCAGCGTGGCGGAGCACTTCTCGGACGTCGAGATTTCAGAGCTGAATTTCGCCATCGTGGCCATCAACGCCTGGAACCGCCTGGGGATCACGTCCCGCATGGCTCCCGGCTCGCTGGACGCGGCTTACGGGCTGAATAAAGCTAACCTGGAATAATCCCGCGCTCGCGGATCATCGCCACCAGCGCCCGTAGTCCTGGCGGGACGTGGCGGTGGCCGGGGTAATACAGGCGCAGCCCGGCAAAGGGCTGCGCCCAGTCGTTCAGGACGCTCACCAGTTCTCCACTCTCAAGCTCTTCCCGGATATACAGTTCCGGCAAAAATCCCACGCCTAATCCCGCTTTCACGGCGCGGATCGAAGCAAAAAGATCGGACGTCGCAAAGCGCGGCGGCACGGCAAGCGCGTACGTTTCACCCCGACGCGCCAGCTCCCAACGGTAGATCCCGCCGTGGGCCATACGCATGCCGATCCCCTGGTGTTGCAGCAGATCGTCCGGCGTCTCGGGTATGCCGTGCAGGGCGAAATAGCCCGGCGTAGCGGTGATAAGCTGGCGGATCTCTCCGGTCAGCGGCACGGCGATCATGTCCTGAGGCACGGACTCTTCAAGGCGGATCCCCGCGTCATAACCTTCAGCAACGATGTCGATCATCTTTGCTTCGCTTACCGTTTCCACGCGCATTTTTGGGTAGCGGATCATAAAGTCGATCAGCAACTGATCCAGGAATAGCGTGCCGATATTGTTTGGCACGTTCAGACGCAGCGTTCCGGCGGGTTCCCCGGTATCGCTGTGGATCTCCTCGCTGGCGAGACGGATCGCCTGCAATGCTGGGCCAATACGTGCCACGTAGCGCTGTCCGGCATCGGTGAGCGCTACGCTGCGGGTGGTGCGGTTAAAAAGGCGGGTATCAAGGCGACTCTCCAGCCCGGCGATAGCATTGCTCACCGCCGTGGCGGACATCCCCAGCTCCTGCGCCGCGCCGCGAAAGCTACCGCGCCGCACGACGGCCATTACCACTTCCAGCTCTGTCAGACCTGAACGATGCATAGATTATCCTGAAAATCGAAACAACCCTTGCAGCATAGCGTGGATTATCGCAACGGAGAAGCCGTGCCAGACTGTCCTTACACAACCTCAGGAGGGTTATATGCACACTATCGAGCAGATCTTTATTAACGGCGAATTTGTTACCCCGCACGGCACCGAACGGTTTGATTTGTACAACCCGGCGACGGCGCAGGTCATAGGGCAGGTTCGCCTGGCGGATGAGGTTGACGCAGAGCGCGCCATCGCGGCGGCGAAAGCGGCGTTTCCGGCATGGTCGCAAACCTCAAAGCAGGAGCGCATCGCTGCGCTGAAGCGTATGCACGCGGCTGTGGTGGCCCGTCATGACGATCTGCTGGAAGCCGTCATCGAAGAGTACGGCGCGCCGGCCTCGCGCTCGGCGTGGATGGCCAGCTATCCGGCAGATGTTATTGCTCAGGCGATAGAGGCGCTGGAGGCGTTTGAATTCGTGACCCCCGCAGGCGCGGCAACGGTGCAGATGACCCCGCTTGGTGTGGCCGGGCTGATTACGCCGTGGAACAGCGACGCGGGCTTTATCTGCGGCAAGCTGGCAGCCGCGCTGGCAGCGGGCTGTACGGCAGTTATCAAGCCGAGCGAAATGAGCGCCCTGCAAACCCAGATTATCACCGAAGCGCTGCGTGATGCCGCGCTGCCGCCGGGTGTGTTTAATATCGTCACCGGGCGTGGCGAAACGGTGGGTGACACCATCAGCCGCCATCCGGACGTGGCAAAAATTTCGTTCACCGGTTCGACGAATACCGGTAAGGCTATCCTGCGCAACGCGGCGGAAAGCTTTAAGCGCGTGACCCTGGAGTTAGGTGGTAAATCGCCGACGATCCTGCTGGATGATGTGGAGCTGGTTAAGGCTATCCCGCTTGTGATTCAGGCCGGGTTTATGAACAGCGGACAGGCGTGTGTGGCCGGAACGCGCATTCTGGTGCCGCAGTCGCGTAAGCTGGAGATCGAAACCGCGCTGGCGCAGGCCGTGGCGGCGGTGAAATCCGGTGACCCGCGCGATAGCGAAACGGATGTCGGCCCGATGGTCAGCGAAAAGCAGTGGCAGCGGGTACAGGGTTATATCCGCAAGGGCACAGAAGAGGGGGCACGCCTGCTGGCGGGCGGTGAAGGGCGACCGGAAGGCACGCAGGACGGCTGGTTTGTGCGTCCGACGCTGTTTGCCGACGTGAATAACCAGATGACGATTGCCCGTGACGAGATTTTTGGCCCGGTGTTGTGCGTGATCCCCTATCAGGACGAGGCGGAGGCTGTCGCCATTGCCAACGACACCGAGTATGGTCTGAGTGCGATGGTACTGAGTGGTGATGTGGAGCGTGCGCGTCGCGTGGCGCAGCAGATTGTCTCCGGTCGCGTGCTGGTAAACACGCTCACTCATGAACCGAAAGCACCGTTCGGCGGGTTTAAGCACTCTGGCGTGGGGCGTGAGATGGGCGAGTGGGGGATTCGGGCGTTTATGGAGCCGAGGTCGATTCTGGGCTAAAACTTCGCTATTCACCGAAGCATTGTACTTTTCCATCCTGCATGCTCTCCTCAACATCACCACGGAGAGACCCTCATGATCGCAGTCATTTTCGAAGCCAAAGCCGCGCCAGCCCATCAGGCGCGCTATCTTCAGCTTGCCGCAGAGCTTAAGCCTTTGCTGGCCGACATCGACGGCTTGATTGATATCGAACGTTTCCAGAGCCTGACCACCGACGGCAAAATTCTGTCCCTTTCCTGGTGGCGTGACGAAGAGGCTATCCGTCACTGGAAGCAGAACGTTTTTCACCAGGCGGCGCAGGCTGAAGGACGGGCGTCAATTTTTGCGTACTACCGCATTCGGGTGGCACAGATGGTGCGGGAGTATAGTTCCGAAACCGGAGGGCATGCCGATGTATGACGTTCATGTGATTTTCAGCGACAGGCCCGGCGAACTGGCGCGCTTTGGGCAACTGTTAGGCCGCAACGGCGTGGGGCTGGAGGGCGGTGGCGTATTTGGTACCGATGCCCATTTTCTCGTTGAGGATGGAGAAAAAGCGCAACGTGTTCTGATGGCGGCAGGATTTACCGTGCAGGCGGTGCGCAAGCCGATTATCAGGAAACTCAGGCAGGAGCGGCCCGGCGAGTTAGGTGACATCGCGGCGGCGCTGGCGGCACGCGGTGTGTCCATTCTTACTCAGTATAGCGACCACGCAAATCACCTTATTCTGCTGACGGATGATGATAAGCTGGCCGCTGAGATCACCGAACCCTGGGCGACCCATGTTAAAAACGAGCTTACCGCCAGATAACAGTGCGGTGCTGGAACAGGCCATTGCAGCGGTGGCGGCGGCAATGGCCGATCCGTCGCGCGTGAAGATGCTCTGCGCGCTGATGGACGGGCGCGCGTGGACGGCTACCGAACTGAGCACCGCGGCAGACGTTGCGCCGTCGACCGCCAGCGGGCATCTCGCCCGTCTGGTGGAAGGGAAGTTGATTACCTGCCTCTCTCAGGGTCGTCACCGCTATTATCGCCTTGCCGGGCACGACGTGGCGGAGCTGGTGGAGCAGATGATGGGGCTCTCCTGGAGTCGCATTACGCCGCCGGAAACCACCGCGCCGAAAGCCATGCGGGAAGCCAGGACCTGCTACGACCATCTGGCGGGTACGGTGGCGGTGCAGATCTACGATTTCATGCTTGCGGAAGGCTGGCTGGAGGCAGACGGTTCAGCGCTTACGCTATATGGCCGTGAGCAGTTCCTGAAACTCGGCATTTCGTTAAATGCTCATTCCCGCCGGAAGGCCTGCTGCGTCTGCCTCGACTGGAGCGAGCGGCGGTTTCACCTGGGCGGAGAGGCGGGCGCGGCGCTGCTTACTCATCTGGAAAGTAAAGGCTGGATCCAGCGGGTGGCGGGGTATCGGGAGGTGGTGGTGACGGCATTGGGGAAGGATGTCATTACTAAACATTTTAGCCGTTAAGTTCCGCTGCGGGCTGATGCCCTCACTCTGTCCCTCTCCGACAGGTCTGGTGTACCTCCTATTGCTCCTGGTAACCCTGTTCCAAAAACAGGCTTTCTGTACAATAGTTCTCTATACCCAAACTGACCCAGGCTGGTCGGTTAAGGAATATTCGTCCTGACGACAGAAAAGGAATATGCAATGGATATCGCTCTTTTTCCTGGGCAGAGTCGGCGCCAGTGGGCTGATACAATGATCAATCTGGAAGCCCGAAAGCTTGTGAATACCGCAAATACCGTCGCGGCCATGCACCTCAGTGATTCACTGACCCGTCTGAAATTTGTGGATGAAATAAGACAGGTTGTCATGCAACAGTTTGACGCGGCGAGGAGAGCAAAGAGCGATGAAGAATGCATTACCTGCCTGAAAAAACTAAGGGCTGAGAATGAGTTCCTGCTTGAACAGTCGCGCATGTTGAAAACCGGTTATGCCCGAATCTACGCTGAAATTCAGTATGTAACAGAGCAGAATAAAATTGTCGGATACTTCATATCCGGGATTAAGGTCGTTCTCGCCGGCGTTCAGGCTGTGTTTGGCGGTGTTATGATCGCAACGATGACGCCTGCTGGTATGCTTGCCGGTGCCGTTCTGGTCGGTGATGCCCTTAATACGGTATCACGGGAGGCAGCCCGCCAGCTCCTGAATGAACCTGCTTCAGAGGGGATCCTTGCGGACGGCGCCATGTCCGTAGCGGAATTTATGGGCTTCAGCCGCGATGTCGGCCTGGGGATCTTTAATGCAACTACGCTTGCAGCCAACGTTTATGGTGTGTTTGGTCTGACCGGGAAAGCTGAGGCCTGGCGTCTTTTTCGTTACCTTCCTGGAGACTATTACCGCAAGGTGGAAACCATGTCTCCGGGCAAACTGACGATGAAGGTTCTGGGATGGGGGGTCAGTGCGAAGGTGGTACTGGAACTCCTTACCCGTGATGACCGGAGTCGCTGATATGTGATCTCATCAGCTTCCATGATTTATAGCCAAGTCTGACTGGCATCACCAGAAGCAGCACAATCAGCAGAAAGACGACGGCAACCAGACAGGAGATAACATGGCTGGCACTGCCAAAGATCGCGGTGAGCAGGGTGATGATGGCCATCCCGCCTGTGATCCAGGCTACCGACAGGAAATAGCCGGCCAGATCTTTCAGAACCTTTTCCTGAGATTCCCCCGTCGCCTGGTGACGTTTGATTCTCTCGATATCCTTACTGGTGAATCCTGCCGCTATTAGTTCCTGGTTTTTCACTGTCATTCACGTCTCCTTTAACCTGATAAAAAGAATACACTATTTATAAGACCGGTTCCTTCCTGCTTTTGTCTTCACCTGCCTTGATTATTGTGCCGTTGCCGTTAAATGATGTGGCTGGCAGACTACAGGATAGAAAGGAAGTGTTTACACTGACGCCATCAGGCAAGCAGCATCAGGCACCGGCGGGTTCTGTCATACCTGATCCGGCATGACCATATTACTGGGGATCCCTCAGCCAACAAGGAGAGGGAGATATCGTTTCGCAATTCCTGCGCTTTTCCCTCTCGTTTCTTGATACTTACCCTGGTAACTATTATCGTGGCCGTGTGTGACGAGAGGTTTCCCTATGAGTGAAGAAGAGCTGTTTAGCCGCAGGCCGATGGGCATGCGGATGGCAATGATCGTGCGTCAGTGGCGTGCTGTCATTGACGATGCCATTCTCGATACCGGTTTAACCCAGTCGAGCTGGACAGTTATGATGCAGCTTCATCAACTTGGGGATAACGTCTCGGTGAGTGAGCTGGCGGAAGTGCAGGGCATTGAACTGCCGCCGCTGATGCGCACTCTGACACAGCTGGAAAAACAGGGTTACCTGTTGCGCACTGTATCGCCTTATGACAAGCGCATCCGGCTTCTGACGCTGACGCCTGAGGGAAAAGCCATATTAAAAAGGCTCACCCAGGTCATTGAGACGCTTCAGACGCGTGTATCGCAAAACATCGCGCCGGAGCATATCGAGATTTTCAGCGCCACGTTGAATCAAATCGCCTGCAATTTGCGGACAATCCGCGAAGAAGATAACAAGATCGAAAAATAATGACCCCTGAACAAAAGTTTGCCCGCTGGGTAAGGGTGAGTATTGCCTCTTTCCTGCTGATGTTTGTCTATTTTGTCGTCGCGGATATCTGGATCCCGCTGACGCCGGATTCCACCGTGATGCGTGTGGTGACACCGGTTTCTCCACGCGTCTCCGGTTACGTGGCGGCAGTTCACGTCCACAACAACAGCCAGGTGAAGAAAGGTGATCTGCTTTTTGAACTGGATGACACGCCGTTTCGCAATAAAGTGGAAGAGGCGCAAATCGCGCTGGAGCAGGCTCGCCTTTCCAACGAACAGCTGGACGCGCAGATCGCCGCCGCGCAGGCCAACCTGAAGACTGCGATCCTGACCGCGCGTAACGACAAAGTCACGTTTGATCGTTATCAGAAGCTGAGCACCCTGCAGAACGTCTCGCAGGCGGATCTGGATAAAGTCCGCACCACCTGGCAGAGCAGCGAACAGTCTGTCAGCTCGATTCAGGCCAACATCCAGAACCTGCGTATCCAGCGCGGCGAGCGGGACGAGCACCGCAATGTGACGCTGCAAAAATATCGTAACGCGCTGGATGACGCAGAATTGAATCTCGGCTGGACGAAGGTCTACGCGCAGGCAGACGGTACGGTGAGTAACCTGCAGTTAAGCCCCGGCTTCTATGCCTCGTCAGGCTCAGCCGCGCTGGCACTGGTGAACAACCAGACCGATATCGTGGCCGATTTCCGTGAAAAAAGTCTGCGTCATACCCATCAGGGCACAGACGCGGCTGTGGTGTTTGACGCTTTTCCGGGGCACGTATTCCGCGCCCACGTGACCAGCAGCGATGCGGGGATCCTGGCGGGCCAGGAGGCTGTTAGCGGCCAACTGTCAGAGCCGGAAACCTCTAACCGCTGGGTACGTGATGCCCAGCGAATGCGTGTTCACGTCACGCTGGATGAATCGTTGCCGAAGTCACTCCCGACAGGCGCGCGCGCGACCGTGCAGCTCTACAACAGCGAAGGCCCGTTTGCCCGCTTCTTCTCCGGGATGCAGATCCACCGGTAAGCCTGCTGCACTATGTCTATTAATACGCTGGCACGGGTATTTACCCCGCACGGTAATATCGTCTACACGGCAAACGATTTTCGTCAGACCCTGCGCATCGTGTTTGCCGGGATGATTGCCCTGAGCATCTCGAGTTTCTACAACACCAGCTACGGCGTGTTTTATGTGGTCTACCCGATCATGCTTCTGTCGCTGGTCCCGGTGTTTAACCGTCACGTGGCGAAGCAGTTTATCTTCAGCGCATCGCTCAACTGCGTTGAAATGGTAATTATCATCGGCTATCTGTCGCAATGGCCGCTCATTATGACGCTGGTGGTGTTTGCCCTGTACGTGATGCGTTTTCGCTTTATGAGCAAGGGGCCGCTGTTCCTCTTCGGTTCGATGGGGGTGGTGTGTCAGAGTGTGATGCTCAATTTTATGAGCTATCCCACGACTAACTGGCACACGTTGTTGTTTTCGAACATTGAAGCGAGCGTCATGGCCGTGAGCCTGAGCGCGTTGATGAACTATCTCCTGCCAGATGTGGAGCCACGCAAGCCACCGCCGTTGATTGAGAAAGATGACGCCCGGGTGCGACACGAGTCGCTGCTTTCTGGCACCGTCGCAACGATGATTTTCGTGGTTTTCCAGATAAGTGATTTGAGTGACTCCCTTTCCGCGCTAATGGCCGGGGTGTTGATTCTGTTCCCGATGCACTATCGCGGCGCGGTGATGAGCTCCATCTGGCGCGTGGCTGGCGTGGTGTTGGGCTGTCTCTATATTCTGGTCGTCCAGCTTATCCTCTACGATCACAGCAGCCATATGCTGCTGATGATGCCACTTATTGGCCTCGGCCTGGCGTTTGGTGCGCGTCTGCATGTGATGGAGAAAGTGGGGGCCGGGGTGGGGTTTTCCAGCATCACCACCATCGGCATTATGTTCGGGCAAAACATGCACACCGACAGCGATCTGGTGTTCAGCGATCTCTATCGCATCACGTCCGTCACCTTTTCGCTGGTGGCGACGCTGACGATGATCTTTCTGGTACACCTGATCCTCAATCGCTTCGAGGCGACGCGCTACGTTATCGCGCCGCCCAAAGAAGATTAGAACCTCAGTACGACGGGGAGCTGAGAGAGTAAAAACAGGATCAGGCCAATCGTCCCGCCCACCAGCGTGCCGTTGACACGGATAAACTGTAAATCCTTGCCGATGTTGAGCTCAATCTGACGGGACATATCTTTGGCATCCCAGCTTTTCACCGTGTCGCTGATATGTCGCGTCAGGAACGCGGCGAAATCCGGTGCGACGCGGTGCGCGGCCTGCTCCAGATGCTCATTCAGCGATGCGCGCAGGCTGGCGTCGTTTGTTAACGTTTCGCCAAACCACAGCCCGGCGTTGGCGATGCGCTGCTTCACACGCGAATCTTCACTTTGCATATCCGCCTTTAGCCACTGGCGCAGGTCAGCCCACATCTCACCCAGATAGCGGTTAAACGCCTCGTCGTTCTTCAGATAGTGTTTGATGTTGTCGGCTTTCGCCGCCATCTCCGGATCGGTTTTCAGGTTGTCGATAAGCTTCAGCGTGGCGCGGTCGAACGCCTGACGGATCTGGTGTGTGCGGTCGTGGCTGATATCATCCAGCAGGGTGTTTACCGCGTTCGATACCATCTCCGCACTCTGATCGCCCAGCCACTCGGTGGGCAGCACCATTGCCTTACGTGGATGCTCGGTCTTCAGCCAGTGGACAATCTGGTCGGCAATAAAGTCCCGTGTGCTTTCCCGCTGAATCAGGGTAATCAGGCGGTTGATGATGGCGTCCAGCAGCACCTGGTGGCGGTTATTTCTGGTCATGCTTTCGAGGATCACGGCGCTGGTTTCGGTGAAATCCACTTTATCAATAGCCTTATGCACCGCGCGCTTGAGCAAACGCTGAATGCGTCCGTCGTCGGTGAGTTCGAGAAAACCGCTCATCACCTGCATCAGATGCAGCCCGACGCGCTGGGCGTTGTCTGGTTTACTGAACCAGGCACCGATCATCTGCGCGGGTTCATAGCGGCGGATCAACGCCACCAGCGACTGGGTATCAAGAAATTTTTCCTGCACGAACTGGCCAAGATTGTCGCCGATCCTGTCCTTATTGCGCGGGATAATTGCCGTATGGCGCGAGATGAAGGGAATGGGCACTCTGCGGAACAGCGCGACAACGGCAAACCAGTCTGCCAGCGCGCCGACCATCGCCGCCTCGGCAATGGCCTTAACGCCGCGCACCCAGAAGGTCTGCGGCAGGAACAGGGTGATGATAAACGCCGCAGTGGCCAGCAGTAGCAGCGACAGCGCCAACAGCTTGGCGCGTTTGAGTTCGGTTATTTTTTCCATGGGGTAAGGATAGAGGGAATTGAACGAAAAATGCAAAGCTGATGTATGGAGAGGATTCCTGGAATGAACAAACTTTTATTATCCAATAAATATATACATTACAATTATTCATCATTAATTTTTCTATGTTTTTTGTGCTTATCTATTCCCGAATGTAAGATTCTGTGATTGATGTAGTAACTTTTGCCCTTTATTAGTCTTAAGGTGAATTAATTTTAATGACGGGAGTGGAATTAATGACATGGGAATATGAGGTTTCTACAGGAATATTAAGTCATAATGGTGGATTTGTTGCTAACTGCTATAGTGGTGCCGGTGAATCAAAAGATAAGCCTGGGTGTGAACGGCAACGAAACAAAGGCCCTATTCCACGAGGTGTTTATTTTATTGCCGGGTGGAATAATCACAAAAGTGCCGAGGCGATTATTCTTGAACCTATAGCGGGGACCAATACTTTTGGTAGGAGTCATTTTCAAATTCATGGTGATAAGAAAGGGCAACCGCCAGGTTCAGCGTCAGCAGGTTGCATTATTATGAATGGACAGGATAAGCGTCATCTGATTTATAATTCGGGTGACACAATACTGGTGGTGAGATGATGAAAAATCTCATCGTCTTTTTCTTCTCGTGTTTTTCGGTAGTGTTATTGGCAAAAGATAACTCTCCTGAGCAGATTATGCAGATGATAAATAACAACGGTGCCAGGAGTGTTGTGGATAATCTGTATTCAAATGATAGTGAAGGGTCGGAATGGTGGAACCATGTAATTCCGGAGATAAGTAAAGGAACCCATGCATGGTTAGTCGTAGCGAGTGCCATCGAACCCGGGGTGGACGCTGGTACCGCTGAAGATTTAAAGGCGGCGCTTTCAGAAGCCATCCCACATAACCCTGAGGGAGTCTTAGCAATCTTAAAAGACGATAAACCGTTGCTCACTATTGAACAAATCTGCTCTTTTGCTAATTTTCCGGAGACAGAAGCAGAGAGTAATAAGCTTTATGTAGATTCAATCAGGGAGATGTTTAAGGTTAACAACCCTAAGGGTAAAAGATGTCTCGCTGTTATGATCGCTACTGTTGAAAACTCAGTTCCATTCGAAAAGGATAATTAAATGGCCATCCCAGGATATATGTCCTTAACGGACGATGCGGGTAATATCATAAAAGGTAGCGTAAAGGTTAAAGACCGTGAAAACCAGATTGAAGTCTTAGGACTCTATCATAACGTAAGTTATAACTCTGATCTTCATAATGGCAGAATGTTGAGTAAACGCCAGCATCGCCCATTTCTTATTGAAAAGGAAATTGATGCTTCCAGTGTTCTGCTATACAAAGCACTGAGTACGGGAGGTACACTCAGGAAAGCGACTATCGACCTTTATCGAATCAACGATGCCGGTCAGGAAGAAATCTATTTCACGATAACGCTGGAAGCGGTGAAGATCGTCACATTGTTTTCATTGATGCATGACGTGAAAGATACTTATCATGAAAAACAGGGGCATCTTGAGCTTGTTTTGCTTCGTTATGAAAAGATTACCTGGCATTACCGTGACGGCAACGTTATTCATACGGATGACTGGGATTATCGGTTAGGGGCTTAAGAAGGGCCTGTGAAAATCCTTTCATAGCAACCGCGACAACACCCACCCACCAAACCCCATCAGCACTACTCCTGCCGCGCGTTCAATCAACCAGAGCGAGCGGCTGAGCTTCTGTTGAACGGCGGGCAACCCCATCAGCGACACCAGTGCCAGATCCCACACCAGCACCACCATCACCATCCAGACGCCGCAGGTCGATTGCTGAAGCAGCGTGACGTCCGGTCCCAGTAGCGCCGTCATCAGTGCCAGATAGAACAACGCATTCTTCGGATTAAGCAGCGCGGAGCCGAGCCCCAAAAAGATCTGCTTACGCAGTGAAGGGAAGCGCTGGTGAGTTTCATTCAGCGCCAGCGCCTGCTGGCCGCTGCGCACCAGATGCGAGCCGATCCACAGCAGGTACAGCGCCCCGCAAAACTCGATAAGCGTAAACAGCCACGTAAACTGGCGCAGCGCGCTCCAGCCGATAATGACCAGTAAGATATACAACCCGTTGCCCGCAGCGATACCGAGGCACAGCCCGGCGCTGCCGCGCAGCCGATAACGCGCCGAGTAACCCACAAGCAGGAAGAAATCCGGGCCCGGGCTTAACAGGGCAACAAAGTGCGCCAGCGCCAGGGCGAGAAAAGCGGAAGGGAAGAACAGTTCCATAGCGACCTCAGAATGCAAAACCGGGTACAGACTACGGAAAGGCAGAACCTATTTATTGTCTGATATTGATCGGCCCGTGGCGTACTGGCGCGGCGTGGCGGCGGTATAGCTCACGAAGGTCTTATGAAAATGGCTCTGGTCGGCAAACCCGCTCTGGTAGCCGACGTCGGCGATATTATCCCCGGCTCGCAGCCGCGCTTTGGCATACTCCACACGGGAGATGTTGAGGAAGCTGCCCGGCGTCAGGCCGGTGTCCTGTCTGAAAGTGCGGATCAGCGTCTCCTTGCGCAGCGAGAATCGTTGGGCAAGTTCGTCGAGGGAAGGCGGTGCGGCAAGGTCGTCAAGAAACGCCTGCTGAACCTGTTGGCTGGTTGAGCGAAGCGACTCTGCATTATCCGCACAACGGGGAAGGGCGGAAAGCAGCGTGCCCAAGGATGCAGGAGACATTGTCTCAACAATATCAAGGTAGTGCTTAAAGAGAGTAGGGTCGCGAATCACCTGAAGCGCCAAAGGAAGCCCGGTGTCGATATAGAGCATGTGGTAGCTGCGCGGCTTTCCGGCGACGGGGTTGCAGCTGTGCGGCACATAAGCCGGGATCACAATCAGGTCCCCGGGCTGGAGGATGTACTCTCTGTCATGGCATATGCAGCTGGTCTGGCCTTCTACTATCGCGCCAATGGAGAGCTGAGGATGACAATGACGTTTGTACGCTTGCGTGCTCTGCCACGTACTGCGCAACTCAAGCCCTGAGGTGCGGTGAAACGTCTGGCGGATGTGTCGGGTATTGGTCATGGGAACTCCTTCTGGACGTTTTTTATACCACGTCAGACTACCGTCTTGCAGCGCTTCATTAAGAAGCTTCCGGATATACCCAACTTGACGTTCATCGTCAGAGCAGAAAGAAGAAGGATATCCAGTTTTTTCATGTTTTATACCTCGCCATCCAATGTCATTTTTCTGACACGTTGATTCTTTACGGTGTTGGCTTCACTCTATGGATGCTAACAATATGAAAAGAAAAATTATTCCTGTGCTTATCGGTTGTGCGCTCTCTTTCTCTGGCCTGGCGGCACAGCCTACCGCTGAGCGATATATCGTCAGCTTCCCTGACGGCTCCCATGTGAAATACAGCGGCGCGTTTGCCGATGCGTTCCCGAACGGGCTCCCAGTGGGTATTGGTTCTGGCCTGCTGTTTACGGGCAAGCAGGGTGATGCACTGACCTTCGTGACGGTTACCGATCGCGGTCCGAATGCGGATGCGCCAAAAATGGGTAAAAACGAAGCCAAAATTTTTGTTACGCCGGATTTCGCGCCGTTGCTGATGACGATCCGTGTGCAAAACGGTAAAGCCGAGGCCATTGATGCTCGCCCTCTGCATGACGAGAAGGGCGAGATTAACGGTCTGCCACTGCAAAGCGGCGTGATTGGCTCCACTAATGAGGTCGCGTTAAGCGACACGTTAAAGACGCTAAAAGGTGACAACCGTGGGCTGGACACGGAAGGCATCACGCCGGACGGAAAAGGGGGTTACTGGCTGTGCGATGAGTATGGTCCGTTCCTGATAAACGTCGACAGCAAAGGGAAAATCCTGGCGATCCACGGGCCGCAGGCGGCGGAAGGGGAAAAATCCATCGCGGGCGGTCTGCCAAACATTATCAAATGGCGTCAACCGAACCGGGGCTTTGAAGGCCTGACCCGTATGCCTGATGGGCGCATTATTGCCGCTGTGCAAAGCACGCTGGATATCGACGGTAAAAGTAAAAAACAGGCGCTGTTTACGCGTCTGGTCAGCTTCGATCCGGCGACCGGGAAAACCGCGATGTACGGTTATCCCATCGACAGCTCCGCCTACAGCAAAAACAGTGATGCCAAAATTGGCGACATTGTGGCGCTCGATGACCAGCACATCCTGCTGATTGAGCAGGGAAGCGATAAAAACGACGGGATGCGTAACCTGATCTACAAGGTGGATCTCAGCAAGGCGAGCGACCTTTCAGCCTTTGACAAGCCGGGCGAGTACCCCGAGTTTGATGATGAGAAGACCCTGGCGCAGCGCGGCATAACCCTTGCGGAGAAAACGCAGGTCGTCGATTTACGTGCCCTCGGCTGGCAGCAGGAGAAGGCCGAAGGGATGGCGCTGATCGACAGCAAAACGCTGGCAATAGCAAACGACAACGACTTTGGCGTGAAAGCGGTAATGCAAAACCCGGTCGAGGGCAAGAAGCTCAAGGATTATCGGGTGAACGCGCAGGGGACGCTGACGCTTGATGACAAGCCGGTTGAAACCACGCTCAGCGTGAAGCCGCTGAAGAAGCCGGAATCTGACAGCGAGCTGTGGATTGTGACGCTGCCGGAGGCGGTGAAATAAGTTTCCCCACAAAATAATGCCTGCACAGACGGCCCCCTCTCCCTTGAGGGAGAGGGCTGGGGTGAGGGGGAACATACCGCTGTGGAGGTTATTCCGTTCACTTTATGTTCCTTGCTATTCTGGAACGGCATGACCTGTGAACGTGCCAGGGTGGCTCAATCGCCACCACCCTGGCGACCCGGGCTCCCGGCGGTAAATCGCCGCTTCGCGGTTCCCTCAGCTTATTCCTTCGGGCTATCGGGTCGGGCATGAGCCTGCATCCCTGCAGGCCACGCCCTCTCGGCGCATCCTTGCGCCTCGCCCCGGCCCTACGGAAACGCTTCGGCGATTTACAGCCGGACCAGGACATCGCTGTAATTTATTCATTTTCCTGATACAAAATTCATCGCTTCAGGTTAATAAATTACAGGGCAGAGGGGATGCATAGCAGTTATTTCTTCAGACCCGCAAACGCCGCCCGAATCTCTTCTTCCGGGAGTTGGATACCAATAAACACCATCACGCTGCGCGGTGATTCCTCTCCCCACGGGCGATCCCAGTCGGCGCTGTACAGGCGCTGCACACCCTGGAACAGCAGGCGGTTCGGCTCGCCGTCAATCCACAGCATCCCTTTGTAACGCAGCAACTTGTCGGCAAACGACAGCAGCAGGTTCTCCATCACGCGGGAGACCTCGCTGATATCCACCGGGTAGTCCAGCTCGACGACAATCGATGACACATCGTTTTGCTTGTCGGCCATAAAGTGAAAACGCGGCTTCGAGGTGACATTCTCTTCCAGCATAAAGCCATTGGTATTGAACAGTTGGGACAGGTCGATATCGCCGTGCGTCACCGTGTAAATTGGGGCACGGGAGTTGATGCGCGTCAGGCGATCGCGCAGTTTTTCACTTTCACCCGCCACGTCGGTTTTGGTCAGCAGAATGCGGTCGGCATAACCCACCTGAGACTGAGCAATGGTGAACTGATTCATCTGTTCGTCGGCGTGGACGGCATCGACAAGTGCAATCACGCCGTCCAGCAGGTAGCGCTGACAGAGGATCTCATGGGAGAAAAAGGTCTGAATAATTGGGCCGGGGTCAGCCATGCCGGTGCATTCAATCACCAGACGGTCGAAATTGATGTCACCACGATCGCGGCTGTCGAGCAGGTCCAGCAGAGCGTCTTCCAGTTCGTTAGAGCGGGTGCAGCAGATGCAGCCGTTGGTCAGGGTTTTGATCTGCGTGGCGCGATCGCCGATCAGCTGATCATCTACCGAAACTTCGCCAAACTCGTTTTCGATAACGGCGATTTTGAAGCCGTGCTGCTCGTTCAGAATATGGCGCAGCAGGGTGGTTTTACCTGCGCCGAGGAAACCGGTCAGCAGGGTGACGGCAATCGGGGTCATGGTGTCTCCTTTAGCAGCAGCGGACGCCGCCTTCTCCACTTCCGCCGTAGCGCGCTTCCTGACGCTCGCGGAAGAATTCGGTGTAGGTCATGTACGGCTTATCCGGATGGTTGGTCTTCATATGCTCAACGTAGTTGTCATAGTCCGGAATGCCAATCAGCATTTTCGCCGCCTGACCAAGGTATTTTTTTGCTTCGCCTAAGTTACCAAACATTGTGGGTTCCAGATAGAAAAGCCCGGCGATGTGAGTCCGCTGGGCTTGTGTTCCCCTCACCCCAACCCTCTCCCAAAGGGAGAGGGGGAGGATTGCGGATTAATGGTGTGAAGAGGTCTTCACGCCGCCTTCCGGCACCGGCACATACGGGGTCTCTTTGTCCGTACGCCCCTCGGCGTTACGCACTTTCAGCCAGGTTTTGATGCCGTAGAAGATGATGCTGTACACCACCACCAGGAACAGAATGCTCAGACCCGCGTTGGTGTAGTTGTTCACCACGATATGGTTCATGTTGGCAATCTGCTGCGTAGTCAGGTCCGCGCCGCCTGCGGCAATCTTCTCTTTGTACTGGTTAGCCATAAAGAAGAAGCCTTCCAGCTGTGGGTTAGCGCTGAACAGTTTCAGGCCAAGCGCCCAGGTGGTGCAGAGCAGCAGCCACAGCGCAGGGACCACGGTAACCCAGATGTATTTGGTGCGTTTCATCTTCACGAGGACAACGGTACCGAGCACCAGAGCAACGGCTGCGAGCATCTGGTTAGAGATACCGAACAGCGGCCACAGGCTCTTCACGCCGCCTAGTGGGTCGACAACGCCCTGATACAGCAGGTAGCCCCACAGGCCAACACAACCTGCCGTGCCCAGCACGCCCGCAACCAGAGAGTCGGTTTTCTTCAGGAACGGCACGAAGTTACCCAGCAGGTCCTGCAGCATGAAGCGGCCTGCACGGGTACCGGCGTCCAGCGCGGTCAGGATGAACAGGGCTTCAAACAGAATACCGAAGTGGTACCAGAAGCCCATGTCTGCCCACGGCAGCACTTTGTGGAACACATGTGCGATACCCACAGCCAGCGTCGGAGCACCACCTGCACGGTTCAGCACGGACGGTTCGCCGATGTCTTTCGCGGTCTGCATGATCTGCTCAGGCGAAATCACGAAGCCCCAGGAGCTGACGGTCGCTGCAGCATGTGCGCTTGCGTCTTTCAACTGCGCCATAATCAGCGCCGCGTTGTCACCACCCATCTCATGCAGGTTTGGCATGGTAATGCCCAGGCCCGCCGGCGGCGTGTTCATCGCGAAGTAGAGACCCGGTTCGATAATGGACGCAGCAACCAGCGCCATGATCGCCACAAAGGATTCCATCAGCATGGCACCGTAGCCGATCAGACGAGCGTCTTTCTCGTTCGCCAGCAGCTTAGGTGTGGTACCTGAAGAGATCAGCGCGTGGAAGCCCGATACAGCACCACACGCAATGGTGATGAACAGGAACGGGAACAGCGCGCCTTTCCACAGTGGGCCAGTACCGTCGATGTACTGCGTCACTGCTGGCATTTTCAGATCCGGGTTAATCACCAGGATACCGATCGCCAGACCGACGATCACGCCGATTTTCAGGAAAGTCGCCAGGTAGTCACGCGGAGCCAGAATCAGCCATACCGGCAGCAGAGCGGAGATAAACGCATAACCGATCAGCGCGAAGGTGATGGTGGTGTCCTTGAAGGTCAGCGCCGGGCCCCAGTACGGGTCGTGCGCAATCACGCCGCCGAAGTAGATGGAGGCAACCAGCAGCACAATACCAATCACCGACACTTCGCCCACGCGTCCAGGGCGCAGGAAGCGCATGTAGATACCCATGAACAGCGCAATCGGCACAGTAGAGCAGACGGTGAAGACACCCCACGGACTCTCAGCCAGGGCTTTCACCACGATCAGGGCCAGCACCGCGAGGATGATGATCATAATCAGGAAACAGCCGAACAGGGCGATAGTCCCCGGCACGCGGCCCATCTCTTCTTTGACCATCTCACCCAGAGAGGCGCCGTTACGACGAGAAGAGATAAACAGCACCATAAAGTCCTGCACGGCACCCGCCAGTACTACACCGGCGAGCAGCCACAGGGTGCCCGGCAGGTAACCCATCTGCGCGGCCAGTACCGGGCCGACCAGCGGGCCAGCGCCAGCGATAGCGGCAAAGTGGTGACCAAACAGCACGTAGCGGTTGGTTGGCACATAGTTCAGGCCGTCATTGTTAATGACCGCCGGAGTGGCACGCGTCGGGTCGAGCTTCATGACCTTCTGCGCGATGTACAAGCTGTAGTAGCGATAAGCAACAAGATAGACGGAAACAGACGCGACCACGATCCACAGGGCGCTTACGTGCTCGCCCCGGCGTAATGCGACAACCGCCAGACAAAAAGCGCCGAGGATCCCGAGTAAGGCCCAGGGCACGTGCTTCAGTAGTTTTTTAGTATCCATAATAGACCTGGTTTTTTATGTAAAGAAAAAAGGGTCAGGGTTCGTTGTGAGGAGGTGTTGATTAATGCTGGTGGGATCTTGCCAGAACGTCGCGTGTGTAAAGGAGGGTAAATGGATGAGTGGTTGAAAGTGCCAGGTGAGCGGTCAAAGGTGGCGGCGAGTGGTTCCGGTTCGCCGCCAGCGGTCAAAATTATGTGATTGAGATCACTTGGTTATGCGCGCTGCTCTCAATTGCCAGGTAGCTTTCCAGGGTTCTGATGAGCTTCTCCTTAAGCCAGCTCGGCTCCAGGATCTGAATGTCTGGCAGCCAGTAGAAAAGCAGCGGCAGGATCTGATTTTCGTGTGCCGCCTGACAGCGCAGCGTGACGCCGCTGTGTTGTTCCTCCAGCAATTCTTGCTTCGGCAGGAGATCACGGCGCAGGAAGTAATGTGAAATATTATTTTTAATAAATATTTTCACTGCGAAAGTATCTTCCGACACCCAGGGGTCGAGGCTTTTTTCCAGTAGCTCGCGGGCATTTTCTTCAGGAGTGAAGGTGGTCGTATGAATATCAAGCCAGCTAATCTGACTCAATGAGAAGGATTTCAGTCTGCCATTTTCGGTGGCTTGTAAATACCATATATTTTTTTTGTTAATGAGTTTATAGGGATTAATCAGGCGGGTTTTACTCTTATAAACGATCTGACAAACATTATGGTTCTTAATCGATTTCTCGATTTTCGCTAAATGAAGACGAATATCGCGTTGTACCGTATGTTCTGCTTCATTCCCAAGGATAAGAATATGGTTTTCGTCAACGCGTGTTTCAAGTTTCTGCCAGAATTCCGCATTTCTTTCAGGGAAAAAGCTATCAGCATTCAGGAAGTTAGCCAGTGAGTGATGTAATCCTTGTCCGCCGGGAGATTGTGAAGAATGGATCAGTCGATATAGCCCATTACCGGTATGTTCAACAATCGGAGAGAGTGCATTTAAATCCCGGTAGACGGTACGCTCGGTAATTTTAAATTTTTCCATTAGCGCACTGCGGTTTACCACACCGTTTAAATGTAGTTCAACCAGAATATCGACCAGACGTTCAGCCGAGCGGCTCCGCGTCGTTTTAGCCATAAGGTGATCCTGTATATTTGTGTATGCGCTGAATGATGCGGATGGCACTGACAACAGATGTCAGTATTCAGGCACAGAAAATTTCTCTTATGGTTATATAACGGCGTGATTTAGTGGAAACCTTAGGGATTTTTGTGGAAAGCGGCGCTGGCCAGAGAAAAAGGCCAGCGCGAGAGGGGTTATACTGCGGCTTCCGTCTCCATCATGACCGGGTGAAAACGGCGTTTGAAGTAGATCAGGCCATGTTCCGCGTCACTCAGAATGATATTTTTAATTTCAACAAGATAAACAAGATGCGTACCGATGGTTTGCACCTGGCTTATCTCGCCTTCAAGGCTGGTCAGCGCGCCTTTCAGCACCGGTTGTGCCAGTGCGCCGTTCTGCCAGCAGGAGAGCGCAAAGCGGTCCTCCATTGCCATACCGGTCATTCCGGCGAAGTGGCGAGCCATTATCTCTTGCTCATGGTTCAGCACGTTAACGCACAGTTTGCCGTTGCCCTGAAATACCGGGTTCATGGCGCTATTGGCGTTGATGCACACCATCAGTGAGGGTGGGGTGTCCGTTACCGAGCAGACGGCGGTGGCGGTGATCCCGCAGCGACCAGCCTCACCCTCAGTGGTGATAACATTCACTGCGGCCGACAGGCTGGCCATCGCATCGCGAAAACGCAGACGTTGTTCTGATTGCATTGTCATCTCCCGCTGCGTTATTTCAGCAGCTTATCCAGCATGTTGATATCGCTGTTGTTGTGCAGGTGCGGCACTGTCCAGCCGTGTTGGTCGTACTCGGACATGCAGCGGTCGACCATTGCCATCATCTTGTCCATGTTGCCGGAACTCTGCGCCTGACGCAGACACTGCAGGCGGATCTCATCCTGGCTACCGGAGTAGTTGATTTCGTATAGCTCGTGACGGCCGCCAAATTCGCTGCCGATGGCGTCCCACATCAGTTTTAAAATTTTGATGCGTTCGACGTGATCCATGCCGTTAGAGCCGCGCACGTACTTCGCCAGATACTGATCAATCTGCGGGTTGTTCAGGTCACGCGCGCTGGACGGCAGGTAGATAAGCCCGCTGGTGACGTTACGCTCGATGATGTTCTTGATCTTCGCATAGGCCATCGGCGCCATAACGCGATAGGTTTGCAGCGCGGCATGATCCGGCAGATATGCACCGTTGACCCACGGCGTAGCTTCAGAGCACATGGAGTCGCTCAGCGCCCAGAACATGTTGCGCCAGGCCACCACTTCCCCCAGGTCTGCCTGTACGCCACGGAATTCCAGCGTGCCGGTACACTCCAGCGATTTTTTCAGCAGGGCGGTGATGAAATCGAGTTTTACCGCCAGACGTACGCAGGCCTGCAGCGGGTACATACGGGCAAAGCCGCCTTCCATTGTCCAGCGACGGCAACGGTCAAAATCGCGGTAGATCAGCACGTTTTCCCACGGGATCAGCACATTGTCCATCACCAGAATCGCATCGTTCTCGTCAAAGCGGCTGGAGAGCGGGTAGTCATACGGGGAGCCGGTTGCGCCAGCCACCATCTCGTAAGAGGCGCGGGAGATCAGCTTCACGCCTTCGGCATCCATGGGGGCGACGAACATCAGTGCGAAATCCGGGTTTTCGCCCATCACCTGCGCGGAGCCGAAGCCAATCATGTTGTAGTGAGTCAGCGCCGAGTTGGTTGCCACCACTTTCGCACCGCTGACGATAATTCCCGCGTCGGTCTCTTTCTCCAGCTTGATGTAGACATCTTTCACTTCATCGGCGGGTTTATGGCGATCGATCGGTGGGTTAACAATTGCGTGGTTGAAGTACAGGCCGGTTTCCTGAATGCGGGTGTACCAGCTACGGGCATTCTGCTCGAACTGACCGTAGAAGGCCGGGTTAGCGCCGAGCGCGCAACCAAATGCCGCTTTGTAATCCGGCGTGCGCCCCATCCAGCCGTAGCTCAGGCGCGACCACTCGGCGATGGCATCACGCTGCTGGCGCAAGTCGTCGGCACTTTTTGCCACCCGGAAGAACTTATGGGTGTAGCCGCCGCTGCCGGTATCGGTTCCCCAGCACAGCGTGTCCTGCATGTCTGGTTTGTGTAGGGCATCGTACATCTGCGCGATGGAGGCTGCCGCATTACGAAATGCCGGGTGGGTGGTGACGTCTTTGACGCGCTCGCCGTAGATATAAATCTCCCGACCGTCCTGCAGGCTTTTTAAATACTCTTCACCGGTTAATGGACGTTTGGCATCAGCGCGGAAATCTTCAGGCTTCATAGGGACCTCGTATCGGAATAGTGTTGTTAAATTTATGTTTTGTTTTTGTTGTTTAATTGAAGCGTGAGAGAGGCGTAACGTGAAGGGACGATTGGGACAACGACGGGTACTTTTCGGGTGGGATTGGATTTTGTGATCTGTGCGGCTTTTAGGCGGGTGGCGCTGCGCTTACCCGCCCTACGGACCGGGATACGTTCAGGAAACCGGTACTTTCTGCGCCCGATACGCGCTTGGCGAACACCCCACTAAGCGGTTAAAAAAGCGGGCAAAATAGGCCGGATCTTTAAACCCCAACTGCCAGGCAATCTCACTGACCGCGCTGTCGGAGAAGAGCAGCAACCGTCTGGCCTCCCGCAGCTGCCGGTCGAAGATCAGCCGTTTCGGCGGGCGGTTGGCGAAGCGGCGACAGATATCGGTCAGGCGGGATTCGGTGAGGTGCAGCTCGCTGGCATATTCCGGCACCGTCCAGTGCTGGTGGTAGTGAGCATCAATCAGCTGGGTAAAGCGCTGGAAGAGTTTGAGCTCGCCGCGCATCCCGCCTGAAGCATGGTCGTCGAGCTTCGCGTTGCGCAGCAGCAGAGTGAACACCGCCTGCGCCAAAAGTGCCAGCGTATGTTCACGTCCGGGCAGCTGTTCCCTGGATTCGCGTTCGATCAGTTGCCAGTAGTGCTTCAGCGCCGCCAGTTCATCCGGTTTGTCGGCCAGGGAGAGGCAGATCCCCGGCAGACCAAACGTTTCGCGTGTGCCGGGGTAGAGTACTTCCAGCAGCGGCCAGATCAGATCCTCACGCACCGTCAGGACATGCCCGTCGCTGTCGGATTCAGTGATAAACGCGTGCGGCACCGACGGCGGTGTAAGGACGAAAAGCGGTGCCTGCACCGAATAGCGGTGATCGTCGAGCTGAAGCTCAATCTGCCCGGTATCAAGAAAGTGCATCTGAAAATACTGGTCGTGACGATGCGCCTGCATGTCGCGGCCAAAAAAGGCCGCCATGCGGGCGAATGACTGGTAGTGCACATCGTCGGTGCCCAGACTTTCGTCGTACTCCTTGCTGATATCAATGTTGGCGATAGGGCTCTGGCACATGGCCGCTCCTCTGCTGATCCCGGTGCGTCATCGGGATGCGTGTTAATACCAGCGCACCGACCACCAACAGACCGGCGACAAACCACAATCCTGAACTGAAGCTTCCGGTCGCATCACGCAGAATGCCGATCAGCAGCGGGCTGACGGCAGATCCCACGTTGCCGATGGCATTGATCACCGCCAGCGCCACTGCGCGTGATTGCAGGCTAATAACCTGATCCGGCGTGGTCCAGAATATCGCCATGGCGGTAAACGATCCGGTTGAGGCCATGATGATGCCAAGCAACTGGATCAGACTGTGATCCGTCGCTGAGGCCAGCATCCATCCCGCCGCGGCGAAGAGATACGGCAGGATGGTGTGCTTTTTTCGCTCTTTCAGCCTGTCGGAGCGGCGGCTCCACCAGATCATCCCGAGGATGGTACAAAACTGCGGGATCGCCGCCAGCAGGCCGATCACGATATTGCTGCTGTGGCTGTTAAAGCTTTGCAGGATCTGTGGCGTCCAGATGTTGATTGCGCTGAGCGTGTTGGTCAGACAGAAATAGGCCAGGGTGTAGAGCAGCACCGCAGGGGTCAATACTTCACGTAGTGTCGAGCGCGGCGTGGCGGAATGCGCAACGGCAAGCTCCTGCTCGCGGGCGATCATGGTTTTGAGTGCCTGCTTTTCGTCATCATCCAGCCAGGTGGCCTGATCCGGCGTATCGTTAAGGAAGAACCAGGTTACCACGCCAAGCACCACGGACGGCAGGCCTTCCAGCAGGAACAGCCACTGCCAGCCTTTCAGGTTCCACAGCCCGTCCATGGCCAGAATGTACCCGGAGAGGATCGAACCGAGCATCATGGTCACCGGCATGGCAATCATAAACAGCGCGTTGGCGCGGGCACGGTGATACGCCGGGAACCACCAGGTTAGATAGACCAGGATCCCCGGCAGGAAGCCGGCTTCGGCAATACCCACCAGCATGCGCAACACATAGAGCGTCTGCGGGCTGGTGGCGAACATGGTGCAGGTCGAGGCGATGCCCCACACCACCATGATCCCGGCGATCCAGCGGCGCGCGCCGATCTTTGCCAGCATGATGTTGCTCGGGATCCCACACAGCACGTAGGTGACGTAAAACAGCGTTGCCGCCAGGCCAAACATGGTGGACGTCAGGCCCAGATCTTTGCCCATCGTCAGCCCGGCAAAGCCAATGTTAATACGGTCGAGAAACGAGAAGACAAACAGGATAAAGAGAAACACGATCAAGCGACGGAACAGTTTGTTAATGACGCGATGTTCAACAGCTTTATTATTTTGCAGGGTAGAGGTCGTCATGGTGCGCTCCAGATCTTACGTTTAGTAGACGGATTTATTGTTATTAACTGACGTAACCGGTTTTTCGATAAATCGCGCTGCCAGGGCTTCGGCGCTGCGGGCGAGCAGGGTGGTATCAACGCCGACGGCGACAAACAATGCGCCGAGTTCGAGATAGCGTTTTGCCAGTGCTTCATTCGCCATCAGGATGCCGGGCGCTTTGCCTGCGTCGCGTATCTGGGCAATGGCCTGTTCGATAGCAGCCTGTACGTCCGGGTGCTGCGGATTACCCGCAAAACCCATGTCTGCGCTGAGATCCGCCGGGCCGATAAACACCCCGTCAACCCCTTCTACATCCAGGATCTGCGGCAGATTTTTTAGCGCCTCGCGGGTTTCAATTTGCACCAGTACGCACATGGCATCGTTCGCCTGTTGCAGGTAATCCGGGATACGGTTCCAGCGTGACGCACGGGCCAGCGCACTGCCCACACCGCGAATACCCGCAGGGGGATAACGGGTAGCGCTTACCGCCAGCCGGGCTTCATCGGCGTTTTGTACCATTGGTACCAGCAGGGTTTGCGCGCCCACGTCGAGCAGTTGTTTGATCTGCACCGGGTCGTTCCACGACGGGCGCACGACCGGCTGGCTGGCGTAAGGCGCAATCGCCTGTAACTGCGTTAAGACGGTTTGCACATTGTTTGGCGCGTGTTCACCGTCGATCAACAGCCAGTCGAAGCCCGCGCCTGCCAGCAGTTCGGCGCTGTAGCTGCTGGTCAGCCCCAGCCATAAACCGATCTGTGGCGTTCCGGCTTTCAGCGCCGTTTTGAATGCGTTTTGCATGGTTGTCTCCTAGACGAAGCGGCAACTGATGGAGCCCATGTTGCCGTAATCGACATGGAAGGTATCGCCCTTGCTGGCGGGCACCGGGCGGGTAAACGAACCGCCGAGGATGATTTGCCCCGGTTCAAGCTGCACGTCGTACGGGGCCAGTTTATTTGCCAGCCATGCCACGCCGTTCGCCGGATGGTTCAGTACCCCTGCGGCGACGCCGGTCTCTTCGATCACGCCGTTACGATAGAGCAGGGCGGAGATCCAACGCAGATCCAGCTCGTCGGGTTTAATCGGGCGACCACCGAGGATCACCCCTGCGTTGGCGGCGTTGTCGGAGATGGTGTCGAACACTTTGCGCGGGCGTTGGGTGTCGGGATCGATGTTGTGGCAGCGGGCGTCGATCAGCTCCAGCGCCGGGATCACGTAGTCCGTGGCGTTGTAGACATCGAAGATCGTGCAGTTCGGGCCGCGTAGCGGTTTGGCCAGCACGAAGGCCAGCTCCACTTCGATGCGCGGAACGATAAAGCGATCGACGGGGATGTCGCTGCCGTCGTGGAAGAACATGTCGTCCAGCAGCGCGCCGTAATCCGGTTCGCTGATCTGCGAGCTGGCCTGCATTGCTTTGGAGGTCAGACCGATCTTATGGCCTTTCAGTACGCGGCCTTCGGCGATTTTCAGGCTGACCCATTCGCGTTGCACGGCGTAGGCGTCGTCGATGGTGATCGTCGGGTAGTCCAGCGAGATCTGGCGGATCTGTTCGCGGGATTGCTCCGCCTGGTGCAGACGATGGGCGATCAGGGTATGGGTGTGTTTATCGAGCATAAAAGACCTCAGCGAAAGAGCGCGTGCACGTTGTTTTGTTTGTAATTGAGCGTCGGGTGAAGCTCGTCGAGCTCAAATGACAGCGCCAGATAGCGAGCCACCATCAGATCTGCGAAATGCGTTTTGATAAGCTCAAACAGCATCTCACCCACGGCCTCACGGCTCTCCAGGCTTCGCCCGGCACCGATTTTCAAGGTCATGTGCACAAAGGCGTAATCATGTTTGCCGTCGGCCATCTGCCAGGTGTCCAGCCAGTGCGCGCGGCTGCGGATACCGCCGAGCGGGAAGATACCCGTGGCGGCCAGCGCCTCGTTCACTTTAGCGAACAATCCCGGCAGGTCGGCCTGCTCGCGGATATTGTCGGTACATTCAGCGATAAAATGCGGCATGGTGGCTCCTTAAGCAGGCAGGGGGAAAACAGCGTTGACCTGGCCGGTACCGGAGCTGGCAAACAGCTCGGTGAGAAACTCCACCTTACCGTCGTAGTTGTCCCAGCCGAGCATCCCCAGCAGCATCACCGTGTCGTGCATGTTGCCCTCGCCGTAGCAGTAGTCGGCGTACTCCGGCAGCATGCTGCAAAACTCTTTGAACTGGCCTTCGCGCCACAGCTTTACCACGCGCTCGTCCATCTGGCGGTCGAACTCGCGGGTGTAGCTGTTCATCCCTTCTTCCGCGCGCTGGTCATCAATAAAACGGTGCGACAGCGACCCGCTGGCCAGCACCGCCACCGTGCCATCGTATTTCTCAATCGCGCTGACGATGGCTTCGCCGAGCTTGCGGCTGTCGGCAAAGTCGTGAACGGTGCAGAACGCCGAAATGGAGATCACTTTGAAGTGCTTGTCGCTATTCATGTAGCGCATCGGCACCAGTGTGCCGTACTCCAGCTTCAGGCTCGGGATGTTGTGCGCTTTGGCACGCACGCCAAGCTTCACCGCTTCGTCGGCGATCAACTGGCCGAGCTCAGGGTTACCGTCGTAGTCGTAGGTCATGTCGCGGATAAAGTGCGGCAGCTCGTTGCTGGTGTAGACCCCGGCAAAATGGTCCGCACAGTTGATGTGGTACGCGCTGTTCACCAGCCAGTGGGTGTCGAAAACGATAATGGTATCGACGCCCAGCTCACGGCAGCGCTTGCTGATCTCTTTGTGTCCGTCGATGGCCGACTGACGGCAGCCGTGGTTTTTCCCCGGCAGCTCAGAAAGGTACATCGACGGAACGTGGGTAATTTTTGCCGCTAACGCTAACTTGCCCATATCAGACTCCCCATTTTGGAATCGGATGGTCGCCCATAGAGATACAGACGTTTTTCATCTCGGCGAACACTTCAAAGCTATACTCGCCGCCTTCGCGCCCGGTGCCGGAGGCCTTAACGCCGCCAAACGGCTGGCGCAGGTCACGCACGTTCTGGGTGTTCACAAACACCATGCCGGCTTCAATGTTGCGCGCCAGGCGCAGCACTTTGCTAACGTCCTGGGTCCAGATGTACGACGCCAGACCGTACTCCACGTCGTTGGCCAGGCGCAGACCTTCCGCTTCGTCTTTAAACGGCAGCAGGCACGCCACCGGCCCGAAGATCTCCTCCTGTGCCACGCGCATGCGGTTATCGACATCCGCCAGCACGGTTGGGCGCAGGAAGTTGCCGCCTCTCAGGTGCGCAGGCAGATCGGTCGGTTTATCCGGCCCGCCCGCCAGCAGGGTCGCGCCTTCTTCAATACCGAGACGGATGTAGCCAGAGACTTTCTCCCAGTGCTGCTGGCTGATCAGCGCGCCGATCTGAGTGTTTGGATCGGTCGGGTCGCTTACGCGCAGGCGGTTGGCGCGTTCGGCGAAGCGTTTGACGAATTCCGGGTAGATGCTCTGCTGAATGAAGATGCGCGAGCCCGCGGTGCAGCGCTCGCCGTTAATGGAGAAGATGGTGAACAGGGCGGCATCCAGCGCGCGCTCAATGTCGGCATCTTCAAAAATCAGCACCGGGGATTTTCCGCCCAACTCCATGGAGTATTTTTTCAGCCCGGCGTTTTTCATGATGTTTCGCCCGGTAGCCGTCCCGCCGGTGAATGACACGGCGCGCACGTCGTGATGACGCACCAGCGCATCGCCTGCGGTGGTACCGTAACCCTGCACTACGTTCAGCACGCCGGCTGGAATACCAGCTTCCAGCGCCAGCTCGCCCAGACGGTCGGCCGTCAGCGGGGAGAGCTCAGACATCTTCAGCACTGCGGTATTGCCCAGCGCCAGGCATGGCGCAACCTTCCAGGTGGCGGTCATAAACGGCACGTTCCACGGCGACACCAGCGCGCAAACGCCCACCGGCTGCACCAGGGTGTAGTTCAGCATCTTGTCGTCGACCGGGTAGGTTTTGCCGTTCATCTGCTGGCACACTTCGGCGAAAAACTCGAAGTTGTGCGAGGCGCGTGGGATCAGCACGTTTTTGGTCTGGTGGATCGGCAGGCCGGTGTCGGCGGTCTCCATGGCAGCGATCTCGGGCACGTTCTGGTCGATCAGATCACCCAGACGACGCATCAGGCGCGCGCGCTCTTTCATCGGCAGGTTAGCCCATTTCGGGAATGCCTCTTTTGCCGCCGCAACGGCCTGGTGTATTTCGGCTTCGCCGCCGGAGGCCACTTCTGCCAGCACCTCGCCAGACGCCGGGTTAGTGGTGTGGAAGTAGTCACTTCCCGCCACGTTTTTGCCGTTGATCCAATGATTTATCTTTTTCATTTTGTCGTCTCCTCACTGACAATTCGGTTCACCAGGCGGCCCACGCCTTCCACTTCCACCACCACTTCGTCACCCGGCACCACGTCGGAAAGCCCTTTCGGCGTGCCGGTGGCAATCATGTCGCCCGGTTGCAGGGTCATAAATTCGCTCAGGTACGCAATCAGGAACGGGATGCTGAAGATCAGGTCTGCCGTGGTCCCTTCCTGGCGTAATTCGCCGTTAACGAAGGTGCGCAGAGCCAGGTTGTGCGGGTCGGGAATGGCCGCTTTCGGCACGATGTTGGGGGAAATCGGGGTCAGCCCGTCGCGGCTTTTGACGCGCAGATTCGGGCGATAGTAGTTTTCGAGATAGTCGCGGATGGCGTAGTCGTTGCACACCGTATAGCCCGCCACGTAGTCCATCGCGTCGGCTTCACTCACCTTACGGGCGGTTTTGCCGATGACCACCACCAGCTCCGCCTCGTAGTGCATGTACTCAACGTTGTCCGGGCGTACCGACGTCTGGTTATCACCGTTAAAGGTGTTCGGGGCTTTGATAAACACCAGCGGCTCGGTGGGCGGTTTGAAGTCCAGTTCGCTGGCGTGGTCGGCGTAGTTCAACCCCAGGGCAAACAGCGTAGCATGTGGGTGCGGGCCGTGTGCGATGGCTACGTCGCGTTCATCCACCACCGGGTTTTCCAGCGGGGGAAAACCTTTCGCCAGAATGCGCACGCGATCGCCGGGCTGCAGGGGGACGCGGGAATGCGGAGTGCCGAGCAGAATGGCATCACCGGGATTGAGGGTGGCGAATTCGCTCAGGGCGCTGAGCAGTTCGGCGGCATTGCGCTGCAAATCGGCCGTGTTCCAGTGGTCAGCTTCGCGGCCGTTGATTTCGGTGATGATGGCCAGGTTATCGACGTTATCAACGGCGACAAGCTCACCCAGCGGACAAAAACCGTCACGGCATTTGGCTTTGATCGCCGGGCGATAAAAACTCTCTTCCGGCAGGCTCACTTCATTGGCTAACGCATATCCCGCGATGTATGCCGCCGCGTCTTCCACGCGCACCTTACTGGCAGTTTTACCCACGACCAGCGCCACCGTCGCACCACTTAACACCGTTTCCCCTTGTGGGAACGGAATGGGCTCGCCTGCACGGATCACGGTGTTATGCGGTTTGATAAACCACACCGCCGTTTTTGGCGGCGTGGTGTAGGGGGCTTTTTCAAACGCGTCGCGCCAGGCATCACGCTGGCTTTGATGGTTCAATGCGACGGCAAAAACAGTACCTTTCATTGACTACTCCTCACCCTGAAAGTCCGGATTGTGATTTCGTTAATATATTAATGATCTGGTTTTATGCTTTTGCTGTTCGTTTCGCAATCAGAAGTGAAAAATTTGTGATATGAATAACAATAAATTTACATATAAATAATTAAGTATTTATTTATCATGTGGTTAATAAAATAAGGTTGTTTCTGTTAGACTTTTTGACGTAAAACGAGTTGTTTATAAAAACATCTTTTGTGTAATTGTTTACTTGTTAATGACTGGTGGGGAGAGGCTATGCATGATTCATTAACCATCGCGCTATTGCAGGCGCGGGAAGCGGCGATGTCTTACTTCCGCCCGATTGTGAAGCGGCATAACCTGACCGAACAGCAGTGGCGGATTGTGCGTGTGCTGGCTGAACATCCGTCGATGGATTTCCACGATCTCGCGTTTCGGACCTGTATTTTGCGCCCGAGCCTGACGGGCATTCTGACGCGCATGGAGCGCGACGGACTGGTGCTACGCTTAAAGCCGGTGAACGACCAGCGCAAGCTGTACGTGTCGCTGACCAAAGAGGGGAATGCGCTGTACGAACACGCCCAGGCGCAGGTGGAAGAGGCCTATCAGCAGATTGAAGCGGAATACACGTCGGAGAAGATGAAGCAGCTGACGGCGCTGCTGGAAGAATTTATCGCGCTCGGCAACCGACATATTGCCGAACGCGGGGAAGAGGAGTAACTCAGCCCTCCGGTTTTGCCAGGTGGATTAGCGTGTCGATACGCGCGGGAGAAAGCGGCTCGCGCGGCTGCGGCAGTTGCCAGCCGTACAGCCAGCGGGCGCTGGTGGCGCAGGTTTTTCCCTGGCACGCGCCCATACCACAGCGCGAGGCGAGCTTTGCCGCCTGCCAGCTTTCGGCATGTTGCACATCGCCACAGCGCACATCTTCGCAGCGGCAGAGCAGGGTGTCGGCAGTGATAACGTCTTTTAATGATTCCGGTAAGGCGAAGGTGGTATGAAGCGCCCGGGCAAAACGCTGCCAGCGTGCGCGGGTTGCGATGGCTTTTTCTGCTTTCCCGGGGTTATCCGCCGCGCTATAACCTGCAATTTCCCCTTCTGCCAGCGCCAGTTCGCTGCCGCCAAAACCGGTGCACTCCCCCGCAGCATAGATATCCTGCACGCTGGTGCGTTGAGAAGCATCGACCCGGATAGCCTGATTTTCGGTGGTGCAGCCGAAGAGAAGACCGGGTTCAATATTGGGCACCAGTCCATAGCCGATAGCCAGCCTGTCGCATGCTATCTCACGTGTTTTCTCCCCGTGACGCACGGTCACAGAATGAAGATGTGTCTCCCCACGGGCATGGGTGACCTGGCTTGCCGGGTGATAGTGGGGCGGAAAAAGCTCGCCGAGCTGGAGCAGTTTTTCTGGCCAGCGCCAGAGCCCAGCCGCGAACCGGGCCAGCGCGCTCACTGGTGCCTGTTCGATGATGGCAACGATATTTCCGCCTGCGCGTTTCACCGTACCGGCGACCGCCAGCAGCAGTGGCCCGCTGCCAGCAATGACGACCCGCTCGCCGTTGAGCGGCAGGCCATGTTTAATCTGTGCCTGTAGCCCACCAGCTCCCGTTACGCCGGGAAGCGTCCAGCCAGGAAACGGCAGGGAGAGTTCCCGTGCGCCGCAGCATAGAATTAACCGCTGCCAGCGGATCTCACCGCAACTGTCTGCGGTTTCAAACACCACGGAATGCGGTTCAGAGCGGGCAATCAACCGGGCACCGTTCAGCAGCGTAATGCCCGGCTGTTCCGCCACTGCCTGACGCAGGCGTAAGGCGCGAGGAGGCAACGAAACCTGCGGGCCATCGCGCCAGATTTGCCCCCCAGGGTGCGGGTTGTCGTCAAGCACCATCACCGACTTTCCACAGCGAGCGGCGGCCAGTGCCGCCGACAGCCCGGCTGGCCCGGCACCGAGGATAAGGATCTCGCACTCAAACGTTCGCATGTTGGCTCCTTTCAATCACCATATCGGGCTGACATTCCGTCTGGCAGGCCAGTACCCGTCGTCCATTCACCGTGACGCGACACTCCTGGCAAACGCCCATACCACAGAAGGGGGCGCGCAGCTCACCGCTGACCGAACGTCGCGTCACGCCGCTACCCGTGAGTGCCAGCGCCGCTGCGATGCTGATGCCAGCAGGAACGTCGCACGGTTTGTCTTCGATAATCAGGTTCAGGGTCGTCATGCAATGGCCTCCTGTTTTTGCAGCCGCGCGGGGAGCCAGGCATCCGGTGAAACGGGCGGGCGTTCGCCGAGGATTTGCGCGCAGAGCAGTTCGGCGGTGGCGGGGGCAGTGGTGACGCCCAGCCCTTCGTGCCCCAGGGCCAGCCAGATACCCGGCCGGGCAGGATGCGGGCCGATGAGCGGGTTGCCGTCTGCCGACGCGGCGCGAAAGCCGCTCCAGCAACGAATGATATTGAGGTTCTCCAGCGAGGGGAGAAAATGACGCGCGCGCGCCAGCATGGTGGCCAGAAGCGGTAAATCCAGCTCGCGGTCGGTATTGTCGAACTGGCGGGAAGAGCCAATCAGCAGCTGCCCGGTGGGGCGCGGCTGGACGTTAAACGCCACCGAGGTGCCGCCCGCATGGGCGCTGGCACCGTATCCCAGCTCGACCAGCTGGTGGCTGAGCAACGGGGCGTAGCGATCGGTGATCGCCAGCTGGCCTTTTTTCGCCCGTAGCCAGTTTTCGCCAAGCAGCGCGTTGGCCCCCAGACCGCAGGCGATGACGATGGCGCTCGCACGCAGGCGCTTGCCGCTGTGCAGGGTGACGTAGGGGGCATCGACTGCGAGGGCGCGGTCACGAAGATGCGTGACATCGGCATCATCAATTAACCAGCGGGCGACGTTCGGCGCGTAGACAATCCCGTCTCCAGGTACCCACAGCCCGCCGCTGAGCCGGGAGGTGAGCAGGGGTTCACGTGCGGCAAGCTGGTCGCGGGTCTGCATGTCGCTGGCGACCTGGTGTTGCGCCATCCGCCGTTGTTTTTCTTCTGCCAGTTCAAGCTCCTGCGGTGTTTCCGCCAGCCACAGCGTGCCACACCCGCGCCAGGCGCAGCTTTCCGGCATCCGGGGCGTCAGTTCCCGCCAGCGTGCCAGAGACCAGGCTGAAAGGGTAAGCTCGGCGGGGTCGTCATCCATGCACACCAGATGTCCCATCCCTGCCGCCGTTGCGCCCGCGTTACCGTCGTCGATCAGCGTGACCCGCTGCCCGCGCTTTGCCAGTTGCCAGGCACTGGCGGCACCGATGATCCCGGCACCAATGACAATGACGTCTGTGTCGGTCACAACGTAATCCCCCAGCGGAACGGATCGTCAGGATTGAGGATCAACCGGTTATCGCCGCAGACCCACGCCTCACCACGGATCGTCGGGATGATCTTGCTACTCTGTGGCATGAAATGGGCGGTAAATTCGCTGCCGATGATGCTCGCCTGCCGCCAGGTTTCTCCCGGCCTGAGTTTGCCGTCTTCTGCCAGACAGGCCAGCTTGGCGCTGGTGCCGGTGCCGCAGGGCGAGCGATCCCAGGCTTTTCCCGGGCAGAGCACAAAGCTGCGGCTGTCTACCCGGTCATCCTCCGCGAAGAGTTCAATATGGTCGATAATGCCGTCATGTTCGCCACGAATACCTGCACGTTCTAACCCTTCCCGGATCGCCCAGGAATACTCCGTTAACTGCGGGATCTTGTCCGGCGTCACTGCAAAAGGATGATCGTTGACGAGGAAGAACCAGTTTCCACCCCAGGCGATATCCCCCGTGACCGTACCGTGAGCGGTTTCAACCTGCACCTGTTTGCGCCAGCGATATGCCGGGACGTTTTCTACCGAGACGCTGCCGTCTTCGTGCAGCGTGGCGGTCACATCACCCACCGGGGTTTCAATCAGATGTTTGCCGGGTTGAATGCGGCCAAGCCAGGCCAGCGAGGCGACAAGCCCGATCGTCCCGTGACCGCACATGTTCAGAAAACCGCTGTTGTTGAAAAAGATGACCCCGGCGGTGGCCTGCGGTGATGCCGGCTCGCACAGCAGGGCGCCGACCAGGACATCGTTACCGCGTGGCTCAAGAATAATGGCTTTGCGCCAGTCGTCGTAGTCGCGGGCGAAACGGTCCCGGCGCTCGGCCATGTTTCCTGCGCCCAGATCCGGAAAACCGTCGATGACCAGGCGGGTCGGTTCGCCGCCGGTGTGGGAGTCAATTACTCTCAGTTCGCTGTGCTGCGCTGTCATGGGATCTCCGGAAAGTTAACACCTTGTTGCTAAATGCTGGCGTAAGGCCGGGATTCCTGCTTGATCGCTTTCGTCACCAGAAATGACGAAATCAGCACAGTGACCGGTTTCACCCTAAAGTGAAATTCATATTTATTTCTTATTAATCATTCTGTTGGTGGTGTGGTAAACCAAAAAAGGCGACTGCGCCAGTGGATGAAACAGGGTAAATCATAAACCTGTGGCAGGATCGCAAAACGCGGTAAGGGCGCTTGATGAGTTAACGAAAAGTTAATAAAGATCCAGCTCACTGATCGGGAGGAAGCGTTATGTCCTGTGTGATTGATGATGCGCTGGCACCCTCGCCAGCACTGGAAGTGACTGAACTGAGCCAGATTTGTGAAGGGCTGGCGCGCCAGCGTCCGGACAATATCCAGACTTTGCTTCATGCGATGGCGTTGATTGCGCCGCTGCTCAATGCCATTCCTAATGTGGTGTTTTTTGTTAAAGACGTGCAGGCGCGCTATCTGATGGTCAATATGACCCTGGCGCGTCGCTGCGGATTTAAGACGGTGGCTTCGCTGCTGGGGAAAACCTCTGCCGATGTTTTCCCTTCCGCGCTGGGACAGGGCTATACCGAGCAGGATATGCGGGTGCTTCGCGAAGGGGTGACGCTGCGCGATCAGCTGGAGATGCATCTCTATAACGGCCGTGAGCGCGGCTGGTGTCTGACCCAGAAACTGGCGTTGCGGGATGCGCAGGGCCAGGTGATCGGCATGGCGGGCATTTCACACGACTTACAGGAGGCGCAGGCGCGACACCCGGCGTGGCAACGGCTGGCGATCGTCGACGATCATATCCGCAAGCATTACCACCGGCCGATCGCCATGGAGGAGCTGACCACGCTGAGCGGTATGTCGGTGGCGCAAATTGAGCGCTACTGTAAGCGCATTTTTCACCTCACCCCGCGTCAGATGATCCACAAAGTCCGTCTGGAAAAAGCGACTGAGCTGCTGGCGGGCGATACGCCGATTACCGATATTGCCCTGCAATGTGGCTATACCGATCACAGCGCCTTTAGCCGCCAGTTCAAGGCCATGACCGGCTCTACGCCGCGTGATTTTCGCGTCACGCTGGCCGGGTAAGACAAACGCACTGTGCTAATTTCGTCATCAAAGAGGAGGAAAACCACCAAGCCGTCGGACGCCTGAAACGTCAATCTGTCAGTGAATATTCACCATTCATTCACTTTGATTTAACAAATTGACGACAAGGAACCGAACATGAGCAAGAAAGCCATTCACTGGAGCGGTGTATTCCCGGCAGTCAGCACCCAGTTTCGCAGCGATTACTCTCTCGACCTGGATGCCACCCATACGGTGATGAAAAACCTGGTCAAGGATGGTGTTTCCGGCCTGGTGGTGTGCGGCAGTGTGGGCGAGAACACCTCGCTGACCACGCAGGAAAAGCTGCAAATTATCGAAGTGGCGAAAGACGCGGCGGGTGGCCAGATCCCGGTTATCGCCGGTGTCGCAGAATTTACCACCGCCTTTGCGCAGAAGATGGCGAAAGAGGCCGAGCGCGTGGGCGTCGACGGTATTATGGTGATGCCTGCGCTGGTTTACTCGTCAAAACCGCATGAAACAGCGGCTCACTTCCGCAGCGTGGCAACCGCTACTGACCTGCCTATCATGGTGTACAACAACCCGCCAATCTACAAAAACGACGTGACGCCGGACATCCTGGCGACGCTCGCCGACTGCGACAACATCGTCTGCTTTAAAGACTCTTCCGGGGATACCCGCCGCTTTATCGACCTGCGTAATTCCGTTGGCGACCGCTTTGTGCTGTTTGCCGGGCTGGATGACGTGGTGGTCGAGAGCATCGCCGTGGGGGCGGAAGGCTGGATCTCGGGGATGTCGAACGCGTTCCCACGTGAAGGGGAGACGCTGTTCCGCCTGGCAAAACAGCAGCGCTATGAAGAAGCGATGGCGCTCTACCGCTGGTTTATGCCGCTGCTGCATCTGGATGCGCGTCCGGATCTGGTGCAGTGCATCAAGCTTTGCGAAGAGTTGCTGGGGCGCGGCAGCGCGATTACCCGTCCGCCACGCCTGGCGCTGGAAGGGGAAACCCGTGCGCAGGTGGTAGCGATTGTCGAGAAAGCGCTGGCGACTCGCCCACACCTGCCTGACGTCGGCCTTTAAGTAAAGGAGTGACGATGACTTTATCTCTCTCTGTAACAGGCCAGCAGTTTATCGCCGGACGCCGCGTGGCAAGCGGTGAGGCGACGCTGCCAGGCCTGCGTGCCGCTGACGGTGAACCCACCGGATACCGCTTTTACCCGGCCTCCCGCGAGGAGGCCGCCGCTGCGGCGCTGGCGGCTGAACAGGCATTCCCGATCTACTCGCAGACGTCACCCGAGGTGCGCGCCCGCTTTCTCGAAACCCTTGCCGACGAGCTGGATTTACTCGGCGAGGACTTTTTCGCGATAGCCCACCAGGAGACGGCGCTGCCGCTGCCGCGCTTGCAGGGAGAGCGCGCCCGGACCAGCAATCAGCTGCGCATGTTTGCTGGCGTGCTGCGTCGGGGTGATGCCTTCGGCGTGCGCATTGATACCGCACTCCCTGCGCGTCAGCCGCTACCGCGCCCGGATCTGCGCCAGTATCTGACGGCGCTGGGCCCGGTGGCGGTATTCGGTGCCAGCAATTTCCCGCTGGCTTTCTCCACCGCAGGGGGCGACACCGCCTCTGCACTGGCGGCGGGCTGCCCGGTGGTGGTGAAAGCCCATCCGGGGCATATGGCAACGGCGGAGCTCACCGCCCAGGCCATTGTGCGTGCGGTGGAGAAAGCCGCCCTTCCTGCGGGCGTGTTTAACATGATTTTCGGCACCGACATTGGCGCAGAGCTGGTGCGTCATCCTGCGATCCAGGCGGTCGGGTTTACCGGTTCTTTGCGCGGCGGTAAGGCGCTCTGGCAGCTTGCGCAGCAGCGTCCGCAGCCGATCCCGGTCTTTGCGGAGATGTCAGCCATTAACCCGCTGATTATTCTGCCGCAGGCGTTAGCCACCCGGGCAGAGGCTCTGGCGAAGGAACTGGTGGCCTCTTTTACCCTCGGCAGCGGGCAGTTTTGTACCAAGCCCGGGCTGATCCTGGCCTTGCGTGGCGAAGGCATGACCCGCTTCACGCAGACGCTGAAAGAGGCGGTGGATCAGTCTCCGGCACAGACCATGCTCAATGCTCCGACGCTTGCCCACTACGAAGAAGGTGTCCACGCGTTTGAGGCGCATCCCGCGATTCAGCGGCTGGCAGGCACTGATGATTTTGTTAGCGGACGCGCGCAGGCTCGCCTGTATCAGGCCCCGGTTTCGCTGCTGCTGGCGCAGGATCCTCTGTTGCAGCATGAGGTGTTTGGCCCGCTGGCGGTGCTGGTGGAAGTGGCTGACGAGGCTGAAATGCAGGCCGTTCTGCGTGCCATCCAGGGCCAACTGACGGCAACGGTGCACGCCGAATCCGATGACGGCCCGCTGGCACAACGCCTGCTGCCTGCCCTGAGTGAAAAGGCCGGGCGCGTGTTGTTCAACGGGTATCCGACCGGCGTGGAAGTGTGCGATGCGATGGTGCACGGCGGCCCGTGGCCTGCCACCACCGATTCACGTGGGACCTCCGTCGGAACAAAATCCATCGAACGTTTTCTGCGTCCGGTGTGCCTGCAGAATGTGCCCGCTACACTGCTGCCGCCTGCTGTCCAGGATGCTAACCCTCTGAACCTGCTGCGCCTGATTAACGGGCAGTGGACCCGGGAAGCCATTTCCCCCTCTGTTGACTGAAGGGCATGACCATGACGATTCACTCTACGCATCAAACATCGTCCCGCGTTGTTGAGTCAGGGAAATTTAAAAAGCAGCTCACGTTAACCGATCTGACGTTTATTGGTCTTGGGGCTATCTTCGGCTCCGGCTGGCTGTTTGCTGCAAGCCATGTGGCCTCCATTGCCGGGCCAGCGGGTATTGCCTCGTGGGTTATCGGCGGGATTGCCGTGCTGCTGCTGGGGATTGTCTATTGCGAACTGGGGGCGGCACTGCCGCGCGCCGGGGGGATTATCCGCTATCCGGTGTTTTCTCACGGCGAGCTGATGGGGTATCTGCTGGGTTTTATTACGCTGATTGCGTTCTCCAGCCTGATCTCCATTGAGATTGTTGCCGCGCGCCAGTACGCGGCCGCCTGGTTCCCGATGCTGACGCAACCAGGCTCAAGCGACCCGACGCTGCTGGGCTGGGTGGTGCAGTTTTTACTGCTCTGTTTCTTCTTTGGCCTGAACTACTACAGCGTAAAAACGTTCGCCCGCTCCAACAACATCATCAGTATTCTGAAGTTTCTGGTGCCGCTGGCGGTTGTCGTCACCCTGTTTACCTTTTTCAAGCCTGAAAACCTGCACGTTCAGGGAATTGCGCCGTTTGGCATGTCAGGCGTTGAGGCGGCGATCAGCGCCGGGGGGATTATTTTTGCCTATCTGGGGCTGACACCGATTATCTCGGTGGCGAGTGAAGTGCAAAATCCGCAGCGGACCATCCCGGTTGCGCTGATTTTATCTGTGGTGTTGTCGACCATTATCTACGTGCTGTTGCAACTGGCGTTTCTTGGCAGTATCCCAACCGAAATGCTCGGCAGCGGCTGGGCGGAAATCAGCAAACAGTTCTCGCTGCCGTACCGCGATATCGCCATTACGCTCGGTATGGGCTGGCTGGCATTTATGGTGGTGTGCGACGCGATTGTCTCCCCGAGCGGCACCGGCAATATCTATATGAACGCCACACCGCGCGTGATTTATGGCTGGGCGAAAGCGGGGACGTTCTTTAAGGCGTTTACTCACATTGATAAAGAGTCCGGCATTCCGCGCCCGGCGCTGTGGCTGACTTTCGCCATGTCTATCTTCTGGACGCTGCCGTTCCCGTCCTGGGAGCAGTTGATTAGCGTGGTGTCGGCGGCGCTGGTACTGAGCTATGCCATTGCCCCTGTCACGGCGGCGGGGCTGCGCCGTAATGCGCCCGATCTGCCGCGCCCGTTCCGCGTGCGTGCCTTCGGGATTATCGGCCCGGTGTCGTTTGTGATTTCAGCCCTGATTGTCTTCTGGTCTGGCTGGGGGACGCTGTCATGGTTGCTGGGGTTGCAGATTGTGATGTTCGTGGTCTACGTGCTGTGCAAAGCAAAAGTGCCTGTCCACACGGTGAGTCTGGCACAGCAGGTGAAATCTTCCCTGTGGTTAATCGCTTTCTACGCGCTGATTATGCTGTTCTCGTGGCTGGGTAGTTTTGGCGGCACAGGGGTGATTGGTCATCCGTGGGATACGGTGGTGGTGGCGGTGATGTCGCTGGGTATTTACTACTGGGGCGAGCGAACCTGTCTGCCGCAGGCTAACTTTACCGGAGACGAAGAAGAGTAGAGGAGTCAGTCATGGAGATGGTAAACCTCTCGTTAACAGAGGCTTATGCGCTGGCATTTAACGTGCTGCGCGGGAACGGATTCAGCGAGGCGCACGCCGCCGCGGTGGCGAAAAACGTCACCCACGGCGAGCGCGACGGCTGCGCCTCGCACGGTTTGTGGCGGTTGCTGGGTATTGTCGAAACGCTGCGTAAAGGGAAGGTGTCACCAGACGCAGAGCCGGTGATCACCGATACCGCGCCCGCCATCGTAAAAGCGGACGCTGGTGGGGCATTTTCCCTGCTGGCGTTCGAACGTGCGCTGCCGCTGCTGATGGAAAAGGCGCGACACAGTGGTATCGCCGCACTGGCGATTAACCGTTGCGTGCACTTTTCTGCTCTGTTTGCTGACGTCGAACCGTTGACGGAGGCCGGTCTGGTGGCGCTGGCGACCACGCCGAGCCATGCGTGGGTCGCCCCTGCGGGTGGCACGCAACCGCTGTTTGGCACGAACCCGATTGCTTTTGGCTGGCCGCGCGGCGATAAGCCGCCGTTTATTTTTGATATGGCCACCAGTGCGGCGGCGCGGGGTGAAATCCAGCTGCATCAGCGCGCGGGTAAACCCGTGCCGGAAGGATGGGGTATTGATGCTCAGGGCAACCCGACGACCGATGCACAGGCTATTCTCGACGGCGCGATGTTGACCTTCGGTGGGCATAAAGGATCAGCGCTGGCGGCGATGGTGGAGCTGCTTGCCGGGCCGCTGATCGGTGATATGACCAGTGCGGAATCGCTGGCGTGGGATAACGACGCAGGCGGCCTGCCTTACGGCGGTGAACTGATTCTGGCGCTTGATCCGACGCGTTTTCTGGGGGACGCTGCCACAGTCCATCTGGCCCGTGCCGAGACACTCTTCAGCGGGATGACGCAGCAGGGGGCGCGTTTGCCGGGAGAGCGCCGCTATCAATCTCGTGAGCGCGCAAACCGTAATGGCCTGGAGATAACCCTCACACTTTTCAAGGACATATCTGAGCTGCTGAAATCATCATCGTGATCATCAACACAAGAGGAGGGAAATAGTCCCTCTTCTCAGTACGTTTTTCGTAAAGTTTTCCCTTTCCAGGCCGAAAATTCTGTTATCTGTCTGATGGAAAGAGAAAACATGTTAAACCGTATCAAGATTGTCACCAGCCTAATGCTGGTTTTAGCGATATTTGGCCTTTTACAACTCACATCCGGTGGTCTTTTCTTTAACGCTCTGAAGAATGACAAAGAGAACTTCACCGTCCTGCAAACCATTCGCCAGCAACAATCCACGCTGAACGCCAGCTGGGTGGCGTTGCTGCAAACCCGTAATACCCTGAACCGTGCGGGCATCCGCTATATGATGGATCAGAGCAATATCGGCAGCGGTGCGACCGTTAACGATTTGATGCAAATTGCATCTGTGTCTCTGAAACAGGCGGAAAAAAACTGGGCTGCGTACGAAGCCCTGCCGCGCGACTCGCGTCAAAGTGACGCAGAAGCGATGGAAATCAAACGTAACTACGATATCTATCACGGTGCGTTGGCGGAGCTGATTCAGCTGCTGGGCGCAGGCAAAATTAACGCCTTCTTCGACCAGCCGACTCAGAGCTATCAGGACGGTTTTGAGAAGCAGTACGTAAACTACCTGCAGCAGAACGACAAGCTGTATCAGATTGCGGTCGAAGATAGCAACAGCTCCTTCAGCCAGGCCATTTGGGTACTGATTAGCGTACTGATTGTCGTGCTGTTGGTGATCGTGGGGGTCTGGCTGGGCATTAAGCAGGCATTGATCTCTCCGCTGACGCGTCTGATCGACAATATTCGCCATATCGCCAGCGGCGATCTGGTGAAGCGCATTGAAGTCGAAGGCGCAAATGAGATGGGCGAACTGGCTGACTCGCTGCGTCATATGCAGGGTGAGCTGGTGCGTACCGTTGGCGACGTGCGTAATGGCGCAAACGCCATTTACAGCGGTGCAAGCGAAATCGCGATGGGCAATAACGATCTCTCCTCCCGTACTGAACAGCAGGCTGCTTCTCTGGAAGAGACCGCTGCTAGTATGGAACAGCTGACGGCGACCGTTAAGCAGAACGCCGAAAACGCCCGTCAGGCAAGCCATCTGGCGCTGAGTGCATCTGAAACGGCGCAGAAAGGCGGCAAAGTGGTGGATAACGTGGTGCAAACCATGCGTGACATCGCCGGAAGTTCGCAGAAAATTGCCGACATTATCAGCGTAATTGACGGCATCGCTTTCCAGACCAACATTCTGGCTCTGAACGCGGCGGTAGAAGCGGCGCGTGCGGGCGAGCAGGGCCGTGGCTTTGCAGTGGTGGCAGGTGAAGTTCGTAACCTGGCACAGCGCAGCGCCCAGGCGGCACGTGAAATTAAGAGCCTGATTGAAGACTCTGTTGGCCGTGTGGAAGTGGGCTCTACCCTGGTAGAAAGCGCCGGGGAAACCATGGGTGAGATCGTGAATGCGGTGACCCGCGTCACCGACATCATGGGCGAAATTGCGTCTGCATCTGACGAACAGAGCCGCGGTATTGACCAGGTGGGTCTGGCAGTGGCTGAGATGGATCGTGTTACCCAGCAGAACGCCTCGCTGGTGGAAGAGTCTGCCGCGGCCGCTGCGGCGCTGGAAGAGCAGGCGAGCCGTCTGACCCAGGCTGTCGCGGTGTTCCGCATTCAGCAGGAGCAGATGAAGGCGCGCGAGTTCGCTTCAGCGAAAACTGTTGCAGCACCCGCAATGTCGCGTAAAGCGGCAACCGCTGATGCCGGCGATAACTGGGAAACGTTCTAATTAAGTGACAGGCGCATGGCACAGCGGGATTCATACGCTAGGCCATGCGCCACTTCATCATCTCTTTTCTGACGCAGTTCTGGCGTCAGCTCAGCAATTTGTTCAAACCCCAACCGTGCATAGAACGGTGCGTTCCACGCGACGTCCCGGAACGTCGTCAACGTCAGCGACGCCAACCCTAGCTTACGGGCATGGTCAGCCACACAGGCGATGAGCTGCCGGCCAATCCCTTTTCCCTGCCAGTCCAGAGCGACGGAGAGCTCCACAATAAACAGCGATGAAGAATGCGCTTCGGTGAGGATAAACCCCACGGGGCGGTTATTCGCCTGAGCCAGCCAGCTTTGCCCGCGTTCGGCATACTCAAGGTGCTGCTCAGCGGAAATAACCTCGCCATCGGCAAGCCAGGCGAGCTCCGGATAGCGTCGAAATCGTTCGCCCGCCGCGCGTTCAATGGCGAGCAGGGCGAAAACGTCGTCACAGCGAGTTGGCCGAACGGTTATGTTAAGGGGGACGATCATTAGCCTGCATTACTCACAATTTTAATTTCGACCATGCCGACCCCCAGCTGACGCGGTGAATGGCCGAGGATATTCCCGTCATTCGTGGACTGTGGGTCTGGCGGCACAATCACCAGGGTATTGCTGCGGGATGGATTCTCAAAATGCAGCGTGTGAGTGGTCACTTCGTTTCCAAGCGTTAGCGTCTGCTCTTGATCACCCACGCGCACGGGCACGGGCTTATTGGCATTGGAGCCATACGCCCTGGCCGTGATCACCAGGTCGAATTGTTCTGGCAGGGGATGGGTGTACTCAATTTTCACCTCGTTGCCCAACTGCGCATTTGACCAGCGTCCCCAGGACTCCGGACGCGAGATGCCGCTAAATTGTTTCACCTCTTCCGGCGCGCCGGCCACGTTAAAGATAAAGCTGTCCGCCTTGTAGCGAATATCGTTATCGACGATTTTCAGCATGTCGACGTTGTGCTGATAGCGTGCGGTATCAATCACCGTGTCTTTAAATGCGGTTTTTCCTTTCCACTGAGGTTTATCCACATGCTGCACGGTTTGCTCTCCGCCAAGCTGTCCCTGAGAGACACACCAGTCGGTAGAAAGCGCCAGCGGCTGAGACCAGAGTTGGCCCATTTTGTAACACTTGTCGACCCAGACGAAGTTATCGCGAGGGGCAAAGTCAGCCAACTGGAAACGCAGCGGGGCGGAGTACTCACTTTCCGGCAGCGGTTCGACGCGATTATCCGATACACGCACCAGCAGCGGCAGACGGAAGTTGCTGCCCGAGAAGGCAATCGTGTTTTTATTTTGATCGATGGTGAAGTCTTTCATCTCTTTCGGGAAGTTCCACAGGCGGATGATGTCAGGCTTCCACGCGAGGATTTTTTCCTTCATGTTGAGGAAGACTTCAGACAGAGATTGCCCCGACAACGTGCTGCGGCCAAGACCAATAAAGTTGTCTCCGCCCAGAATGTCCAGCACCGTCGCACCGTTATCCATTGAGTTACGTCTGGTGGCAATCACCTCCTGTTGCGGCTGGTCGCCGCGAAGCACGAAGAACAGATTGCTGCGATCCTGCTTGTTGAGTTGATCCCATGCGCTGTTTTTCATCGCCAGGTGGTCAGACGAAACGACGATGACGGTATTTTTAAAGTACGGCGAGGTTTTGATTTTCTCGATCAGTGCGGCGATATGCTCCTGGCTACAGGTGACGGCGCTGAAAGACTTGTTGTTTTTGCCGTCGATATCATAGCTTCTGCGTTTACAGGTGCGTGAGACAAACCCGTCCGGGTGGTGCGTATCCACCGTCAGAGCAAAGAGGGAGAAGCGCTTGCCCGAACGAGAAAGTTCCTCGAATTTCTTCCAGGTTTCGTCCAGCACCGTATCGTCGTAGAAGCCCCAGTCGTTGCGGTAGTTTGGATCGGCAACTATCGTTTTTAACTCTTCTGAGCCATACAGGTGGTCAAAACCGTGGGACTTCAGGAACACATCTTTTCCGGCAAAGCGCAGGTTCGCCCCCTGGACAAAATAGTTTTCGTAGCCGGAGTTTTTCAGGATATCGCCCAGGCAAACATTCTGCGGGAAGAATGTCGACATTGAGGCTGAGGCGTTACCTTCAAAAGGTGCGAACAGCGGGATGCCACACTGGGAAGCAACCATTCCGGCGATAGTATAATCCGTGCCGGGCAACTGCATGGTGTGGCTGAAATCGAGACCTTCGTTTTTCAACGCGCCCAGCTCTGGTGTCAGGTTCGGGAACGCGTCGTCATCAAAGTACGTACGCTCCAGACTTTCACCGTAGATATAGACCAGGTTGAGTTTCGGGTTGGCGATCGTTTTCGACGGTTCTTTGTAGTAGGCCACGAAATCTGGATCGCCATCGCGCGACTGGGATTTTACCAGCTCAGTGATCTGATGGAATGCAGGACTGGCATCGACAGAGGCCAGTGCCAGGAAAAGTGCCAGCAGGCTGTAACCATGATGGTGCGGATGATGGCGACGTCGACGCAGCACCCAGGCCAGTGCGCCAAAAATCGCCACCAGCACGACAATCAGGCCCAGCCCTGGAAGAATATACTTACCTACACCTGCGCCTGTCAGGCTATTCGTCAGGGTGTAGAGCACCGCATCGTTAATCCCGTCACCGGTAAAGTAATCGCTGGCGTATAAGGTAATGTTTAAAATAATAAAAATGCCAAGTACCACCAGTGTGGCAATAAACCACCAGGTGTTACGGCCGGCTTTCCAGGCATAAATACCGACAGAAGCCAGAAAAAGGATAAGGGATATTAATTCTGACAACAGCATATCCTCATGACGCCAGGTGCTTCGCTGGCTAACTGTATATTTTTTAGGTACTACAATGTAATTGCGATGTCGTTTAGCTGCAATTTTAGTGTCACGAAAGTGTGTTGTTGTTAGGATTTGGTTTAGAAAACCGTTTTTTTGAAGGTGCTCGCATCCTGACAAACGGACGCTGAGATGGTGACAGGCAGGGAAAACGCTTATTTAACGCCGCGTTGCAAAGCTATCGCATTAAACGCGGCGTGTTGTGGCAGAAAATGGGGTTGATCAGGAGATGAAATTAACGCCTTGTTTCAGCACCAGATCGCAGGCTTTGGTTTTCACCTGTTTTGCCAGAGAGGAGTTGCCGATAGTGCTCAGGTTAAGCTGCTGGCCGTTTTGTGCGTTAAGCAGACCCTGAATCCCGTCCATATAGTTGGTATCCGCTTTCTGCTCCTGGGTATCCAGACCCAGTTTGCCCAGCACCTGGTTTTTCACGTTTTGCGCGTCGGTCACGGAGGCCAGTTTTTGCTTCGCGCAATATTCCAGAATGCCCGCCGCGTTGTTCATCGTACCCGCACTCAGGCTCTGAGAGCTGTTACTCAGCAGACTGGTGAGGGAAGACGCGGAAAGCCCGCCCTGAGTGCTGCTGCTCTCTTTGGTCAGTTCGTTTGCTGCGCTTGACAGAGAATCCTGCCAGGACGCTGCTTGCACTGCGCCGGTAACCAACAGGGAGCCTAAAAGCGTGCTGATAATAATCTGTTTTTTCATCGTAAATTTCTCAAAAAGGTCCGTTTTGGGCCGGAAGTGATTCCAGTATATACCGCCTTCTCACTGGCGATTCCTGGAACTATCTTAATACTCTTTTCCGGTGACGCGGCTACGGTAACTTTCCCAATTGAAGTTTACCCATAAACTTGCTCCTAAACGCATCCTGTCCATGACGCGCTCACCGAGAAGCCTAGTCATATCCTCAATATTGTAATTTGTTAGCATGCCTGTAGGCCGTTTGGATGAGGATCTTCGATCAACGAGTTGATTTATTATCACTTTTTCGTATTTAGATTCAGTTTGCACGCCAATTTCATCAATCACTAGGAGATCAACATTGCTTAAGTCGGTAAGCAATTGCTCTTCACTTGTCTCTTTATTAGTGAAGGTATCTTTCATTGCAGTCATGATGTCTGCAACGGTTATGATTAAAACGGACTTTCCTTGAATTAACAAAGCATTACATATCGCTGCGGCGAGATGATTCTTTCCGGTTCCTGGTTTGCCAGTAAAGATGAAACTAGCAATATTCCCTTCAAAATTATCGACATACTGCCTGGCTTTGTTAAGTGCATTAAGTTGTCCATCGCTTTCAACAATATAATTATCGAATGAACAATTTTGGTGTAACGGGCGAATGCCAGAACGGTTAAATGTTCGCTGCATTTTCATGGCCCTATTTTCACGTGCGAGTGCCGCAGCTCGGATTTTCCCCTGCTCTTTTTGCCAGGCTAACAGTTCTTCACCTGTGGTAAAGGCAGGTTTTACATTAGCTGGCATCATTTTCTGCAGTCGTTTCATCAGATCGCCGACGTTTTTCATATCATCCTCTGAAGCCTGGTGGGATAGTATTGTCCGGTTCTGAAAACGCGTTGATATCGCGTTTTGGCTGGCCATTATTGCTGGCGCGGGTGATTTGAAGATGGCGCGCGAGCTTTTGCTGCCACTGAATATGGGTGAAGACTTTACCTTCTGCCTGCCACCAGGCCGTAAACGCAGCGAGTTCTTCAGCGGTGGCGGGTTGTGTCAACGCAATCCCCCACAGCGCGGCCTGCCGTTGAAAATCCGCATCAGGTTGCCAACCCACATAGAGAGCAAATTTTCCCATCGGAACGCTCATCGGGGCGTTAACCGGCTCATCAAAGAACTGATTATCCAGCATGACATCGCTCGCCGGGCGTGATAATTGCGCTTCGATCTCCAGGAGCTGTGCCAGACGTTCCGGTGTGATGGCGTAAAATGCCGGCGCATTGTCGGCAAAAACCGCAACCGTGCCGCCTTCGGCGTGGGTCAACACACCGCGTGGGTCGCGCATAAAGGCATCAATGCCAGCAATGCTGGTGGTCAGAATTCTGGAGGACATAACGCTTACTCTACTGATGACTACGGGCGTGATATGAGCTTATGGTAGCACAGAGAGGATGAGGGGATGGAGGGGATTTCCCCGGTGGCGCTGCGCTTACCGGGGCTACACTTGTAGGCCTGATAAGCGCAGCGACATCAGGTATTTATCACGCGATGATATTCAGGGTCACGTCGATGTTGCCGCGGGTTGCGTTAGAGTACGGGCAAACGATGTGGGCTGCATCGACCAGCTTTTTGGCTTCCGCAGGATCCATGCCTTCCACATGGATGTTCAGTTTTGCTTCGATACCAAAACCGGTTGGCAGCGGGCCAATACCCACTTCGCCTTCAATAAAGGCTTCTTTTGGCAGGGTAAATTTGTCGCGCGCGGCTACAAACTTCATCGCGCCCAGGAAGCAGGCAGAGTAGCCGGCAGCAAACAGCTGCTCAGGGTTCGTCACTTCTCCCCCCATGCCACCCATCTCTTTTGGCACGCCCAGTTTGACGTCCAGGACTCCATCGGAAGAGGTGGCACGGCCGTCACGGCCTCCGGTTGCTTTTGCTTTGGCGGTATAAACAACTTTTTCTAAAGACATGGCAGGTTCCTCATCTTACGTTTGTGTGCGCTATTAAATAGCGTGCGATATATATGGGTAAATAAATACGCGTAAAGTATAGCCTTACGCGTGGTGTAACTGGTGTCGCAAAAGTTCAAGCTGCTGCTTAAGCGCCAGCATCGTGTCAGTATCACACTGCGCTGCGCATCCCACCGCATGGGGGATCCCTGACGCCTGCTGCTGCAGTGCACGTCCCTCGTCGCTCAGCGTGACGGCGACCTGACGCTCATCTTTCCGCGAGCGCTGACGTTTTATCAGCCCGGCGCTTTCCAGACGTTTTAACAGCGGTGTCAGGGTGGCAGAGTCAAGGAACAGCCGCTCACCAATGTCCGACACCGTAATGTCATCCTGCTCCCACAGCACCAGCATCACCAGGTATTGCGGGTAAGTCAGGTTCAGCGGTGCCAGCAGTTGCCGGTACAGCTTATTAAGCGCCAGATTTGCCGAATAGAGAGCAAAGCAGAGCTGGTTATCCAGCAGGAGCGCAGCGGTGGTGTCGTTCGTTTTCGTGTTCATGGAATGAATATAGATAGTGCGCGATTTAATTGCAAGCAATTTTATGGGCAGGTATAGCGGAGTGCCACCTGAACGGCCATTTTGCGGTAGTGCTGGCGCTGAGCCTGTTCATCCGCTCCATCTTCAAACAGCAAAGTGAAGGTGTAGCTATTGGCGACGTAGTGAAAGCTGAAACTGCTTATCAGACGGTGGAGGTCGCGGGCGTCAACTGCCTGGTTGAATAGCTGCTTTTCTTTACCCCGGTCCAGGATCGCTTCCAGCAGATCGAGCGCGCTACGGTTGACCTGGCGCAGATAGCTCGACTGCTGCATAAAGCGGCCTCGCTGCATGTTTTCCATGCAGATAATGCGGATGTAATCCGGGTGATCGGCATGATAGTCAAAGGTGGCTTCTACCAGGTTGACCAGTGCTTCTACCGGTGGCATTCCCGCCAGACTCAGCGCTTTCTCACTGGCGCGGATTTGGGTGTAAACATACTCCAGCACAAGAAGATAGAGGTTTTCTTTGTTCTTAAAATGGTAAACCACCATGCGTTTGGTCGTGCCTGCTTTTTCCGCGATTTGCTCCATGCGGGCACCGTTCAAACCATATTCGGCGAAAAGCGCGATCGCGCTCTGAAAAATTTTCTCTTTCAGGCTGGATTCTTCATTGTGTGCGGGGAGTTCGCTGCCTGGGTTAGCCACAACCTTTCCTTATTTTCACCAAACGGACCAGGACGATTATCCCCACGGCAGCGAAAAACACAAATATCAAACGCGTGGGCGTTTGCGGTACAGCCACAATCCCGGGATCGACAGCCCAATAGAGAGCGCGCCGACAATGGAAGAGGCCTTAAGGAAGTTGCTCAGAAGGAGGATCATCTGTGGCTCTGTGTAGCCAAAATGGCTGATTTTTACCGCAGAAATCATCGCCGTGTAGGCAGATATGCCCGGGAACATCGGGATAACGGCGGCAACGGTGAACACTTTGGGATGCGCCAGATACCAGCGCGACCACTGAATGCCGATACTACCGACCAGCATAGACGCCATAAATGTCGACCATTCGATGTTAAAACCTGCCGTCATCATGACCATCCGCGACCCATGACCAATCGCACCCAGCAGGGCACACCACGGGAGAGCACGTTGCGGAACATTAAAGACCATAGCAAAGCCAACGGCAGGAATGGCGGCCAGAAGCATGTCCTGTACCAGTGCCAGCAGAAAATCTATCACGCCCATCCGCGTAACCCCCAGAGAGTCATGGCCATAACGACCCCGATGCAGGTCGCCAGCGTCAGAAGGCTGGCGATAGCCCAACGTGCCAGACCGGTATTAATGTGCCCTTTAAACATATCGGCGACGGCGTTAATCAACGGGAAACCCGGGACCAGCAGAAGCACACTGGCGGCCATGGCAACAGTGGGTGTGTTAGCAAACTGCGGCATGCGCAGGAGTAGACCAGACACCGTGGTGGCGACAAAAGCGGTAATACAGAAATTGATTTGTGGGTGCATTTGCCGGTGTGTCAGCAATTGACGGACATACATCGCGATGCTGCTGGCGAAAAATGTAATGATTGCGCCGTCCCAGCCGCCTTTGTTGAGCTTACAAAAACAGGCGCACGACAGCCCCACCATAAGCACGACAAGCCAGCGTGGGTAACGTAATGGCTTTATTTGGTTGAATTTTTTTTCAATCTCATTGTGGTCGAGCAGCTTATGTTCAGCAAGAATGACGATATGCTGCACTTCGGTGACGACGTGCATGTTAATGCCGCGGTCGTGGTTTTTGCGGGTGGAGGTCAGGCATTGGCCATCTTTGATCGTGGTCAGCACAATGGCGTTTGAAGAGATCGCGCTTTCAACGCTATCCATACCTAACGCCAGCCCCAGGCGTGTTGAGAGTTCCTCGACTAGCGCGCTTTCCGCACCGTGCTGGAGCAGAAAAAGACCGCACTGAATACATAGCCGCGTGATAGCACGCTGCGTTGACCGATCTGCCTGCATGTATTGTCCTGAAGAGAAAATGGATGTTAGCGGTTTGGCCCGTGATGCTTACTTTTAACACAAAGTGCAGTCCCCCTTGCTGTGGGTCAGATCAAGATTTATGCAAACAGTTGCAACCCGTATCAGGAAAGGGTTTTCGATTTAATTCATAACAATGGTGAATTATTAATGCGATAACATAAAATATTTATATTTAGTTATTCTAAATTTATATTGTCGATATATTAATGAGTTCGTAATTAAATTTATTTGCGCTTTATGAGATATTATCGCCGTTTTAGGCATTTCTTAAGTCAGAAACATATCTCATCTTCTGCTTGTATTAATCTGTTTTACACTCAGGGACGAAAATACTTATTACGTTGATGCGTTTTAACGTTACTCATCAAATGAAAAATGGACACGGAGGGTCTATGTTGTCATTACATGGTAAACATTGCGTAGTCATTAGCCGGGTACCCGTGATGCAAAAAGGGTTTGCAGGCGTTATGGCACGCCACTTCCCCGATTTTGAATTGACCTTTTGTCGCTCACTGCAGGAGCTAACGTTGCTTCAGTTACGCCGTGCAGATGTGATTATCGCCGATATTTCAGGTGAGTACAGAAACCCCCGGGGCTCACTCGAAGAGTACTACAGTTTATTGAACCAATACCGGGAAATACACTGGATCTTCTTAGTCTCCCGGCCTCTGTACCCGATAGCGGTTGAGTTGCTTATGCGACCAGAAAGCACGCTGCTTTCTGATATGGAACCCATCGACGGCGTGATTAATGCTATCCGGGGCGGTAGCGAGCGTGCTGAACGGATAAGCCAGACGTTATTAACACCAGAACCTCAGAGTGCTGAAGACGAACACGTTATTGCGCTCACGCACTCTGAACGCAAAGTATTACGTTTGTTAGGTAAGGGATGGGGGATTAATCAAATTGCCACCTTGCTCAAGAAGAGCAATAAAACGATAAGTGCACAGAAAAACAGTGCGATGCGACGGCTGTCATTGCGGTCTAACGCCGATATGTATGCCTGGATCAGTAGTACACAGGGAATGAGAGAGCTGAGTTTAATATCAGCCTATGGAGAGTTCGAGGAATGGAAAAAACCGATTCAACAAGACACATCGCCATTATCGAAAATTGTTCAATGAGTGCTGTTGGGCTGCAGCATCTTTTTGCTATGCCCCCCCTTAACCATTACCAGTTGCACTTATTTAGTGGATTTGAGGGCTTTAAGAAGGCACTTCACCAGACTAATTTTTTCTCGCTGATCTATTCACTTTCCGATGCGCGGGAAGAGCGTCGTAATTGCCTGGCACACGTGCGGGATCTCGCGTTTACCCATAGCCATATTCAACGCATTATTCTGGCATCGAATGAGATGGAAGCGCGGTTAATTAGCCATCTCTCGCCTTCACGTCTTCACGGAGTGGTCAGTAAATCAGTAACACTTGAGCATCTGCAGAAGGAGCTCGTGGTGTTGTTGGGTGAAACGCTGCGCATCAATGACAATATGCTGAACCACTGGTATTGCAGTCAAAACAGGATGTTAAGCCCCACGGAGCGGGCCATTTTGCGTTATATGTCTTGCGGGTATTCCATTCCTGAAATTGCCGCACAGCTTGAACGCAATATTAAGACCATCCGGGCACATAAGTTTAATGCGATGGTGAAGTTGGGAGTGAGTTCTGACGTAGGGCTGCTTGATGCAGCGGATATTCTTACGCACCTCCCGGCACGAGAACCGCTGAATACGACACTCCGCAAACCCACATTTTTATAACCTGCCTTGCGCGCCAGATAATCTCTGGCGCATCAATCAGATGCACACATCAACCCATTTTGCGGATGTTAGCTCTGCCATCCTGTCAGGTGAAATACGTACTGCACTGTGGATCGCGCCAGCAGCAGGAAGTACTTCAGCGTACTGTTTTAAAGAAATATCGCAGTAAACTGCAAGCGGGTTTTCCAGCCCGAACGGACAAACACCACCGACAGGATGACCAGTGATGGTCACCACTTCATCACTGCTGAGCATGCGTGCTTTCGCGCCAAAGGTGTCTTTCAGTTTTTTGTTATCCAGACGCGCATCTCCTTTCGCGACGATCAGAATCACCTCGTTTTTCACCTTCAATGACAGGGTCTTGGCAATTTGTCCCGGTTCAACACGATGGGCGGCTGCAGCGAGTGCAACGGTGGCGGTACTCTGACTCAGTTCAATAACGTCTATATCCGGAGCGTTGTCGGCAAAAAACTGCTGTACAGACTGCAAACTCATTGTTTCCTCCTGACAAATATCCTGCGTAATCTGTCATAAGAATTTATGCTCTGTAAATATCTCTTAAGTAACAAATATCCCATATAGCTGATTTCTGGATCATCTTCACAATCACAGAAACCGGTTACAGTAACCGGTTGCAGAGCGTGGTGCGTAGATTAATACTGAGTACGTAACGTTCCCTGTATCCAATAATAAGAGCAAATTATGAAACCATTTAGTCTGAGCAGTACCGCTGGTACACAAGCCAGCAAGGTTGTGAAGCTGATTTATGGAACAACGTGTGGCACGAATGTGCCAGTAACAAACGTCTGACAGGAGATCTGCCATGTCTGCCAACCATGCTGCGTTTAACCTGATATTCCGTTTTGTTGAAAATTACGTCAGCCCGATAGCCGGGCGGATCTCTTCCCAGCGTCATGTCATGGCTATCCGTGATGGATTCATCTCCGCGATGCCATTTATGATTGTGGGCTCATTTTTGTTAGTGTTCGCTTACCCACCGTTTTCGCCTGATACCACCTGGGGTTTTGCGCGCGCCTGGCTGGATATGGCGAAGCAATTTGAAGGCCAGATCCTGACGCCGTTTGATATGACGATGGGTATTATGTCCATTTATATCTGTGCGGCCATTGCCTATAACCTTGGCAAACACTATGTCAAATCGCATCAGTTAGACCCATTTATGTGCGCCATGCTGTCTCTGATGGCGTTTCTCCTGGTCGCGGCACCTAAAACCAAAGGCACACTTCCTGTAGACAGCCTGGGTGGGACGGGCATCTTTACCGCGATTCTGGTGGCTATTTACTGTGTTGAGATGATGCGTTTCCTTAAAGCGCATAACATTGGTATTCGCCTGCCAGACCAGGTTCCCCCGATGATCAAAAACTCTTTCGACTTGCTGATCCCGGTGCTGGTAGTGGTGTTGACGCTCTATCCGCTGAGCCTGATTATTCAGTCTCAGTTTGACATGCTGATACCGCAGGCGATTATGTCAGTCTTTAAGCCTTTGGTTTCTGCCGCGGACTCGCTGCCTGCGATTCTGTTAGCTGTGTTGATTGGTCATTTGCTCTGGTTCGCCGGGATCCACGGAGCTGCCATTGTCTCCGGGATGTTACAGATGTTCTGGCTGACTAACCTGGGGGCTAACCAGACTGCGCTGGCAGCCAGCCAGCCTCTGCCGCATATTTTTATGGAAGCATTCTGGACGTTCTTTATCGTGATTGGCGGGTCGGGAGCCACAATGGGGCTGGTGATTTGCTACCTGCGCAGTCGTTCAGCACATTTACGCTCTATTGGGCGTTTGAGCGTGGTACCAAGCTTCTTTAACATTAACGAACCTGTCATTTTCGGTACGCCGATTGTGATGAACCCAGTGTTCTTTATTCCGTTTCTGTTGGCCCCTATGGTGAACGCCGTGCTGGCCTGGGCGGCGATGTCATTTGATCTGATTGGCCGTGTCATTTCAGTCGTGCCCTGGACAGCACCCGCTCCGATTGGCGCCGCATGGGCCCTTGGCTGGGATTTCCGCGCAGCCATTCTGGTCGTTGTTCTGGCCTGCGTATCAGCAATAATCTACTTCCCATTCTTCAAAGTTTACGAGAAGCAGCTGCTGGAGCAGGAAGCCGAGGAAGCGCAGCGTAACGCGGAAGAGGAAAATCAGCAGGTGGCTTAAAAGCGTTGTGCCGGGTGGCGGCTACGAGTTGAGGTTTTTGTAGGCCCGGTAAGCGAAGCGCCACCGGGCAATTCAGTGCACTATTTCAGCGTGCAATCCCCGCACTGCTTAACGTCCGGCAGGCGATAACGCTGGCAGCAGGTGCGACGAACCAGAAGTCCGTCACGGAGAACTACGGAACGGAATAACGGGTTTTCACTGCCATCAGAAAGTTGTTTTGCAAAGAAACAGGACTGACGCAGGGTGTCAACGATCTCATCACCAAGCAGAGGCTTCATTTCCGTTAAATACCAGTGGATTAAATACCCGGTATTACTCCAGATAAGTTTCCCGTTAATCTCACCCGTCTCTTCAAGGGCATTAACCACCGGAATCAGAGCCTGAGTGATAAGCAGCTCCATACGCTCCTGAGCAGTAAGTGGCTCTGAGGCCTGGTCTTCATGGAGATCAATCCAGAAACAGGCTGCACGCCCAGTTTCGTGAAACTCGACATGGAAGTTATCCGGCGAAAGTTCCAGCATGCTCTTTTGCGTTAACAACGCCAGCATGAGGGGAGGCACCATCAGTCCGATATACCACTGCGCCCAGAGAGAGAGCAGGGGTTTATTTTCCCGCTTAAGGGTTGGTTGATGACGATAGATATGGTCGGAATAGGTGGCCAGCAATGATTGCAGTTGGGCTGGTTGCCGCCACTCAGAAAGCGTCATGGCGTGCTGCGGGGGCGCTTCATCAAGCCGGATAAAGTCCAGCAGATGAGCACGAGTTTTCGCAATCTTATCCCGTATGGCATCCGCAAGCGAAGTATTCCCGCTGGCGAGGGGAGCCCGCCAGAGGAGTGGTTCAGCAATGTGTGCGGTCTGTGTGGCCATAGCATTGATGGAAATCTAAATGATAATGATTGCCAATCCTAACTATTGCTCAAACCAATGGCAAGACTTTTGTCCTGGTTAAACGACCTCGTGCTTAAGCCGACTGAAGGCCTTCACTAAGCAGAATATTATTGCGTCCCATATGCTTGGCTTCGTAGAGAGCTTTGTCCGCTTTTTCCAGCGCGCCTTCCACGTCTTCATCCTCGAAAATAGCAATACCAATGCTGATGGTGACATTTGTCGCAACGCTTTCGTTAAACAGATGCGGGATTTTCAAATCGTAGACTTTCTGACGGATCCGCTCTGCCGTCTGGCGGGCATGTTCGAGTGAAATATTGGTCAGCAGCACCATAAATTCTTCCCCGCCAAAGCGCGCCACAATATCGCGAGAACGCACGGCGTCGCGAATTGCCGCAGAGACGCGTTTCAATGCCTGGTCGCCCATCATATGGCCGTAGTGGTCGTTATAGGCCTTAAAGTGGTCGATATCCATCAGCAGGACAAAGTGTTCGCCATTTTCAACCGCTGGCAGGTTCTCCAGACGGCTTTGCAGGCCGCGACGATTATAGAGTCCGGTGAGGGGATCCATCATGCTGAGATCGGTGAGGGTTTCCCGTTCTTCCAGTAAACGAGAGAGCAGCTCCTGAGCAAAACGATCGTTACGTCTTTGCAAAATGTTATGAATAGCAATTGCCACCACAGGAAGTGCGAAAGAATAGGCTATTCTCAGCCATATATCGTGGTTACTTAGCCACAGACAGACAATAAAGGTGGGTAATGAGTGCAGTATGAATGCCACGATATTACTGGCGAATGCCAGCGTACCGATAAAAAGCACTGTTAATAGCGCTATTATCAAATACGTCATATGGTCGTGAGTAATTAGTGAAAATTTTGAGACAATTTGCCAGGCCCACAAAATACCGAAGATCCCTGAAATAACAGGAATATTGATCTTCCGTGTCCTTTTCCTCCAGTGCAAGGCGAGCAGGCCTGTGCTGATGGAGAAAATAGCAATCAGAGGGAAAGAGAACACGCGCACAGAATTAAGTGGGTTTGTTACCGAGAACACGGCTGATGTTGCGTTCAGGAATAAAAATAAACGTAACGATAATTGATATTTTCTGTGAACCAAAGACCGCCAGGATTGTGATGTCATAGTAGTACGTTTTTATTAAAATTTAATTAAAACAAATAAATAGGTGTTGTGTCGCAATAAAAAAAGTAAAAAACTCAAAGAGTAATTATCAGAAAATCTTTAGGTGTAGTTAACAGGTGTGCAATTTATCACCTTAGGCAATTCCTGTCATTATGGGAAAGGTAAAGGTCGACGGATTTTGATTCATCATGTTGGCAAATGATAATTTATTTCATATGATATTGGTTATCATTATCAATGTGAAAGGGCAAGTCATGCTGAACAGGGCACTGGGAAGTGGTTGGGGTGTATTACTGCCGGGAGCGATTCTCGGTGGCTTGATGTTTGCCGATCTCTCCATCAATGTCTGGAAAGCCATCATTGTGTCAGGATTATTAGTCACGTCAGGAATGATATGGCATAAGCAGTTACGCCACTTTGTTTTACTGCCATCGTGTGTAGCACTGGTCAGTGGAATTCTGGTAATACTGATGAGTTTGAAATAACAGGGAAAAGAAGACATTCAGAAGGGTTGTAAGATAATTGGTGCGAGGGGGGGGACTCGAACCCCCACATCCGTAAGGACACTAACACCTGAAGCTAGCGCGTCTACCAATTCCGCCACCTTCGCACAGTCATCTTACTATTTTTGATATCGCCTCGTTGGTGCGAGGGGGGGGACTCGAACCCCCACATCCTAAGGACACTAACACCTGAAGCTAGCGCGTCTACCAATTCCGCCACCTTCGCCCAGTGCGAGCAATATCAACGTGATTTATGGTGCGAGGGGGGGGACTCGAACCCCCACATCCGTAAGGACACTAACACCTGAAGCTAGCGCGTCTACCAATTCCGCCACCTTCGCATACCATCGATACTGTAAAAGTATCGTAACCACGGAGGCGCATTCTAGATGTTTTCAGCTTTACGTCAACAGAAAAGTGCGCGCGACACCTTGATTGCTGGAAAAATGGCCGATGGCGGTGCCATGTGGAGCCGGATGGCGCTTGCGCTTATCCGGCCTACAGGATTGGAGATTATTTTTTGGCCTGACGCGTCATCACCGTGCGGTAAACCTTAAAGCGACCGGTCTGAGCGATCACTTCGTGGAAGCCGAAGGTTTCGTCCAGCACTTTCGGGTACGCGAGGAAGGCGTTAGCGACGATGCGCAGCTCCCCGCCACTGTTAAGGTGACGAACTGCGCCACGGATCAGTGTTTGCGCGGCTTCAAGACTGGTCTCCATGCCATCATGGAACGGCGGGTTAGAGATAATCATGTCGAAACGACCCGTAATGTCGGAGAAGACGTTGCTGGCAATCACTTCACCTTCGATTCCGTTTGCGGCAAGCGTTGCGCGGCTGGCTTCTACCGCTGGCGCACTCACATCACACAGGGTTAAACGCACTTTTGGCGAATGGCTGGCAAGAACCGTTGAAAGCACTCCCGCGCCACAGCCCACGTCCAGCACTTTGCCTTTGGTGTGCGGAGTAAGGGTTGAAAGCAGCAGCTTACTGCCCGTATCCAGCGCGTCACGGCTGAATACGCCTGGGAGTGTTTTGATGGTCAGACCGTCAAGCTGATACTCATCCCAGTAAGCTTGTGCATCAAACGTTGTCTGTTTTTCCAGACGACCATGGTACAAGCCACAGCGGCGGGCGCTGTCGACTTTATTCAGTGGCGCGTACGCTTCCAGCATTTGCTCGGCGCTGCGCACACCACTGCGGTTTTCACCGACGATGAAGATATCGCAACCCACTGGCAGCAAGGAGAGCAGGTTCATCAGCTGGAACTGGGCTTCCGGTTTGTTCTTCGGCCAGTAGTAGATCAGCGTATCGCAGTCAGCGATATCGCTCTGCTCTGCGACCAGGCTAAAGCGCGCGCGCTCGCCCATCTGGCGGCTCAGGACCTGCCAGTGGTGATAATATTGGGTGTGGGCACGGCTTTCAGCACAGTCGAAACGCGCGGGCAGGTCATCCTGCATATCTCCGGCAAACAGAATACGGCTTTCTTCGAAATCATCACTGTGACGCAGCAAGACTTCACTTGCCGGGGTAAATGCAGACATGAATTGTTCCTCAATAAACTCAGGCGGGGATTATAGTAGGTAGATGGCGCACTTTCGACACATTTGCTATATTTGCGCGCCTGAGAGACAGGAGTTTTCCCTATGACATCCCGACGAGACTGGCAGTTGCAGCAACTGGGTATCACCCAGTGGGCTTTGCGTCGCCCGACGGCGTTGCAGGGCGAAATCGCCATATCCATCCCTGCGCACGTTCGCCTGGTGATGGTGGCGGAAGAACTGCCTGCCCTGAATGAACCCCTGATTGGTGATGTCCTTCGCAGCCTGAAGCTGACTGCCGACCAGGTTTTACAGCTGACACCAGAACGGGTCGCTATGCTTCCTCCTGATAGCCGCTGTAACAGCTGGCGTATCGGAGAGACGAACGAAATCCCCCTCCGGGGGAGCCAGATCTGCTCGCCAGCGCTGGACGAACTGAAAGCCAACCCAAAAGCGCGTAGCGCGCTATGGCAACAAATCTGCGAATATGAACACGATTTCTTCCCTCACGACGCCTGACCTGACCACAGCGTTTGCGATTGAAACACGCGCCCATGCCTTTCCGTGGAGCGAAAAGACCTTCGCCAGTAATCAGGGCGAGCGGTATCTGAATTACCGCCTGGATGTTGACGGCACCATGGCCGCCTTCGCAATCACACAGGTTGTTCTTGATGAGGCGACGCTGTTTAATATCGCGGTTGATCCTGCGTTTCAGCGTCGTGGGTTGGGAAGAGAGCTGCTTGAGCACCTCATCCGTGAGCTCGAAACCCGTGACGTTTTCACCCTGTGGCTGGAAGTGCGCGCATCGAATGTCGCCGCCATCGCGCTCTATGAAAGTTTAGGCTTTAATGAGGCGACAATCCGCCGCAACTATTACCCCACCACAGAGGGACGTGAAGACGCCATCATAATGGCTCTGCCGATTGGATAACGAAAATAAGGTTGTAACGATGAAATGGGACTGGATTTTCTTTGATGCCGACGAAACGCTGTTTACGTTCGACGCGTTCGGTGGTCTACAGCGGATGTTTCTCGACTATAGCGTAACCTTCACCGCTGAGGATTTTCAGGACTATCAGGCGGTGAATAAACCGCTGTGGGTGGATTACCAGAACGGTGCCATCACCGCGTTACAACTTCAGCATCAGCGTTTTGACGTCTGGGCGGAACGTTTAAAGGTGAGTCCGGGAACGCTGAACGATGCCTTCCTGAATGCGATGGCTGATATCTGTGCGCCGCTGCCGGGTGCGGTTTCCCTGCTTGATTCTCTGAAAGGCAAGGCGAAACTGGGCATCATTACCAACGGGTTTACCGCATTACAGCAAATCCGTCTTGAACGTACCGGCCTGCGTGATCATTTCGATGCGCTGGTGATTTCAGAAGAAGTGGGCGTACCAAAACCCGATCCGCGTATTTTTGATTACGCGCTGGCGCAGGCAGGCAACCCTGACCGCGAACGGGTACTGATGGTAGGTGACACCGCCGAGTCGGATATTCTGGGTGGCATGAACTCGGGCTTGTCGACCGTCTGGCTGAATGCGCACGGTCGCGTGAAGCCTGAAGGTATCGAACCGACCTGGACCGTGACGTCGTTGAACGAACTGGAGCAACTCCTGTGTAAACAATGATTGCCTGCCCCCCATTGATGGGTAAAATAGCCGCATTTTTCGTATTCCATGATGCGTGGCGTGCTGCCGCGCTTAAATAAGAAGATTTGATTATGACGTTGTCTCCTTATCTGCAAGAGGTGGCCAAGCGCCGCACTTTTGCCATTATCTCGCACCCGGATGCCGGTAAAACGACCATCACCGAAAAGGTGCTGCTGTTCGGACAGGCGATTCAGACTGCCGGTACGGTTAAAGGCCGTGGCTCCAGCCAGCATGCGAAATCCGACTGGATGGAGATGGAAAAGCAGCGTGGTATTTCGATTACCACCTCCGTGATGCAGTTCCCGTATCACAACTGCCTGGTGAACCTGCTGGACACCCCGGGGCACGAAGATTTCTCCGAAGATACCTACCGTACGCTGACGGCGGTTGACTGCTGTCTGATGGTGATCGACGCCGCAAAAGGTGTAGAAGATCGTACCCGTAAGCTGATGGAAGTTACCCGTCTGCGCGATACGCCGATCCTCACTTTCATGAACAAACTCGACCGTGACATCCGTGATCCGATGGAGCTGATGGATGAAGTGGAAAACGAGCTGAAAATCGCCTGTGCGCCAATCACCTGGCCAATCGGCTGTGGCAAGTTGTTCAAAGGGGTTTACCACCTTTATAAAGACGAAACTTACCTGTATCAGACCGGTAAAGGCCACACTATCCAGGAAGTGCGCATCGTGAAAGGTCTGGATAACCCGGATCTGGATACGGCGGTAGGTGAAGAGTTGGCCGCACAGCTGCGCGACGAGCTGGAGCTGGTGAAAGGCGCGTCTCATGAGTTCGACAAAGAGCTGTTCCTGAGCGGTGAAATCACGCCGGTATTCTTTGGTACCGCGCTGGGTAACTTTGGTGTCGACCACATGCTGGATGGTCTGGTGGAGTGGGCTCCGCAGCCGATGCCACGTAAAACCGACACCCGTGAAGTGGAAGCGCAGGAAGAGAAGTTCACCGGTTTCGTATTTAAAATTCAGGCCAACATGGACCCGAAACACCGCGACCGCGTGGCCTTTATGCGCGTTGTGTCCGGTAAATATGAAAAGGGCATGAAACTGCGCCAGGTGCGTATTGGTAAAGACGTGGTGATTTCCGACGCGCTGACCTTCATGGCGGGTGACCGTTCACATGTTGAAGAAGCGTATCCGGGTGACATCATCGGCTTGCATAACCATGGCACGATCCAGATCGGCGATACCTTCACCCAGGGTGAAATGATGAAGTTCACCGGCATCCCGAACTTTGCGCCGGAGCTGTTCCGCCGTATTCGTCTGCGCGATCCACTGAAGCAGAAACAGCTGCTGAAAGGCCTGGTACAGCTTTCCGAAGAGGGCGCGGTACAGGTGTTCCGCCCAATCGCAAACAACGATCTGATCGTCGGTGCGGTGGGGGTGTTGCAGTTTGACGTGGTGGTGGCTCGTCTTAAGAGCGAATATAACGTTGAAGCGATTTACGAATCCGTAAACGTGGCGACCGCGCGCTGGGTTGAGTGTTCTGACGTGAAAAAATTCGAAGAGTTTAAGCGTAAGAACGAAATTCAGCTGGCGCTCGATGGTGGCGATAACCTGACGTACATCGCCCCAACCATGGTTAACCTGAACCTGACCCAGGAACGCTATCCTGACGTTCAGTTCCGCAAAACACGCGAGCACTAATCTTCTCTCAGAGCACGGTAATCGCCGTGCTCTTCTTTAATTCCTGTCTTATTAATCCCTTGCGGAATGTTCTTAATTCTCTGCATTTACGCGTTTATTGGTTATTTTTTGACCAAATCTGAAAGCGATACTGTGAGAGTGATCTATATTTAACTCAGTGTTTAACACCGGGCCTGGATTAATTAACTGCTTTTTTGAATGGTTTTTGGTTGTCCATCTCGCTCGTGTGATTATTCGCAATATATAAAACTACTAAGGAAGTACGTAGCCCGAATAACGGGTAAACACAGGAATACATCGATGAATATGACAAGACTGAAGATTTCTAAAACTCTGCTGGCTGTGACTCTGGGTAGTGTTCTGGTTAGCGGCTCCGCCCTGGCGGAAAGCAGTGCCATGGATAAAGCACAGTCCACTGCCGATACCGCAGGGCAAAAAATCGATAGCTCTATGAATAAAGTCGGTAATTTCATGGATGACAGCTCAATTACAGCAAAAGTTAAAGCCGCGCTGGTGGATGATGAAGCGATTAAGAGCACCGATATTTCCGTTAAGACCGACGAGAAAGTGGTCACGCTGAGTGGTTTTGTTGAAAGCCAGGCTCAGGCCGAACAGGCAGTAAAAGTGGCGAAGGGTGTCGAAGGTGTTACATCCGTGAGCGATAAACTCCACGTGCGTGACAGCAAAAACACGTCGGTGAAAGGTTATGCCGGTGATGCTGCTACGACCAGCGAAATCAAAGCTAAACTTTTAGCAGATGATATCGTGCCATCCCGTAAGGTGAAAGTGGAAACCACCGATGGTGTGGTTCAGCTTTCCGGGACAGTCGATTCGCAGGCGCAAATCGAACGCGCCGAGTCTATTGCGAAAGCCATTGATGGTGTGAAAAGCGTTAAAAACGATCTGAAAGCGAAATAAATCTGGACCATTCGTCCGTCGGGTTAACGCCCACGGGCGAAATAAGAACGACTCTGGAAAAACGCCGGTGGGTGGCCTGAGCGCTCACAATTAGCGGCCGACATTAACTATGGTAAAGGAGAAGCTTATGTTTCGTTGGGGCATTATATTTCTGGTTATCGCGTTAATTGCCGCCGCATTGGGCTTTGGTGGACTGGCGGGTACTGCGGCATGGGCAGCAAAAGTTGTCTTCGTCGTGGGTATTATTCTGTTCCTGGTCAGCCTGTTTACCGGGCGTCGACGTCCATAGCAAACGCAATATTCCTTCAACAAAAAAAGCCAGTCACTACGACTGGCTTTTTCTTATTTGCGTTACTGGTCGGGTGCGTTACTGTGTTGTTACAGAATAATCAAAACAGGAAAGCAGAGGTGGGGCAACGAATTCCCGTTACGCTCGGCAATATCGCGCCGCTCACGTTAAAGCCGTTTCGCGCAGGTCAGCTCGCGCTGGTCTGTGAGGGGGGCGGGCAGCGTGGCATTTTCACTGCGGGCGTGCTGGATGAATTTATGCGCGCGCAATTCAACCCGTTTGACCTTTACTTCGGCACCTCTGCGGGGGCGCAGAACCTGTCTGCCTATGTCTGTAACCAGCCAGGTTATGCGCGAAAAGTGATTATGCGCTATACCACGGCGAAAGAATTTTTTAATCCGGTGCGCTTTGTGCGTGGCGGCAATCTGATTGATCTCGACTGGCTGTTGGAATCTACCTCCAGTCAGATGCCGCTGGCCATGGACACTGCAGCGCGCCTGTTTGATAGCGGGAAAGCATTCTGGATGTGCGCCAGCCGGGGAGATGATTATTCACCGGGGTATTTCTCTCCGCAGAAGGAAAACTGGCTGGATATCATTCGTGCCTCAAGTGCCATTCCCGGTTTTTATCGTACCGGTGCACAGCTGGATGGTATCAGTTATCTGGATGGGGGGATCAGTGACGCGGTACCGGTACAGGAAGCTGCCCGGCGCGGAGCGAAAACTATTGTGGTGATCCGTACCGTACCGTCGCAAATGTACTACACCCCTCAGTGGTTTAAACGCATGGAGCGCTGGTTAGGCGACAGCAGCCTGCAACCGCTGGTGAACATCGCTAAGCAGCATGAAACCACCTACGGCGCGATGCAGCGTTTCATTGAAAAACCTCCGGGAAAACTGCGTATTTTTGAAATCTATCCGCCGAAGCCGCTGGTCAGTATGGCGCTGGGTAGCCGCGTCCCGGCGTTGCGTGCAGATTATAAAACGGGCCGTCTGTGCGGGCGTTACTTCCTGGCGACGGTGGGGAAAATGCTGGCGGAGCAACCACCGCTGCATCGGCATAAACGTATTATTACGCCGCCTGCGATTGTTGCTAATGATGCCCTGACAATGCCGCTGGTGGATATTCCGCAGGCGAATGACGCTCTATTGGACAACGAGGATCTGGCGTGACGCACTGCTTTGTCGATACCCACTGCCACTTTGATTTTCCACCGTTTACAGGGGATGAAGAGCAAAGTATTGCGAAAGCTGCTGAAGCAGGCGTTCAGGCCATCATTGTGCCGTCAGTTGAAGCTGCTTACTTTTCCCGTGTGCTGGATCTTGCCACGCAGTATCCTGCGCTCTATGCCGCGCTCGGCCTCCATCCGATTGTCATTGAACGACATCTTGATGAACATATTGAGAGGCTTGATGAGGTACTGCAGACCGCGGGAGAAAAACTTGTCGCCATCGGTGAGATCGGCCTCGATCTTTACCGTGAGGATCCGCAGTTTGAACGTCAGCAGACGATCCTTGATGCGCAGCTCAGGCTGGCAAAGCGTTACGATCTGCCGGTGATCCTCCACTCAAGACGCACGCACGATAAGCTGGCGATGCACCTGAAACGCATCGATCTACCACGGCGAGGTGTCGTACACGGTTTCTCCGGCAGCCTGCAGCAGGCGCAGCGTTTTACCGAACTGGGCTATAAAATTGGCGTGGGCGGAACCATCACTTATCCGCGCGCCAGCAAAACCCGCGACGTAATGGCTCAACTGCCCCTGTCGGCGTTATTACTGGAAACCGACGCCCCCGATATGCCACTTAACGGTTTTCAGGGGCAACCGAATCGCCCGGAACAGGCGGCACGCGTGTTTGCCACGTTGTGCGAGCTGCGTGATGAGCCAGAAGAGGTGATTGCTGATGCCTTGCTTGAGAATACGCGCTCGGTATTTGGTATCACACTATAGATAAAGCGCCGGGCGGATCACGGTTATCTTCTGTTTTTCCAGTGCGAGCGCCAGCGGCTCAACGTCTTCCGGTGTAGCGCTACGCCATGACGCCGCTTCGCCGTAAACACCCTGGGCATGAAACGCGTTGATACGCACCGGGACGTTTCCAAGCCCGTGGATAAACGTCGTCAGCGGTTTGATTTGTTCCATATAATCGCACTGATCCGGGATGACCAGTAAGCGCAGTTCCGTCAAACGGTGATGATCGGCCAGCCAGCGAATGCTTTGTTTAATCAGCGGGTTTTCGCGTCCTGTCAGGAAACGGTGATGCTCATTTCCCCACGCTTTTAGATCCAGCATCGCGCCATCCAGCACCGGCAGGAGTTTCTGCCAGCCGGTTTCACTTAACAGGCCATTGCTGTCCACCAGACAGCTTAGATGACTCAGGGCGGGATCTGTTTTGATCGCCGTGAAAAGCGCGATCAGAAAAGGAAGTTGCGTGGTAGCCTCACCGCCACTCACCGTAATACCCTCAATAAAGGGCGCAGCTCTGCGGATTTGCGTGAGGATCTCCTCCACACTAAAACGATGCGCCATGGGCGTTGCCTGCTGCTGGCACTGGTGGAGGCAGGTGTCGCACTGCTGGCAGTCACTTTCCTGCCACCAGACGCGCCCGGCATGAATGGTCAGCGCGTCGTGCGGACAGTGGGGCACGCAGTCACCGCAGTCGTTGCAGCGCCCGATGGTCCACGGGTTGTGGCAGGTTTTACAGCGCAGGTTACATCCCTGCAGGAACAGTGCCAGGCGACTGCCCGGTCCGTCCACGCAGGAGAAAGGGATAACCTGACTAACTAAAGCGCATCTGCTGTTCATGGCTAATCACGCGCGGCTGACGTTCCAGGATGCGGGTGTTACGCGCGGCTTCTTCTCCAAGCCACGTGGTATTAGTACGTGATCCGGTTTCACGGTATTTTTCAAGATCTGACAAGCGCACCATATACCCGGTCACGCGTACCAGATCGTTACCGGATACGTTAGCGGTGAATTCACGCATACCGGCTCTGAACGCACCAAGACATAGCTGAACCACCGCCTGCGGGTTGCGTTTTACCGTCTCATCCAGGGTCAAAATATCGCTGATCCCTGAGTGGTAGTATTTATGATGCGGCGCTACGGCCAGCAGATGGTTGATTGGGTCCGGTTCATCTCCATAGGGCAGACGCGCCCCCGGTGTCGTGCCGGAGTCAGAGCTGATCCCTGACTGAGCATGCAGCATTGCGCGTTGCTTCCAGCCGTGTTTCACCGGTGTGTTTTCCACAAATGCCGCAAGCTGCCCACTGATGCGGTAGCCCAGTGCGTTGGCATGCTCGTCTTTACCGTAGCGCCCTGCAATACCTTCCTTTTCGCAAAGTGTGTTCACTGCTTCTGCCAGACCGTACATCCCAAACATAGGCACAAACCGATCGGTATCAATCAGCCCCTCTTTTACCAGGAAGCTATTCTCAAAGAAGCCAGATTGCTCATACAGGAAACCGCAGCGTGCATCGATGATAGCAATTTGCTGCTGGCAGTAATGCGGGAGCGTGCGGGTGAAGAAGTCTTCAATGGATGTGCTGCGTTCAGCAATGGTTTTGAGGTTAAGGCGTACAAGGGTGCTCCCACCGCCTGCAAGCGGCAGGGAGTTGTAACAACTCACCACGCCGTAACGGCCTTTTGTGAAAATTTTATCATTAATTGGGCCATTAGAAATATGCGGTTTACTGCATTTACATATGTTTTTTGCCACCTCAAGCAGTAAATCGTCCGGGGTAATATCTGGATCGTAGATAAAGGTGAGGTTTGGCGCGACCTGCTTCAGCTCTGCATCGGCACGCAGAATTGCACGGGTGATGGGGCCGTCAGCAGGCCCGATGTTTGCGTGCATAAACGCATCCGGCAGCGTTCGGTCGAGATAGCGCCAGAAACGTTTTATTCGGCTATCAACTTCTTCTTGTGTTAGAATTCTAACATATGGTTGCAGTAACACATCAAGATGACCCAGATAAACAGGCATGGATGTTACGGATGGAACATGGTGGTAAAGGATGGTGAGTAGTGAAAGGGCGTCATCCAGGTCTTTCGCGCCTTCCAGCTCCAGCCATTCTGAGCCGTTGGCCAGAAATTTAGCATAATCCGGCAGAACATAGCGGGGTTTGTAGGGTGCGTGGCCTTCGAACATATCGCAGATAAAACCCTCGTCCAGCGCGGCGCGCGCAGCCTGAGGGAGTTCCGGATAAGGCAGGTTGTTTTCCGCTTCCAGCGCCAGGAAATGACGTTTTTGTTCCGGGGTTAACACCGGGCTTGTCACAATGTGCTGGCAACGTTGTTGCAGGGCGTCGGGGCTGGAGTGGGACATGATCGCTTCCTTGATTATTCTGCGGATGATGAACGGATTGTAGGAAGCCAGCCTGTTATGGCTTTTGATCCGACAGGGGGTATTGCTGCTTTAGTCGGCAATTAGCACGATAAAGTTTGAAGAAGATCTCATTACAGTAATGCAAATTTGTACGTAGTTTTCATTAACTGTGATGAATGTCGAAGTGTAGATGCGGGTGAATGTTAGAATACTCACAGACCCGCAAGGTAAAATTTATACGGCACTGCCGTTGGAGAATGTTATGACCGATTTAACTGCAAGCAGCCTGCGCGCGTTGAAACTGATGGACCTGACCACCCTGAACGATGACGACACCAATGAAAAAGTCATCGCCCTGTGCCATCAGGCGAAAACGCCCGTCGGTAACACCGCAGCTATCTGTATTTACCCGCGCTTTATCCCGATTGCCCGTAAGACGCTGAAAGAGCAGGGCACGCCGGACGTGCGTATTGCAACCGTGACTAACTTCCCGCACGGCAACGACGATATCGAGATTGCGCTGGCAGAAACTCGCGCAGCTATTGCTTACGGTGCAGATGAAGTTGACGTGGTATTCCCATACCGTGCGTTGATCGCGGGTAACGAGCAGGTCGGTTTTGACCTGGTGAAAGCCTGTAAAGACGCGTGTGCTGCGGCAAACGTACTGCTGAAAGTGATCATCGAAACCGGTGAGCTGAAAGAAGAAGCCCTGATTCGTAAAGCATCTGAAATCTCCATCAAAGCGGGTGCTGATTTCATCAAAACCTCTACCGGTAAAGTGCCAGTGAATGCCACCCCGGAAAGCGCACGCATCATGATGGAAGTTATCCGCGATATGGGCGTGTCCAAAACTGTTGGTTTTAAACCAGCGGGCGGCGTACGCACCGCGGAAGATGCACAGCAGTTCCTGGCCATTGCGGATGAACTGTTCGGCGCTGAATGGGCAGATTCCCGTCACTATCGCTTTGGTGCATCCAGCCTGCTGGCCAGCCTGCTGAAAGCGCTGGGTCACGGCGATGGTAAGAGCGCAAGCAGCTACTAAGGTTTGAATTGCCGGGTGACGCGAAGCGATCCCGGCTTATTTCGGGAGGTTACCGTGTTTCTCGCACAAGAAATTATTCGTAAAAAACGTGATGGTCATGCATTAAGCGACGAAGAGATCCGCTTCTTTATCAACGGCATTCGTGATAACACCGTCTCTGAAGGGCAGATCGCTGCGCTGGCGATGACCATTTTCTTCCACGATATGTCGATGCCTGAGCGGGTCTCGCTGACGATGGCGATGCGAGATTCAGGAACCGTTCTCGACTGGAAGAGCCTGAACCTTAACGGCCCGATTGTGGACAAGCACTCCACAGGTGGCGTAGGTGATGTGACTTCCCTGATGCTCGGCCCAATGGTGGCAGCCTGTGGGGGTTACATCCCGATGATCTCCGGGCGCGGCCTCGGCCATACCGGTGGTACGCTCGACAAACTGGAAGCCATTCCGGGCTTCGATATCTTCCCGGATGACAACCGCTTCCGCGACATTATTAAAGACGTTGGTGTGGCGATTATCGGCCAGACCAGCTCTCTTGCTCCGGCAGATAAGCGTTTCTATGCCACCCGCGATATCACCGCGACCGTTGACTCCATCCCGCTGATCACCGCCTCTATCCTGGCGAAGAAACTGGCCGAAGGGCTTGACGCGCTGGTGATGGATGTAAAAGTAGGTAGCGGCGCCTTTATGCCAACCTATGAACTTTCTGCCCAGCTTGCCGAAGCGATCGTTGGCGTCTCCAACGGTGCCGGCGTGCGCACCACAGCACTGCTCACCGACATGAACCAGGTCCTGGCCTCCAGTGCCGGTAACGCGGTTGAAGTGCGTGAGGCTGTACAGTTCCTGACTGGTGAATACCGCAACCCACGTCTGTTCGACGTCACCATGGCGCTGTGCGTTGAGATGTTAATCTCCGGCAAGCTTGCCAAAGATGATGCAGACGCGCGCGCGAAACTGCAGGCGGTGCTGGATAACGGCAAAGCGGCGGAGATCTTTGGCCGCATGGTGGCGGCGCAGAAAGGTCCTACCGATTTCGTGGAAAACTATGTGAAATACCTGCCAACGGCGACGCTCAGCAAAGCGGTTTATGCCGATAGCGAAGGCTTTGTGTCAGCCATGGATACCCGTGCACTCGGCATGGCGGTTGTCTCAATGGGCGGCGGTCGTCGCCAGGCATCGGACATGATTGATTACAGCGTCGGCTTTACCGATATGGCCCGACTGGGCGACAGCGTTGACGGACAACGTCCGCTGGCGGTGATCCACGCCAAAGATGAAGCCAGCTGGCAGGAAGCGGCGAAAGCCGTTAAAGCGGCCATTACACTCGACGATAAAGCACCGGAAAGCACACCAACGGTCTATCGTCGTATCACTGAATAGCAGTATACTGATCTGATCAATCATTTTTAAGCACTACGTACGGAGAACAATTATGAAACGTGCATTTATTATGGTGCTGGACTCATTCGGCATCGGCGCAACCGAAGATGCAGAACGTTTTGGTGACGTGGGTTCCGATACCATGGGTCACATCGCTGAAGCCTGTGCCAAAGGCGAAGCGGACAACGGTCGTAAAGGCCCTCTGACTCTGCCAAACCTGACCAGCCTTGGGTTGGTGAAAGCCCACGAAGGTTCTACCGGTAAAATTGCCGCGGGAATGGACGGCAACGCGGAAGTTGTGGGTGCTTATGCCTGGGCGCATGAACTCTCTTCAGGTAAAGATACCCCGTCTGGTCACTGGGAAATCGCCGGTGTTCCGGTTCTGTTCGACTGGGGCTACTTCTCTGATCATCAGAACAGCTTCCCGCAGGAACTGCTGGATAAGCTGGTTAAGCGCGCAAACCTGCCGGGTTACCTCGGTAACTGCCACTCTTCCGGTACCGTGATCCTGGATGAGCTCGGTGAAGAGCATATGAAAACCGGCAAACCGATTTTCTATACCTCTGCTGACTCGGTGTTCCAGATTGCCTGTCACGAAGAAACCTACGGCCTGGATAAACTTTACGAGCTGTGCGAAATCGCCCGTGAAGAGCTGACCGAAGGCGGATACAACATTGGTCGCGTTATCGCACGTCCGTTTATCGGCGACAAAGCGGGTAACTTCCAGCGTACCGGTAACCGTCACGATCTGGCCGTTGAACCGCCAGCACCAACCGTGCTGCAAAAACTGGTTGAAGAGAAAGACGGTCACGTGGTTTCCGTAGGTAAAATTGCGGATATCTATGCCAACTGCGGTATCACCAAAAAAGTGAAAGCCACCGGCCTGGACGCGCTGTTTGATGCCACCATCAAAGAGATGAAAGAAGCGGGTGACAAGACCATTGTCTTCACCAACTTCGTCGACTTCGACTCTTCCTGGGGCCACCGTCGTGATGTTGCCGGTTATGCAGCGGGCCTGGAGTTGTTCGACCGCCGCTTGCCGGAGCTGATGGAGCTGGTGGGTGAAGATGACATTCTGATCCTGACTGCGGACCACGGCTGTGACCCAACCTGGACCGGTACCGATCATACCCGTGAGCACATTCCTGTGCTGGTATACGGCCCGAAAGTGAAACCAGGCTCGCTCGGTCACCGTGAAAGCTTCGCGGATATCGGCCAGACCCTGGCGAAATACTTTGGTACGTCCGACATGGAATATGGCAAGGCCATGTTCTGAATCATGTTGGGTGCGGTCTGATGCCCTCACCCCGATCCTCTCCCGGTGGGAGAGGGTGAAAAGAATAAACAATTTAAAAGGAACTGAAGATGGCAACTCCTCACATTAACGCAGAAATGGGTGATTTCGCTGACGTCGTATTGATGCCGGGTGACCCGCTGCGCGCGAAGCACATTGCAGAAACTTTCCTCGAAGACGTGCGTGAAGTGAACAACGTTCGCGGCATGCTGGGCTTCACCGGGACTTACAAAGGCCGCAAAATCTCCGTGATGGGCCACGGTATGGGTATCCCATCCTGCTCCATCTACACCAAAGAGCTGATCACCGATTTCGGCGTGAAGAAAATCATCCGTGTGGGCTCCTGCGGCGCGGTTCGCATGGACGTTCAACTGCGTGATGTGGTGATTGGTATGGGTGCCTGCACCGATTCCAAAGTCAACCGCATGCGTTTCAAAGATCATGACTTTGCTGCAATTGCAGACTTTGGCATGGTACGTAACGCCGTTGATGCTGCGAAAGCGCTGGGCGTTGATGCTCGCGTAGGTAACCTCTTCTCTGCTGACCTGTTCTATGCACCAGACGGCGGCGAGATGTTCTACGTGATGGAAAAATACGGCATCCTGGGTGTGGAAATGGAAGCGGCAGGCATCTACGGTGTGGCAGCTGAGTTTGGGGCGAAAGCACTGACCATCTGCACCGTGTCTGACCACATCCGTACTCACGAGCAGACCACCGCTGCCGAGCGTCAGACCACCTTCAACGACATGATCAAAATCGCGCTGGAATCCGTTCTGCTGGGCGATAAAGAGTAATTCTGTCTCTTCCCTCCCTCTCCCGTTGGGAGAGGGCCGGGATGAGGGTACCAGACCGCATCTAGCGCACGGCCTGTGCTATCCACAGCGATAATTCACGCAACTCTTTCTCCTGCGCCGGGAAATCCCCGATCAACACCTCGCATTCCTGTTGCAGCATATCCGCCCGATACAAACAGCCCTGTAAACGTGCCGCAAGTGCTTCCAGTGGTGCCGGATTCAGGCTATCGGTAAACACCTGTGTGCGGGTGATATGACCTTTTTCAACGTCAAAGTGCAGCTCCACACCGCCCCAGGTAAAACGCTCATCCAGCAGGTGAGAAAATGCAGGTGCCTGACCGAAGTTCCATTCCCAACTGCTCTGACGGGCAAACGTCCCGGCAAAGTTGGGCAGGTCCGGGGTTTTGTCAGGGGAGATCACTTCTGCTTCTACGCGCTCGCCATAATGTTCAAAGAAAGCGTCACGGATCGCATTACAAATCTGCTCGTGAGTAATCCCCGGCAGCAGTTCCACCAGATTCGCCACGCGGCCGCGCACTGAGGTGATTCCTTTGGCCTGTAGTTTTTTCTTGTCCGGGTTCAGGTAGTTCGCCAGGCGGCTGAGATCGGCGTTCAGAAGAAGGGTACCGTGGTGGAAGCCGCGATCCATCGTTTCGCGGTAAGCCGAACCCGAGACTTTCCGGTCGCCTTCAGCGGTTTTCACCACCAGGTCGTTACGCCCGGAGGCCTCTGCCGTCACACCGAGCGCATTCAGGGCGTTCAGGACGATGGATGTTGAGATGGTTTTGTCGTACTCCGGTTTGCCCGCCATAAAGGTAAAGCAGGTATTGCCCAGATCGTGAAACACCGCGCCGCCGCCGCTACTTCTGCGCGCCAGGCGGACGTTATCCTCTTCCATACGCCGCGTATTGCACTCTTTCCACGGGTTTTGCGCGCGACCGATGACCACCGTGTCCGCGTTGCGCCAGAGAAACAGTACGCGTTGGGTGGCGGGCATCTGGCGGAAGATGCACTCTTCTACCGCGAGATTAAACCAGGGATCGTAAGAGTCAGAGATAAGCAGGCGCAAGGTGGTCATGGCAGAGTTCCTTTTCCGGGGCGTCCGCCTATTTTATCATTAATCTTTCTTCTCGCTCTCTTCCTCTTCGGGAATCGACTTGCTTGCGGTCAGCAGAAACGGCGACTGTTGCCAGCGAGTGCGCTTGCCCTGCAGCAACGTGCGTGCCAGCACGACGCCAATAGCCAGAGAGAGCAACAGCATCAGGCGGAGAATATTGGTGGTGTTATCCACCTGTTTGGCTTCGGTTGGCAGGGTGTGGGTGTCGAGCGTCATACGCAGATACCCCAGTGGACCATTTTTACCCTGGACAGGTTCGACAATCTGCTGGTTGAAATAGCCTCCGGCTTTTTTGCCGTCCAGTGCCAGCCTGTCACGCACGTCGACATGTTCGCCGGCGCGGGCAATCAGGTCTCCCTGCTCGTCATAAACGCCCGCATCCAGAATACGACTGTTTTCAGTGAGCAGGCGTAAGACCTGACCGATTCGCTTATCGTCCGGCGTCTCGGTACGCATATAGGGTGCGACGTTGAGTGTCACCTGACGCGCCAGCGTACGGGCCAGCTCTTCAAACTGTGGGTTACGTTGCCGTTGATGGTTCTGGCTAAACCACGACGCCCCCTGCATCAGCACCACGAGGAGTGCGAGACAGAAAAGGACAATCACGGCGCGATGAAGCCGGAATTTCAGTTTTGCGCGAGCCATATTCCACCTGTTGAAAATTTAGGGCTTAATGTTGCCAGAAGTGATGGTTACAAGGTAGCCTCATGCGTTATTTTCCCTCTGGAACCTTCCGGCGCGAACGAAATTACAGGAGCTTTAATGCCGAACATTACCTGGTGTGACCTGCCAACGGATGTCTCTTTATGGCCAGGATTGCCGCTCTCTCTTAGTGGCGATGAGGTGATGCCTCTGGATTACCACGCTGGCCGTAGCGGCTGGCTGCTGTACGGACGCGGCCTGGATAAGCAACGCCTTACCCAATATCAAACCAAACTGGGTGCCGCGATGGTCATTGTCGCTGCCTGGTGTGTCGAGGATTATCAGGTCATTCGCCTGGCAGGCTCCCTGACGCAACGTGCGACACGCCTGGCACATGACGCCGGGCTGGACGTTGCTCCACTGGGTAAAATTCCGCACCTGAAAACGCCGGGCCTGCTGGTGATGGATATGGACTCCACCGCAATCCAGATCGAGTGTATCGACGAGATCGCCAAACTGGCGGGTAGCGGCGACCTGGTGGCGGAAGTCACCGAGCGTGCGATGCGCGGCGAACTGGACTTCACCGCCAGCCTGAGGCAGCGCGTGGCAACCCTGAAAGGGGCCGATGCCAACATCCTGCGTCAGGTGCGCGATGTGCTGCCGCTGATGCCAGGGCTGACACAACTGGTGCTGAAGCTGCAGTCGCTGGGCTGGAAAGTCGCGATTGCCTCCGGTGGCTTTACTTTCTTCGCGGATTATCTGCGGGAAAAACTGCATCTGACCACTGTGGTGGCCAACGAGCTGGAGATCATGGACGGCAAGCTGACCGGCCAGGTGATCGGCGATATCGTGGATGCTCAGTACAAAGCTAACACCCTGACCCGTCTGGCGGAAAAATATGAAATTCCGCACGTCCAGACTGTCGCCATCGGCGATGGCGCGAACGACCTGCCGATGATCAAAGCTGCCGGGCTTGGCATTGCCTATCATGCTAAGCCGAAAGTGAACGAAAAGACGGAAGTGACTATACGTCATGCTGACCTGATGGGGGTGTTCTGCATTCTCTCTGGCAGCCTTAATCAGAAATAACGAGGTAAACCGTGGCGAAAGCTCCAAAACGCGCATTTGTCTGTAATGAATGTGGTGCGGATTATCCGCGCTGGCAGGGGCAATGCAGCGCCTGTCATGCCTGGAACACCATCACCGAAGTGCGTGGTGTGGCGGCTTCGCCGAGCGTGGCCCGCAATGAACGCCTGAGCGGCTATGCGGGTAATGCTGGCGTGGCGAAAGTACAAAAACTTTCGGATATCAGCCTTGAAGAGCTGCCGCGCTTTTCTACTGGCTTCAAAGAGTTTGACCGTGTACTCGGCGGCGGCGTGGTACCGGGCAGTGCCATTCTGATTGGTGGTAACCCTGGCGCGGGTAAATCGACCCTACTGCTGCAAACGCTCTGTAAGCTCGCCGAGCAGATGAAAACCCTGTACGTCACGGGTGAAGAGTCCCTGCAGCAGGTAGCAATGCGTGCGCACCGTCTGGGCCTGCCGACCGGCAACCTGAACATGCTGTCGGAAACCAGCATCGAGCAGATCTGCATGATTGCCGAAGAAGAGCAGCCGAAGCTGATGGTGATCGACTCCATCCAGGTGATGCACATGGCGGATATTCAGTCCTCGCCTGGTAGCGTGGCTCAGGTGCGCGAAACCGCTGCCTATCTGACGCGCTTTGCTAAAACGCGCGGCGTGGCGATTGTGATGGTTGGCCACGTCACCAAAGACGGCTCACTGGCGGGGCCAAAAGTGCTCGAACACTGTATCGACTGCTCCGTGATGCTCGACGGCGACGCAGATTCCCGTTTCCGTACCCTGCGCAGCCATAAAAACCGTTTTGGGGCGGTGAACGAACTGGGCGTATTTGCCATGACCGAGCAGGGGTTACGCGAAGTCAGCAACCCGTCGGCCATCTTCCTGAGTCGCGGAGATGAAATCACCTCCGGCAGCTCGGTGATGGTGCTGTGGGAAGGGACGCGTCCGCTGCTCGTTGAAATTCAGGCGCTGGTGGACGTGTCGATGATGGGCAACCCGCGGCGCGTGGCGGTCGGTCTGGAACAGAACCGCCTGGCGATCCTGCTGGCCGTGTTGCACCGTCACGGTGGGTTGCAGATGGCGGATCAGGACGTCTTCGTTAACGTGGTCGGCGGCGTTAAAGTCACTGAGACCAGTGCAGACCTGGCGCTGCTGCTGGCGATGGTCTCCAGCCTGCGTGACAGACCGCTGCCGCAGGATCTGGTGGTATTTGGTGAGGTCGGTCTGGCTGGAGAGATCCGTCCGGTGCCAAGCGGCCAGGAACGTATCTCCGAGGCGGCAAAACACGGCTTCCGCCGGGCGATTGTACCCGCCGCTAACGTGCCGAAAAAAATCCCGGAAGGGATGCAGGTTTTTGGCGTTAAGAAACTCGCAGATGCGTTAAATGTCTTTGACGACTTATAATTACGTATTCGATTTTGCAGGAGGCACCGTAATTGATGTCATCATTTGACTACATTAAGACCGCAATCCGCCAGAAAGGCTGCACGTTACAGCAGGTGGCGGACGCCAGCGGAATGACCAAAGGCTACCTTAGCCAACTGCTGAACGCCAAAATCAAAAGTCCCAGCGCGCAAAAGCTGGAGGCGTTACATCGCTTTCTGGGGCTTGAATTCCCGCGTATGCAAAAGAATATCGGCGTGGTATTCGGCAAATTTTACCCGCTGCATACCGGGCACATCTATCTGATTCAGCGCGCCTGTAGCCAGGTGGATGAGCTGCACATTATCATGGGGTACGACGAAACCCGCGATCGCCAATTGTTTGAAGACAGTGCGATGTCGCAGCAGCCGACCGTGCCGGACCGCCTGCGCTGGCTACTTCAGACCTTCAAATATCAGAAAAACATCCGCATCCATGCTTTTAACGAAGAGGGCATGGAGCCCTATCCGCATGGCTGGGACGTGTGGAGTAATGGCGTTAAAGCGTTCATGGAAGAGAAGGGCATTACCCCGAACTGGATCTACACCTCTGAAGAGTCAGACGCACCGCAGTTCCGCGAGCATCTGGGTATTGAAACGGTGCTGATTGATCCGAAACGGACATTTATGAACATCAGCGGGGCGCAAATCCGCGAAAACCCGTTCCGCTACTGGGATTACATTCCAACTGAAGTGAAACCGTTCTTTGTGCGCACAGTCGCCATTCTGGGCGGTGAGTCGAGCGGGAAATCGACACTGGTTAACAAACTGGCAAATATCTTCAACACCACCAGCGCGTGGGAGTATGGCCGCGATTACGTCTTCTCGCACCTCGGCGGTGACGAGATGGCGTTGCAGTATTCCGACTACGACAAAATCGCGCTCGGTCATGCCCAGTACATTGATTTCGCGGTGAAATACGCTAATAAAGTGGCATTCATTGATACTGATTTCGTCACCACTCAGGCGTTTTGTAAAAAGTATGAAGGGCGTGAGCACCCGTTCGTGCAGGCGCTGATTGATGAATACCGCTTTGACCTGGTGATCCTGCTGGAAAACAACACCCCGTGGGTGGCCGACGGGATGCGCAGCCTCGGCAGCTCCGTGGACAGGCGGGAATTCCAGAGCATGCTGGTGGATATGCTCAATGAGAACAACGTTGAGTTTGTGCATGTTGAAGAGTCTGATTACGACTCCCGTTTCCTGCGCTGCGTTGAGCTGGTGAAGGAGATGATGGGAGAGCAGAGGTAAGCTTTAACCTCCCTCTCCCGTTGGGAGAGGGCCGGGGTTAGGGAATCAGACCACTCAGAACTCAACCACCACTTTTCCGCGCATATGCCCGTCCAGCACTTTTCGGTGCGCCTCGGTAATGCTTTCCACGCTCAGCCCGTGCAATGTTTCACTCAGCGAACTCTCTACCACTCCGTTATCCACCAGTTTCGCCACTTCATTGAGGATCTCTCCCTGACGAGCCATGTCGGCAGTCTGGTACATGCTGCGGGTGTACATAAATTCCCAGTGCAGGGCGGCAGATTTTGATTTCAGCTTATCCTGGTTCAGCGGATGCGCATTCTCAACGATGGAGCAGATATGCCCCTGCGGTGCAATCAGCTCACTGACCGCATCCCAGTGGCCATCAGTGTCGTTGAGAATGAAAATGTAATCCACAAAGGTGATCCCCTGTTTTGCCAGTTCACCTTTCAGATCGCGGTAATTCACCACCACATCAGCACCACGATCGTGGCACCACTGGGCGGAATCCTCTCTTGATGCCGTCGCGATGATCTTCACCTTGCTGTTGTGCTTCGCAAACGGGATCGCCAGCGATCCTACGCCACCCGCACCGCCGATAATCAACAGCGTTTTATCCACCTCCGCATTCTGAATGTTCAGTCGCTCGAATAAACCTTCCCAGGCTGTCAGGGCGGTCAGTGGCAATGCGGCTGCTGCGGCCCAATTGAGGCTTGCCGGTTTGCGCCCGACGATACGTGCATCAATCAACTGGTGGGTAGTGTTGCTGCCCGGACGGGTGATATCCCCTGCGTACCACACCGCATCACCCGGTTTAAATCCGCTAACGCCAGCACCAACGGCTTTAACGATACCGCTGGCATCCCAGCCGAGAATACGCGGCTCCTGCAGGCCGTTTCTGGCAATACTGGCATGCACTTTGGTATCGACAGGGTTGATGGAAACGGCCTTCACCTCGACCAACAGATCATGCTCACCAGGTTGTGGCATTGGTTGGGTGATCTCAATAAAGGCAGAAGGGTTAGACGGGTTAACGGCAATGGCTTTAACGGACATGGTGTGCTCCTCAATGGAATGCGTTTTGTTGAGGCTAGTCTATTAAGTGGCCAGCTGCATGATAAGATGGACAATCAAGAACGAAGTGTTCGTACAGGGTGAACAATCATGTTTAAACAGCTGCAGGATATGGCGCTGTTTGCGCTGGTGGCAGAGATGGGAAGCTTTACCGCTGCGGCGCAGAAGGCTGAACTGCCTAAATCCAGCGTCAGTCAGCGTATCAGCCAGCTTGAGCAGCAGGTGGGGATCCGCTTGCTCAACCGTACCACGCGCAGGTTAAACCTGACGTATGCAGGGGAGCACTATCTGGTGCACTGCCGTGAGATGCTGGCGGCCAGTGAGCGGGCGGAGTACGCCATTCAACGGCTGCGCGAAAACCCGAGTGGGCGGCTAAGGATCACCTGCCCGGCAGGGATTGGCGCGACGCTGCTGGCGCATATGAACGCCGAGTTCCAGCTTCGTTATCCTGACGTTTCACTCGATGTTTCTATCTCAGACGATGTGCTTGATCTGGTCGGGTCTGGCTTTGACGTGGCGTTGCGTACTGGCAAGCCGCAGGACTCCTCCCTGATAGGCCGGATGATCGGCCACTGCCCGCGCTATATGCTGGCCTCGCCCGAATATCTTTCACGTCGGGAGCCGCTGACGCATCCCCGCCAACTGGTGGAGCACCGCTGCATTACGCACAAAGCCTGGTCTGAGTGGTTGCTACGCAGCGAGAGTGAGGATTACCGCTATCTACCGGATAACGCCCATATGACGGATAACCTGGTATACGCACGTGAGTGCGCCATTGCCGGTGCCGGGATTACGCTCTTACCCGCATTTCTGCTGGAAGATAAGGTGGAGAAAGGGGCGTTGGTAAAGGTGCTGCCAGAGTGGAATGTCGAGGGGAATGACCTGTGGCTGGCCTATCCAAGCCGGAAGCTGAATTCACCTGCGCTGATGAGCTATGTCGAGTTTGCGATGCAGTTCGATGAAGTGAAGCGGTATTACGTGGGCAAATAAACAAGCCGGGTAAGCGTGAGCGCCACCCGGCTTTTTAGACACTTACTTAGCAATACGCTTGTACTTAATACGCTTCGGCTCCAGCGCGTCTGCGCCCAGCGTGCGTTTCTTGTACTCTTCGTATTCGGTGAAGTTACCTTCGAAGAACTCTACCTTCCCTTCGTCCTGGTAGTCCAGGATGTGGGTCGCGATACGGTCCAGGAACCAACGGTCGTGCGAGATCACCATCGCGCAGCCAGGGAACTCCAGCAGGGCGTTTTCCAGCGCGCGCAGGGTTTCGATGTCCAGGTCGTTGGTTGGTTCATCGAGCAGCAGAACGTTACCGCCCACCTGCAGCAGTTTCGCCAGGTGCAGACGACCGCGCTCACCACCGGACAGCTCGCCTACGCGTTTGCCCTGATCAGTGCCTTTGAAGTTAAAGCGGCCAACATAGGCGCGGCTTGGCATCTCGGTGTTGCCGATACGCATGATATCCAGACCGCCGGACACTTCTTCCCACACGGTTTTGCTGTTATCCATCGCGTCACGGAACTGGTCAACGGACGCCAGCTTCACGGTTTCACCCAGAGTGATAGAGCCGCTGTCAGGCTGTTCCTGACCGGACATCATGCGGAACAGGGTGGATTTACCCGCGCCGTTCGGACCGATGATACCGACAATTGCGCCTTTCGGTACGGAGAAGCTCAGATCGTCGATCAGCAGGCGGTCGCCGTAAGACTTACGCAGGTTGCTGACTTCAACCACTTTATCCCCCAGACGTGCTCCAGGTGGAATAAACAGTTCGTTGGTTTCGTTACGTTTCTGGTATTCGGTATTGTTCAGCTCTTCGAAGCGTGCCAGACGGGCTTTGCCCTTAGACTGACGGCCTTTCGCGCCCTGACGAACCCACTCCAGCTCTTTCTCAATAGACTTGCGACGCGCCGCTTCCTGAGAGGCTTCCTGCGCCAGACGCTGATCTTTCTGCTCCAGCCAGGAGGAGTAGTTACCTTCCCATGGAATACCTTCACCACGGTCCAGCTCCAGGATCCAGCCTGCAACGTTGTCGAGGAAGTAACGGTCGTGGGTAATCGCCACAACGGTGCCTTCGAAGTCGTGCAGGAAACGCTCCAGCCACGCCACGGATTCTGCATCCAGGTGGTTGGTTGGTTCGTCGAGCAGCAGCATGTCTGGTTTTTCCAGCAGCAGGCGGCACAGCGCTACACGGCGGCGTTCACCACCGGACAGGTTTGCGATTTTTGCATCCCAGTCAGGCAGACGCAGGGCGTCAGCGGCGCGCTCCAGCTGCACGTTCAGGTTGTGACCATCGTGTGCCTGGATAATTTCTTCAAATTTACCTTGCTGAGCAGCCAGTTTATCGAAGTCAGCATCCGGTTCAGCGTATTTGGCATACACTTCATCCAGACCTTTCAGGGCGTTAACCACTTCGGACACCGCTTCTTCAACGGATTCGCGGACGGTGTGTTCCGGGTTCAGCTGAGGTTCCTGCGGCAGGTAACCAATCTTGATGCCAGGCTGCGGACGGGCTTCACCTTCGATGTCTGTATCGATGCCGGCCATGATGCGCAGCAGGGTGGACTTACCGGCACCGTTGAGACCCAGAACACCGATTTTTGCGCCCGGGAAGAAGCTCAGCGAGATATTTTTAAGAATATGACGTTTCGGCGGGACAACTTTGCCGACACGATGCATGGTATAAACGAATTGAGCCACGTTGGACTTCGCCTCTTTTATCGTAATGAGAAGGAATTTCAGCCTCGAAGTGTAGCCTTTTTCACGACCTAATCCCAGCCAGGAACGTCGGGAGTGTTAAAACGCGCAAGAAAGGTAAAAAAGTGTCCATGACGTGGCGCGTTGCAGGATGCCTGGTTAGCATAAGTTGATTAGACTTTGACGTGGCAAGACGCTGCAATTGACGAAAAACAAAGAGGAAGAGCTTGTGGAAAAAGCCAAACAGGTGGTCTGGCGTCTGCTCGCTGCCAGCGTATGCGTAATGGCGGTAAGCCAGGCAGTGCATGCCGATTCACTGGATGAACAACGTAATCGCTACGCCCAGATTAAACAGGCGTGGGACAACAAGCAGATGGATACCGTGCAGGCGCTGATGCCGACACTGAAGGATTACCCTCTGTATCCGTATCTGGAGTATCGCCAGCTAACTGACGATCTCATGAATCAACCGACCGTCGCGGTGAATAATTTTATTCAGGCTAACCCAACCCTGCCCCCTGCGCGAACACTACAATCTCGTTTTGTGAATGAGCTGGCTCGTCGTGAAGACTGGCGCGGGCTATTGGCTTTCAGCCCTGAAAAACCGAACACCACGGAAGCGCAGTGTAACTATTACTACGCAAAATGGGCCACGGGGCAGCAGGAAGAGGCGTGGAACGGCGCCAAAGACCTGTGGTTAACCGGTAAAAATCAGCCCAATGCCTGCGACTCTCTCTTTGGAGCCTGGCGCGCCTCTGGCAAGCAAGATCCACTGGCGTATCTGGAGCGTATTCGCCTGGCGATGAAAGCCGGAAACACGCGTCTGGTCACCGCACTGGCGGGGCAGATGCCATCGGATTATCAAACCATTTCCACTGCGGTGATTGGGCTGGCCAACGATCCCAACTCGGTGCTGACCTTTGCCCGCAGCACAGGCGCGACCGATTTTACCCGCCAGATGGCTGCGGTAGCCTTTGCCAGCGTGGCGCGTGATGATGTAGAAAACGCGCGGCTGATGATCCCGCAGCTGGTGCAGGCGCAGCAACTTAATGAAGAACAAACCCAGGAGTTGCGCGATATTGTGGCGTGGCGACTGATGGGCACGGATGTGACTGATGAACAGGCGCGCTGGCGAGACGATGCCATTATGCGTTCGAACTCCATGTCGCTGGTGGAACGTCGCGTGCGAATGGCGCTGGGCTCAGGCGATCGTCGTGGGCTCAATACCTGGCTTGCGCGCCTGCCGATGGAAGCGAAAGAGAAAGACGAGTGGCGCTACTGGCAGGCCGACCTGCTGATGGAGCGGGGACGTGATGATGAAGCGAAAGAGATCCTCCATACGCTGATGCAGCAGCGCGGGTTCTACCCGATGGCGGCCGCGCAACGCCTGGGGGAAGAGTACACCTTCCGCATTGATAAAGCGCCAGCTAATGCGAACCCTGCATTGACGCAGGGACCTGAAATGGCGCGCGTTCGCGAGCTAATGTACTGGAATATGGATAACACCGCGCGCAGCGAGTGGGCGAATCTGGTCACCAGCCGTACTACTGACGAGAAAGCTCAGCTTGCCCGTTATGCGTTTGATAACCACTGGTGGGATCTGAGCGTGCAGGCCACGATCGCCGGTAAGCTGTGGGATCATCTCGAAGAGCGTTTCCCGCTGGCTTACAAAGATCTGTTCGAGCGCTATACCAGCGGTAAAGATATACCGCAAAGTTATGCGATGGCGATTGCCCGTCAGGAGAGTGCCTGGAACCCGAAAGTTCGTTCCCCGGTGGGTGCCAGCGGTCTGATGCAAATTATGCCGGGCACGGCAACGCACACGGTGAAAATGTTTAATATCCCGGGGTACAGCAGCCCGTCACAGCTTCTCGATCCGGATACCAACATCAATATCGGTACCAGCTACCTGCAGTATGTTTATCAGCAGTTCGGTAACAACCGTATCTTCTCGTCTGCTGCGTATAACGCGGGCCCTGGTCGCGTGCGTACCTGGCTTGGCAACAGCGCTGGTCGCATCGACGCCGTAGCATTTGTGGAGAGTATTCCGTTTTCGGAAACGCGTGGCTATGTGAAGAACGTGCTGGCGTATGATGCCTACTATCGCTACTTCATGGGGCAGAAAGATACCCTGATGAGCGATGCCGAGTGGCAGAGACGTTACTGATCGGCGCGGGTTGTGTTATGCTGTACTCGCTAAAGAGTACAAGAGGCAGCATAACATGACCCAGCATTCCCCGTATTCATCGGCAATGGCCGAACAACGTCATCAGGAGTGGCTTCGTTTTGTGGAGTTGCTCCGCCAGTCTTACGATCAGGATTTGCATTTGCCCCTTATGCAGCTGATGCTCACGCCAGATGAGCGTGAGGCGCTGGGCACGCGCGTGCGGATCATTGAAGAGCTGTTGCGCGGCGAAATGAGCCAGCGTGAACTCAAAAATGAGCTCGGCGCGGGTATCGCAACGATTACCCGCGGTTCGAACAGCCTGAAATCGGCACCGGTTGAGCTGCGTCAGTGGCTGGAGTCTGTGCTGCTGGGCGATCAGCGATAAATCGCGTTATGGAACGGGCTTAAGGCCAGGATCACCGCCTGGTGGTAAACGCCTGAACGCGTCAGTGCGCCTGCAGTAAAGACGCCAATAGCCCCTTCTTTACGGCCAATCTCATCAATGCCGGTGTACTGTGACATCACCGGCCCCAGCGCTTCACCCGCGCGGACTTTTTCCAGAATGATCTCTGGCAGCGGCAGGGTGGCTGAACGCGCCTCTCCACGCAGTTCGCGGCTTTCAATCACCACCCAGCTAAAGGTTGCGCCTTCGTCGATACCCGCTTCGATCGCCACCCAGAAGTCAGCCTCAGGAGCCGCAACTTTGGCATTTGCGACGCGATTTCGTGCGCCAGCCCGCGTTTCCTCGCTGCCAAACGGCTGTTCAGGAACACCACTCTCGACGCCGATGGCATCAATATGGCAGGATCCTTCGCCGAAGATCTCTTCAAATGCCCTTAGAATTGCCTGAATTTTGGCAGGATTAGTGGTAGCAGAGACAACATGGTGCATAATTAAGCTCGATTCGAAAAAAAACTCATCGCAGTATAACGGAAAAAAAGCATGTTACAGGTATACCTTGTTCGCCACGGTGAAACGCAGTGGAACGCCGAGCGACGTATTCAAGGCCAGTCAGACAGTCCTCTCACTGAAAAGGGTGTGCAGCAAGCGTGGCAGGTGGCGGAACGCGCCCGAACGCTGGGCATCACCCACGTTATCACCAGCGATCTCGGTCGCACACAGCAGACGGCGCGCATCATCGCGGACGCCTGCGGCTGTGACGTCATGCTTGAGCCGCGCCTGCGCGAGCTGGATATGGGCGTGCTGGAAAAACGCCATATTGATACACTGACGGAAAAGGAGGAGGGCTGGCGTCGCACGCTGGTTAACGGTACCGAGGATGGCCGTATTCCTGAAGGCGAATCCATGCAAGAGCTGAGCGTACGTATGCATGCCGCACTCGCGGAATGCCTGAAGCTTCCGGCGGGAAGCCGTCCGCTGCTGGTGAGTCACGGGATTGCGTTGGGTTGTCTGGTGAGCACCATTCTGGGGTTACCGGCTTACGCTGAACGCCGTTTGCGTCTGCGCAACTGCTCCATTTCCCGGATTGATTACCAGGAAAGCGCATGGCTGGCGTCGGGCTGGGTGGTGGAAATGGCAGGGGACATTTCGCATCTCGATGCCCCTGCACTTGATGAACTGCAGCGTTAACGACGAATCGGAATTAAGAATTCCATACGCAGATTGATTGGGCCTTCTTCCGGTTTAGCATCCTGCGCCGGGTAGTAGCGCTCAATATCCTGACCTTTACGGCGATTCAAATTCAGCATTGGCATGCAGGTTCCGTAAACGGTCAGGATAAACTCCTGAACGCCCGTCCCCAGTCCTTCATAGGCGAACATCACGTATTCGCCGCCTTCCAGCACGACTGACTTCGAACCCTGAATGTAGCCATTGGCCATCTCTGGGGTCAGCGCGGTGGTGTAGAACACCTCCTGCTCGTCGTCTTTTTCCTGACTTGGATGCGTTTCGTTGAGGCCATACAGAATCGGCGGGATCGCCGGGGCGTGGCTCAGGAAGTCGCGCCAGAACTGGACACGCATCTGATGACGGAATTCAGAAATCTGCTCCAGAGAACAGGAGTAACTCTGCGTCGTGCCGATCAGATGGGTTTCAGGCAACGTGACAATTTCGTATTTTGGCATTGCGAACTCGCCCAGACGCAGCGGCGGACGCATACCAAACGAGCTCCAGTCAGGCGAGCGACGATAAAGTGCTGGCGTTAACGAGAACTGTTTTTTAAAGGCACGGGTGAAGGTTTGCTGCGAATCGAAACGATATTGCAGGGCAATATCCAGAATCGGCCGTGCCGTCAGGCGCAATGCCACAGCAGACTTAGACAGACGACGCGCGCGAATATAGGCCCCGATAGCATGACCGGTGACATCCTTGAACATCCTTTGCAGATGCCACTTGGAATAGCCTGCTTTAGCCGCCACATTATCCAGTGACAAAGGCTGGTCGAGATGACCTTCCAGCCAGGTGAGCAGGTCGCGAATAATTCCAGCCTGATCCATATACTATCCTCATCCTTAAAACAGCAGGTGCCTGATAACAGGTTAGCGGATAATAGCATTTTTTGATGTTTTAGCATTCAGTGTTTTTTTTGCGCATTCATGCTTTTTGGAGCACATTGTGGGCAAATATATTCTAATCCTGTGATCTTGCTACATTTTTGTCTAAAGTGTTGAATAATCGCCCAGTGTAATTTTAAAGAATGGTAACAATATGAAATACAAGACTTTGATCTTCACCGCGTTGATGCTGATGGTCGGGCGCGTGGCGCAGGCAGAACAGATTGGTTCCGTCGATACCGTGTTCAAAATGTTTGGCCCGGACCACAAAATTGTGGTCGAGGCGTTTGACGATCCGGACGTGAAGAACGTCACCTGCTATGTTAGCAGGGCGAAAACCGGCGGTATCAAAGGTGGCCTGGGGCTGGCGGAAGATACCTCCGATGCGGCTATTTCGTGCCAGCAGGTGGGCCCGGTTGAGTTAAGCGATAAAATTAAGAACGGCAAAGCGCAGGGCGACGTTGTGTTCCAGAAACGGACCTCGCTGGTGTTTAAAAAGTTACAGGTAGTGCGTTTCTACGATGCGAAGCGCAACACCCTGGCTTACCTGGCTTATTCCGACAAAGTGGTGGAAGGCTCACCGAAAAATGCGATTAGCGCGGTGCCAATCATGCCGTGGCGTTAATTCAGGGTCGAACCATGCAACTACCTGTGGTCTGGCTGGTTGAAGACGAAATCAGCATCGCTGACACACTTATCTACATGCTCCAGCAGGAAGGATTCGCGGTGAAGGCGTTTGAACGCGGTCTGCCTGTGCTGGAAGAGGCGCGGCGGCAGGTGCCCGCGCTGGCAATTCTTGATGTCGGGTTGCCGGATATCAGCGGCTTTGAACTGTGCCGTCAACTGCTGGCGCTGCATCCGTCGTTGCCAGTGCTGTTTCTGACGGCGCGCAGCGACGAGGTGGATAAGCTGCTCGGTCTGGAGATGGGGGCTGACGACTACGTCGCTAAACCTTTCTCACCGCGCGAAGTGTGTGCCCGGGTGCGGACAATTTTACGGCGGATGCAAAAATCAGCCGCGCCTTCGGATGTTGTGCGTATCGGCCAGTTTGAACTGAACGAATCTGCGGCACGAATCAGCTGGTGCGGTGAAGTGTTACCCCTCACGCGCTACGAGTTTTTGTTACTTAAAACGTTGTTACAGGCTCCCGGACGTGTGTACTCCCGCCAGCAGTTAATGGACAAGGTGTGGGGCGAAGACGGGGACAGTTTTGATCGTACCGTGGACACCCACATCAAAACCCTGCGCGCCAAGCTGCGGGCGGTGAACGAGGAGCTTTCACCCATCAGCACCCATCGTGGGATGGGCTACAGCCTGGGGCTTTATTAATGCGCATTGGGATGCGGTTGCTGCTGGGGTATTTCCTGATCGTCGCCATCGCCGCGTGGTTTGTGCTGTCGATCTTTGTTCAGGAAGTGAAACCCGGCGTGCGCAGGGCAACCGAAGGTACATTGATTGATACCGCAACCTTGCTCGCCGAAGTCGGGCGCGAGGATCTCCTTTCGGGCAATGCGCAGCAGGGCAAACTGGCGCAGGCCTTTTCACAACTTCATCAGCGACCTTTCCGCGCCAATATCGGCGGCATTCATAAAGTGCGCAACGAATATCACGTCTATATGACCGATGCGCAGGGCAGAGTGGTGTTTGATTCCGCGGGTCTGGCTGTGGGGAAAGATTACTCCCGCTGGAACGATGTCTGGCTGACCCTGCGTGGCGAATACGGCGCGCGGAGCACCCAGAGCAATCCTGACGATCCAGAGAGCACGGTGATGTATGTTGCGGCTCCGGTTGTGGACAACGGTAAGATTATTGGCGTGCTGTCGGTCGGGAAACCCAACAGTGCGATGGCACCGGTTATCCATCGCAGTGAGCGACGGATCCTGTGGGCGGGTGGAGCATTGCTTGGTATTGCTTTACTGATTGGCCTCGTTGTGGCGTGGTGGATCAATCGTTCTATCGGTACGTTGTCGCGCTACGCTGACGCGGTTACCACCGATTCACCTCTGCCATTGCCGAATCCCGGCAGCAGTGAACTGCGCAAGCTGGCGCAGGCGCTGGAGAATATGCGTATTCGCCTGGAAGGGAAAAATTACATCGAACACTATGTCCACTCGCTCACCCACGAGCTGAAAAGTCCGCTGGCCGCGATCCGGGGCGCGGCGGAAATTCTCGCTGAGCAGCCCTCACCGCAGGTCGCCAGGCGGTTTATCGACAACATCCTGGTGCAAAACGCGCGTATGCAATCGTTAGTAGAAAAGTTGCTTGCCCAGGCCAGGCTTGAAAATAGAGTGGAGATTGTTCCCGCAAGCGTCGATGTCGATGCCCTGTTTACGCGGCTGGCTGACGCTCGCTCGACGCAACTGACCGCTAAAAATATCACCCTGACCTGTAAAAGCACCGCGTTGCGTGTGGAAGGTGATGCGGAGCTGCTTGAACAGGCATTGGGTAATTTACTGGATAACGCCATCGACTTCACGCCGGAGGGCGGGGCTGTTCAGCTTGCAGCCCATGAAGGGGAGCAACAGATACACTTTACCGTCACTGACAGCGGCAGCGGGATCCCGGATTATGCCCTGACGCGAATTTTCGAACGTTTTTACTCTCTTCCTCGTGACAACGGTTTGAAAAGCAGCGGCCTTGGGCTGGCCTTTGTTCAGGAAGTGGCGCGTCTGCATCAGGGGGAGATCACATTGCGAAATCGTGATGAAGGTGGTGTGATGGCCACGCTGATACTTCACCGTCCCTTCACATAACTTCAAACTGGCCCCACATAGCCCGGTTACGCTCTCCTCATCACAAAGGAGACGTAATGATGAAATCCCCCCTGTTCTGGAAAGTAAGCACTCTGCTGGGGTGCATTCTGCTGTTGTTAGTCCCGCTGTTTATGGTCAGTAACCTGATTTCAGAGCGTGAAAACTACCGTAACGATGTCGAAAATACGCTGCGCCAGAGTACCAGCGGACCGCAAAAACTGGTCGGCCCGCTGATCGCCATTCCGATGACGGAGATTTTTTACAAGATAGAGGATGAGAAGAAGGTCGAATATAAGAAAAGCTATATGCATTTTATTCTACCGGAATCCCTGGTGGTCACCGGGAATCAGCACGTTGAGTCCAGAAGCATTGGGATCTATGACGGGCAAATATGGAATACCGATCTGAAGTTAAAAGCGCAGTTTAATACCGAGGCAATGCAGCAGCTGAAGGGCGAAACGATAACGGCAGGAAAGCCGTTTATCGTGATGGGCGTTGGCGATGCGCGGGGTATTGGCACGGTCAGTATCTCCAGAATCAATGGTGAGACATTAAGCGTGGAACCGGGGGCTGGCGTCTACGGGGCGCTTTCAGGTATCCATATCCCGCTCACCGACAAAGCGCTGGAAGCAAAAAACTTTGCACTTGAGGTGTCGCTAAATCTGGCGGGTACCGGCAGTTTTGCGGTGGTGCCGGTGGGGCGTAATAGCGAAATGATGCTCAACAGTAACTGGCCGCATCCGGGCTTCATGGGCGACTACCTGCCGGTTAAGCATCAGATAGGTGAGTCTGGGTTCCAGGCAAACTGGCAGAGCAGCTGGTTTGCAAATAACATGGAAAGTTGGTTCAACGATAAAGAATCCCCTGAGTGGGAGGCACTCCCGGCCTTTAGCGTGACGGTCGCGACACCTGCCGACCAGTACCAATTGACTGAGCGCGCGATTAAGTACGCGATTCTGCTGATTGCGCTGACGTTTATGGCGTTCTTTGTTTTCGAAACCTTAACCGGATTACGCCTTCATCCAATGCAGTATCTGCTGGTTGGGCTGTCGCTGGTCTTGTTCTACCTGGTGTTGCTGGCGGTGTCTGAGCACGCAGGGTTTACTCCAGCCTGGATTATTGCAAGCCTTGTTGGTGCGGCGATGAATGGGATGTACCTGCAGGCAGTGCTGAAAAGCTGGAGGCGCAGCGGGATGTTTGTGCTCTCGTTATTGGGGCTGGATGTGGTGATGTGGTTCCTGCTGCGGTCGGAGGATAGCGCATTATTGCTGGGATCAGCAGTGCTCGCCCTGGCGCTGTTCGCGGTGATGTTCCTGACCCGTCATTTTGACTGGTACTCGCTTTCTCAGCCGAAGCGTCCTGAACCTTCCGCGGAGCCTGATAACGATACACTGCGAATCTGGAAATAAAAAAAAACGGCGCAAAGCGCCGTTTTTTTATGTGTTGCGTGCGGGATTACTCCTGCAGATCGCCGCAGAAACGGTACCCTTCGCCGTGGATCGTGGCGATGATTTCCGGGGTATCCGGCGTAGATTCGAAATGTTTACGAATACGACGGATCGTTACGTCTACGGTACGGTCGTGCGGTTTCAGCTCACGGCCGGTCATTTTCTTCAGCAATTCTGCACGGGACTGAATTTTGCCCGGGTTTTCGCAGAAGTGCAGCATGGCGCGGAATTCACTGCGTGGCAGTTTATACTGCTCACCGTTCGGGCTAATCAGTGAACGGCTATTGATATCAAGTTCCCAGCCGTTGAATTTGTAGCTATCTACGCTACGACGCTCTTCGCTGACCGTACCCAGATTCATGGTGCGAGACAGCAGGTTGCGTGCACGAATGGTTAACTCGCGAGGATTGAACGGCTTGGTGATGTAGTCATCCGCACCGATTTCCAGGCCAAGAATTTTATCAACTTCGTTGTCACGGCCTGTCAGGAACATTAACGCGACGTTCGCCTGTTCACGCAGCTCGCGCGCCAGAAGAAGACCATTTTTGCCCGGAAGGTTAATATCCATGATCACCAGGTTGATATCATTTTCAGAAAGGATCTGATGCATCTCTGCGCCATCGGTCGCTTCAAAGACATCGTAGCCTTCTGCTTCGAAAATGCTCTTTAACGTGTTGCGTGTTACCAACTCGTCTTCAACGATAAGAATGTGCGGGGTCTGCATGTTTGCTACCTAAATTGCCAACTAAATCGAAACAGGAAGTACAAAAGTCCCTGACCTGCCTGATACATGTCGCAAATTAACATGACCGGCCTAACGTGACTAAAGTACGTAATTGCGTTCTTGATGCACTTTCCATCAACGTCAACAACATCATTAGCTTGGTCTTGGGTACTTTCCCTTTGGACCCGACAGTGTCAAAAACGGCTGTCATCCTAACCATTTTAACAGCAACATAACAGGCTAAGTGACACCAGACACCCAATAAAACTACGCTTCGTTGACATATATCAAGTTCAATTGTAGCACGTTAACAGTTTGATGAAATCATCGTAGCTGAATGCTAGCCTTTATCACAATTTTTCAATAAACCAACTAGTTGCGGACCTTGATTTATAAACGAAGTGAATCCAATCAGAATAGGGTATTCATGTCGCTATTATCATTATAAAACATAAGGATAATAGTCTTCTGTTAACATTCTAACTGATTGTTCAGACACAAAATAGTTTAGCGTTTTTAATTTGTTATGAAACGCTATTTCGGTGATTTGTGTTGCAATTTTGTAAATTCGCGCTGCGTAATATGTTGATGTGCATCACATTTTTACCCGCTAACTGATTAAAAAGAGAGCATAAATGCATCTGTCGATTGTACTTGTCGCCCCTGCAAGAGCTGAAAATATAGGCGCTGCCGCGCGTGCCATGAAGACCATGGGTTTTACCGATTTGCGCATCGTGGACAGTACGGCACACCTGGAGCCTGCTGCTCGTTGGGTAGCGCATGGTTCAGGCGATATTCTCGATAATATAACCACTTACGACACGCTCGCCGCCGCGTTGCACGACATCTCCTTTACCGTTGCCACCACGGCACGCAGCAGGGCGAAGTTCCATTATTACGCCACGCCAGCGGAGCTGGTGCCGATGTTGAGTGAGAAAAGCCAGTGGCTGGAGAAAGCGGCGCTGGTGTTTGGTCGTGAAGATTCCGGGTTAACAAACGAAGAGCTGGAACTCGCCGACGTGCTGACGGGGGCACCGATGGTGGCTGATTACCCGTCCCTGAATTTAGGCCAGGCGGTCATGGTCTACTGCTATCAATTAGCCTCACTAATGCAAATTCCTCAGCCTCAGGCTGAAGGGGCAAATGAAAACCAGCTGGCCGCACTGCGTGCTCGCGTTGAGCAATTGTTATCTCAACTGGGAGTTGCTGACGATCAAAAAATGGCTGACTGGCTGCAGCAGCGTCTTGGGCGTCTTGAACAACGGGACACTGCAATGTTGCATCGTTTGCTGCACGATATTGAAAAAAAATTGGCCGAGTAAAATACCGCCATAAGTTTTTAGTATGGCGAATAAGTCTGTCTGTATGGGTTGCACCCGGGGGAATCGGATGAAAATAAATCTGCAAGCAGCGGGACGTGAGAGTCTCCCGAAATGTGATCAAATTAAAAATCCATTGACTTAAGGTGCCCGATCCTTTAACCCTAAAAGAATACAGCACAGACAGATAATAATGACAGAGTACACAACATCCATGAAACGCATCAGCATCACCACCATTACCACAACCATCATCATTACCACAGGTAACGATGCGGGCTGACGCGTACAGGAAAAACAAAAAAAAGCCCGCACCTGAACAGTGCGGGCTTTTTTTTCGGCTAAAGGAAACGAGGTAGAACCATGCGAGTGTTGAAGTTCGGCGGTACATCAGTGGCAAATGCAGAACGTTTTCTGCGCGTTGCCGATATCCTGGAAAGCAACGCCAGGCAGGGGCAGGTTGCGACCGTGCTCTCTGCCCCGGCAAAAATCACGAACCATCTGGTGGCGATGATTGAAAAAACCATCGGTGGTCAGGATGCACTCCCGAACATCAGCGACGCCGAGCGTATCTTCGCTGACTTACTGCAGGGGCTGGCAGAGGCGCAGCCAGGCTTTCCGCACGCTCAACTGAAGTCCTTTGTTGAGCAAGAATTCGCGCAAATTAAACACGTTCTGCACGGCATCAGTCTTCTCGGCCAGTGCCCGGACAGCATCAACGCGGCGCTGATCTGCCGTGGCGAAAAACTCTCTATCGCCATCATGGCGGGCGTGCTGGAAGCGCGTGGTCATCACGTGACTGTAATCGATCCGGTTGAAAAACTGCTGGCGGTGGGCCACTACCTCGAATCCACTGTTGATATTGCCGAATCAACCCGCCGCATCGCCGCAAGCAAAATTCCGTCTGACCACATGATCCTGATGGCAGGCTTCACCGCCGGTAACGAGAAGGGCGAGCTGGTGGTGCTGGGCCGTAACGGCTCCGACTACTCCGCCGCCGTGCTGGCCGCCTGTTTACGCGCAGACTGCTGTGAGATCTGGACTGACGTCGACGGTGTTTATACCTGCGACCCACGCCAGGTACCGGACGCCAGGCTGTTGAAGTCGATGTCGTATCAGGAAGCGATGGAGCTTTCCTACTTCGGCGCTAAAGTCCTTCACCCGCGTACCATTTCTCCGATTGCCCAGTTCCAGATCCCTTGCCTGATTAAAAACACCGGTAACCCACAGGCACCCGGTACGTTGATTGGTGCGAGTACCGATGAAGACGGTCTGCCTGTGAAAGGGATCTCTAACCTCAACAACATGGCGATGTTCAGCGTCTCTGGTCCGGGAATGAAAGGGATGGTCGGTATGGCGGCGCGCGTGTTTGCCGCCATGTCCCGCAACGGTATCTCCGTGGTGCTGATCACCCAGTCTTCTTCGGAATACAGCATCAGCTTCTGCGTGCCACAGGCCGACTGCCTGCGCGCTCGTCGTGCGCTGGAAGAAGAATTCTATCTTGAGCTGAAAGAAGAACTGCTGGAGCCGCTGTACATTCAGGAGCGTCTGGCGATCATCTCGGTGGTGGGCGATGGCATGCGCACGCTACGCGGTATCTCCGCCAAGTTCTTCGCTGCGCTGGCACGCGCCAATATCAATATCGTGGCGATTGCCCAGGGCTCGTCAGAGCGTTCAATCTCTGTTGTTGTGGACAACGATGACGCCACCACCGGCGTTCGCGTGGTTCACCAGATGCTGTTCAACACTGATCAGGTCATCGAACTGTTCCTTATTGGCGTGGGTGGCGTTGGCGGCGCGCTGCTGGAGCAGGTGAAGCGCCAGCAGGCGTGGCTGAAGAAGAAACATATTGATCTGCGCGTCTGCGGGATCGCCAACTCAAAAGCGTTGCTGACCAACGTGCATGGCCTGAATCTGGAAAACTGGCAGGCGGAAATGAACGAGGCGAAAGAGCCGTTTAATCTGGGCCGCCTGATCCGTCTGGTGAAAGAGTATCACCTGCTCAACCCGGTGATTGTCGACTGTACGTCGAACCAGGCGGTTGCCGATCAGTACGCTGACTTCCTGCGTGAAGGCTTCCACGTGGTGACGCCGAACAAAAAGGCCAACACCTCGTCGATGAACTACTATCACCAGTTGCGCCTGGCGGCGAGTAAATCGCGTCGTAAATTCCTGTATGACACCAACGTGGGTGCTGGTTTGCCGGTTATCGAGAACCTGCAAAACCTGCTGAACGCGGGTGATGAACTGCAGCGTTTCTCCGGTATCCTCTCCGGATCGTTGTCGTTTATTTTCGGCAAACTGGATGAAGGCATGAGCCTCTCCGAAGCGACCCGTGCTGCGCGTGAACTGGGCTATACCGAGCCGGATCCGCGTGACGATCTCTCCGGGATGGATGTGGCGCGTAAGCTGCTCATCCTGGCGCGTGAAACAGGGCGTGAGCTTGAGCTGTCCGATATCGTGATTGAACCGGTCCTGCCCGCAGAGTTTGATAGCACCGGTGATGTCGCTGCCTTTATGGCTAATTTGCCGCAGCTTGACGATGCGTTTGCCGCACGCGTTGCGAAAGCCCGTGATGAAGGTAAGGTATTGCGCTATGTTGGCAATATTGAAGAAGATGGTGTGTGCCGGGTGAAGATTGCCGAAGTGGATGGCAACGATCCGCTGTACAAAGTCAAAAACGGCGAAAACGCCCTTGCGTTTTACAGCCACTATTATCAGCCATTGCCGTTGGTGCTTCGCGGTTATGGCGCAGGGAACGATGTTACAGCGGCGGGTGTGTTTGCCGATCTGCTGCGTACCCTGTCATGGAAGTTAGGAGTTTAACATGGTCAAAGTTTATGCCCCGGCTTCCAGCGCCAATATGAGCGTCGGATTTGATGTGCTGGGTGCGGCGGTAACGCCGGTTGATGGTTCTCTGCTGGGCGATACGGTCACGGTTGAAGCGGCAAATAGCTTCAGCCTGAATAACGTGGGCCGCTTTGCCAGCAAACTGCCGTCCGACCCGCGCGAGAATATCGTCTATCAGTGCTGGGAGCGCTTCTGTCAGGAGATTGGCAAAAATGTGCCGGTCACCATGACGCTGGAAAAAAGTATGCCGATTGGCTCAGGGCTGGGCTCCAGTGCCTGCTCGGTGGTCGCTGCACTGGTGGCCATGAATGAACACTGCGGCAAACCGCTGAACAATAACCGCTTGCTTGGGTTAATGGGCGAGCTGGAAGGGCGGATCTCTGGCAGTATTCACTATGACAACGTCGCGCCCTGTTTCCTCGGTGGCATGCAACTGATGATTGAAGAGAATGGCATCATCAGCCAGCAGGTGCCAGGGTTTGATGAGTGGTTGTGGGTGCTGGCCTATCCGGGCATTAAGGTGTCCACCGCTGAAGCGCGTGCGATCCTGCCTGCGCAGTATCGTCGCCAGGACTGTATCGCCCACGGCCGTCATCTGGCAGGCTTTATTCACGCCTGCTACACCCGTCAGCCGCAGCTGGCGGCGAAATTGATGAAAGATGTCATTGCCGAGCCATACCGCACAAAACTGCTGCCTGGTTTTAACGAGGCGCGACAGGCATCTTTGGATATTGGCGCGCAGGCATGCGGCATCTCCGGCTCCGGCCCGACGCTGTTCGCCTTATGCGATAAACCAGACACTGCGCAACGCGTGGCGGACTGGCTCTCTAAACACTACCTGCAAAATCAGGAAGGCTTTGTTCATATTTGCCGTCTGGACACGGCTGGCGCACGAGTACTGGGATAACGAATGAAACTCTACAATCTTAAAGATCATAACGAGCAGGTCAGCTTCGCGCAGGCGGTGACTCAGGGACTGGGCAAAAATCAGGGGTTATTCTTCCCGCATGACCTGCCGGAATTTCAGCTGACCGAGATTGATGAACTGCTGAAGCTGGATTTTGTCACCCGCAGTACCAAAATTCTGTCTGCGTTTATCGGCGACGAAATCCCGCAGGAACTGCTGGAAGAGCGCGTGCGGGCGGCGTTCGCTTTCCCGGCTCCGGTTCAGCAGGTGGAGCCTGACGTTGGGTGTCTGGAGCTGTTCCACGGCCCGACCCTGGCGTTCAAAGATTTCGGCGGCCGCTTTATGGCGCAGATGCTAACTCACATCAGCGGCGACAAACCGGTAACCATCCTGACGGCTACCTCCGGTGATACTGGTGCGGCGGTTGCGCATGCGTTCTACGGCCTGAAAAACGTTCGTGTGGTGATCCTCTACCCGAAAGGAAAAATCAGCCCGCTACAGGAAAAACTGTTCTGTACCCTCGGCGGCAACATTGAAACCGTGGCGATCGACGGTGATTTCGACGCCTGCCAGGCGCTGGTCAAACAGGCCTTCGATGATGAAGAACTGAAAGTGACGCTGGGGCTGAACTCCGCGAACTCCATCAACATCAGCCGTCTATTGGCGCAGATTTGCTACTACTTCGAAGCGGTTGCACAGCTCCCGCAGGAAGCGCGTAATCAGCTTGTTGTCTCTGTCCCAAGCGGTAACTTTGGTGACCTGACGGCTGGCCTGCTGGCAAAATCCCTGGGTCTGCCGGTGAAACGCTTTATCGCTGCTACCAACGCTAACGACACCGTGCCGCGTTTCCTGAAAGATGGCAAATGGGCACCGAACGCAACGCAGGCAACGCTCTCCAATGCAATGGATGTGTCGCAGCCGAATAACTGGCCGCGAGTGGAAGAACTGTTCCGCCGCAAAATCTGGCGTCTGGGCGATCTGGGTTATGCAGCGGTGACGGATGAAACCACCAAATCCACAATGCGCGAGCTGAAAGCAGTGGGGTATACCTCTGAGCCGCACGCGGCAATTGCTTACCGGGCATTGCGCGACCAGCTTAATCCGGGTGAATATGGCCTGTTCCTGGGAACGGCGCATCCGGCAAAATTCAAAGAGAGCGTGGAAGAGATTCTGGGTGAAACGCTGCCGCTGCCGAAAGAGCTGGCCGAACGTGCCGACCTGCCGCTGCTGTCTCATGAACTACCTGCGGATTTTGCCGCGCTGCGTAAGTTGATGATGAGCCGCGCGTGATTTTGTTGCCCGGTGGCGGTTACGCCTTACCGGGCCTACAACAGCGCTGAGCGAAGGCCGGGTAAGGCAAAGCCACCACCCGGCTTTCTGTTTTACTGCTCGTGGCGTTTAAACACCAGTTCACCTTTCCCTGACGACGCTTCGTCAAAGAAATACCCTTCGCTGTTAAATCCGGTCAACTGCTCCGGCTTCGTCAGTCGGTTCTGAATGATGTAGCGGCTCATCAGACCACGCGCTTTTTTGGCGTAGAAACTGATCACTTTGAACTTACCGTTTTTCTCATCAAGGAAGACTGGCTTGATGATTTCCGCATCCAGTTTCTTCGGCTTCACGGACTTGTAGTATTCGTCAGAGGCCAGATTAATCACCACGTTATCGCCCTGGGCATGTAGGGCTGCGTTTAGCTTGTCGGTGATGATGTCTCCCCAGAAATGGTAGAGATCTTTGCCTTTGGCGTTTTCCAGACGGATACCCATCTCCAGGCGATACGGCTGCATCAAATCCAGCGGACGCAGTACCCCGTACAGACCTGAGAGCATGCGCAGGTGCTGCTGGGCAAAATCGAAATCGGCTTCGCTGAACTCTTCCGCCTGCAGGCCGGTATACACATCACCCTTAAAAGCCAGCAGTGCCTGGCGAGCGTTGGCTGGCGTGAAATCCGGGTGCCACTCGTGGAATCGAGTGGCGTTAAGGTCCGCGAGCTTATCGCTGATGCTCATCAGCGAGGCGATTTGTGGCGCAGAGAGTTTACGTGCTTCGCGGATCAGCTGTTGTGAATAGTCCAGCAGTTCAGGTTGCGTATAGCGCTCGGTGGCAAGTGGGCTCTGATAGTCGAGCGTTTTTGCAGGTGAAATAAGAATCAGCATATCCAGTCCTTGCAGGAAATTTAGAGCGACTTTAGCAAAAAATCGCCCTGAATTGATCGATAGCTGTTATCGCCGGGGCAAATCATCCCAGGTGCCGGGAGCCAGTTGCGCTTCAACTTCGGGATAGCGCGTGGGATCAAATACCGGTGGAATCCCCAGCTTACGCTGACGAAGATAGTCCCGGGCAATAAGACTAACAATGGGCGAGAGCAGCAGGATCGCCGTGAGGTTGGTGATGGCCATCAGTGCCATGATGACGTCAGCCAGTTGCCAGACCAGCGGCATGCTGAGCAGGGAGCCGGCTATGATCATCAGGATCACCCCCAGACGCAACGCACTGATTGCGGCGCGGGAGTCGAGTTTCAGGAAAATAAGGTTATTTTCAGCGTAGAGGTAATTCACCACAATCGAGCTGAAGGCGAACAATATCAGTATGAGCGCGACAAATCCGGCACCCCAGCCGCCGGCAAGGTTTACCAGAGCCTGCTGGAGAAGCTGTATCCCGGCGGTTCCCGACGAATGCGGTACGGGGCCTGCCAGCAGCAAGATCATCGCGCTGGCAGAACAGATAATAATGGTATCGGTAAAGACGCCAATCATCTGCACAATGCCTTGTGCGGCCGGATGCGGCGGCCATGAAGAGGCGGCTGCCGCTGCATTGGGGGTTGACCCCATACCGGCTTCATTGGAAAACATTCCACGCTGAAAACCTGCCATCAGCGCCTGGCTAAAGGTGTAACCCAACGCGCCAGATGCCACCTCACGCCAGCCAAAGGCGCTTTTGAAGATGGTGGCAATGATTCCCGGAACCTGGTCGATATGCCGTGCGGCGACAAACAGGCTCGCGCCAACCCAGAGCAGCGCCATCATAGGAACCATCCACTGCATCAGGCGGGCGATACCTTTGAGACCAGCAGAAATGGTGAACAAAACGAAGAGGGATAAAACGATGCCTGTGATCCATTCCGGACAAGCGAAGGCATAGCGCAGGGCATTGGCGACCGAATTAGCCTGAACAGTATTAAAAATAAGGCCATAAGCGAGCAGTAAAAAAAGCGAGAACAGAACGCCCATCCAGCGCATCCCTAATCCACGCGCCATATACCAGGCCGGACCGCCGCGAAACTGACCGTGTTTGTCCCTCTCTTTGTACAGTTGTGCGAGAGAGCATTCGGCAAAGGAGGTGGCCATGCCAATGATCGCGGTGACCCACATCCAGAAGACGGCGCCAGGGCCACCGGCGCTGATGGCCAGCGCCACCCCCGCCAGGTTACCGCTACCGACACGTGCGGCGAGACTGGTACAAAGCGCCTGAAACGAGGTGAGTCCGCCTGGCTGCGATGTAATGCTGTTTTTCAGACTTCTGCCAAACTTACGTATATATCTAAACTGGATAAAACCACTGCGCAGTGTGAACCATATACCTGCTCCTAATAGCAGATATATCATTATCGAACCCCAGAGGATTTCGTTGATAAAGAAAAGGAAATCAGGCATTAACGTCCCTCTTGTTGATGCCAATATGAATATGTAAGCGCTACCACTGATTGAGCATGCTGTTACTTAGCAGCCTGTTAATATTCTGAGTTTATCATACTCTGTCTAAGCGCACTGTCTGCGGTTGCGCTACCTCTCACTCGTGTTATCATCTGGGCAGACCGGTTACATCCCCCTAACAAGTAAACCTGTCATTTTTCCGCTGCAGGCATGCTGTCGGTAGCGTGAATTATCCAGGGCACGTTAAAAGAGAAATACTATCATGACGGATAAATTGACCTCCCTTCGTCAGTTCACCACTGTCGTAGCTGACACCGGAGATATCGCGGCAATGAAGTTGTACCAGCCGCAGGATGCCACAACTAACCCTTCTCTGATCCTGAACGCTGCACAGATCCCTGAGTATCGCAAACTGATTGACGACGCTGTGACCTGGGCGAAAGCGCAGAGCAATGACCGCGCGCAGCAGATCGTTGATGCCACTGACAAACTGGCAGTGAACATCGGTCTGGAAATCCTGAAACTGGTTCCTGGCCGTATCTCAACCGAAGTGGATGCACGCCTCTCCTACGACACCGAAGCGTCAATCGCCAAAGCAAAACGTCTGATCAAAATGTACAACGATGCGGGTATCAGCAACGACCGTATCCTGATCAAACTGGCTTCTACCTGGCAGGGCATTCGCGCGGCTGAGCAGCTGGAAAAAGACGGTATCAACTGTAACCTGACTCTGCTGTTCTCCTTCGCGCAGGCACGTGCTTGTGCTGAAGCCGGTGTATACCTGATTTCTCCGTTCGTAGGCCGTATTCTGGACTGGTACAAAGCCAACACCGATAAGAAAGAGTACGCACCAGCTGAAGATCCAGGCGTGGTTTCCGTTACTGAAATCTACGAATACTACAAACAGCACGGCTATGAGACTGTTGTTATGGGCGCAAGCTTCCGTAACGTTGGTGAAATCATCGAGCTGGCTGGCTGTGACCGCCTGACCATCGCCCCTGCACTGCTGAAAGAGCTGGCAGAAAGCGAAGGCGCGATTGAGCGTAAACTGTCTTACACTGGTGAAGTGAAAGCGCGCCCAGAACGCATCACTGAATCCGAGTTCCTGTGGCAGCACAACCAGGATCCAATGGCAGTAGACAAACTGGCGGACGGTATCCGTAAGTTTGCTGTTGACCAGGGCAAACTGGAAAAAATGATCGGCGACCTGCTGTAATCATTTCTGCGTGACCGGGTTCCCGGTCACGCGACTTCTTTCGTACCCTGTCTGAATTTCCTCTCTGCGTGTATCATTCCCTTTAATCAGTATTTTTTAAATGGAATGGCTATGAATACCTTACGCATCGGCTTAGTGTCGATTTCTGACCGCGCCTCCAGCGGTGTTTACCAGGATAAAGGCATCCCGGCTCTGGAAGAGTGGCTGGGCAGCGCGCTGACTACCCCTTTTGAAATCCAGACCCGCTTGATCCCTGACGAACAGCCGATCATTGAGCAGACGTTGTGCGAGCTGGTGGATGAGATGAGCTGTCATCTGGTGTTGACCACGGGCGGAACCGGTCCTGCACGTCGCGATGTCACGCCAGATGCGACGCTGGCAGTCGCCGACCGTGAAATGCCGGGCTTCGGTGAGCAAATGCGTCAGATCAGCCTACACTTTGTTCCAACCGCCATCCTCTCTCGCCAGGTGGGTGTGATCCGCAAACAGGCGTTGATCCTGAACCTGCCGGGCCAGCCGAAATCGATCAAAGAGACGCTGGAAGGGCTTAAAGCCGACGATGGCAGCGTAATTGTGCACGGGATCTTCGCAAGTGTACCGTATTGTATACAGCTGCTGGACGGTCCGTATGTAGAAACTGATGAGAAAGTTGTAGCAGCTTTTCGCCCTAAAAGTGCACGCCGCGAGACAATATCCTGAAAATAATGATTATGTGACATTAGCTGAAGCAGCGATGGCGTGCTAAAGGTTTTACGGTATAGTAATTTTTTCTTTACGATTACTGTAAAAATAAATCCACAATACACGCATAATGGTTCGCTATGTCACATAACACCCGACCTCTGAATCGACAGGACTACAAAACCCTCACGCTCGCTGCTCTGGGTGGCGCGCTGGAGTTCTACGACTTCATCATCTTTGTTTTCTTTGCCGCCGTCGTGGGGGAGCTTTTCTTCCCGGCGGATATCCCGGAATGGTTGCGGCAGGTACAAACCTTCGGCATTTTTGCCGCCGGGTATCTGGCTCGCCCGTTGGGTGGCATTGTTATGGCGCACTTTGGCGATCTGGTCGGGCGTAAGAAGATGTTTACCCTCAGTATTTTGCTGATGGCTGTGCCGACGCTGGCGATTGGTTTGCTGCCAACCTATGCCTCGATGGGCCTTGTTGCCCCGCTATTGCTGTTGCTGATGCGCGTTCTTCAGGGGGCCGCGATTGGCGGTGAAGTGCCTGGCGCGTGGGTGTTTGTCGCGGAGCATGTTCCGGTGCGCCGCATTGGTATCGCCTGTGGAACCTTAACGGCGGGCCTGACCATCGGCATCCTGTTGGGCTCGGTTGTTGCAACTCTTGTGAATACCCATATGACGCAACAGGCCGTGCACGACTGGGGCTGGCGTCTTCCGTTCCTGCTGGGCGGGGCCTTTGGTCTGGTGGCGATGTACCTGCGCCGTTGGTTGCAGGAGACGCCGATCTTCCTTGAGATGCAGCAGCGCAAGGCACTGGCGCAGGAGTTACCGGTGAAAGCGGTGGTGGTCCGTCACAGAAGTGCGGTGGTGGTGTCGATGCTGCTGACCTGGCTGCTGTCGGCGGGTATTGTCGTCGTGATCCTGATGTCGCCGGTCTGGCTGCAAAAGCAATACGGTTTCGCACCAGCGGTCACCCTGCAGGCGAACAGTATTGCGACCATTATGCTCTGTTTTGGCTGTCTGGCGGCTGGCCTTGCTGTTGATCGTTTTGGCGCGAGCCGGACCTTTATCGTCGGCAGTCTGCTACTGGCTGCATCAAGCTGGGCGTTCTACCATCTGGCGGGTAGCCACCCGGAGCAACTGTTCCTGCTGTACGGGGTAGTCGGGCTGTGCGTCGGTGTTGTGGGGGCGGTGCCGTATGTGATGGTGCGTGCGTTCCCGCCAGAGGTTCGTTTCACCGGTATCTCTTTCTCTTACAACGTGTCGTATGCGATTTTTGGTGGTCTGACACCGATTGCCGTCACCATGCTGATGGGGATATCGCCGATGGCTCCAGCCTGGTACGTTCTCGCGCTCTCGCTGATGGGGCTGGTGTTAGGGGTCTGGCTTCGCAAAGGGTGGGAATGTCGTGCCCGCGAGGCAGGCACGACAGAGGGATCAGTGTTTTTCACCAATCGGTAGAATGGTGCGGTCAAACTGCTCGTTCAGCACTTCGCCCATTGCCAGGTAGATTGCGCTCGCGCCACATACCAGGCCAATCCAGCCGGCAACGTGAACGATGCCTTCGTTATCCACCAGGTGACCGATCGCCAGCAGGGCGAACAGTACGGTCAGACTCAGGAAGACGAACTGCAGCGCGCGGTTACCTTTCAGGGTGCCGAAGAACATGAACAGGGTGAAGACGCCCCACAGACCCAGATAAACGCCCAGGAAGTGGGCGTTTGCCGCGTCTGCCAGACCCATTTTAGGCATCAGCAGAATGGCAACCAGGGTCAGCCAGAAAGAGCCGTAAGAGGTGAAGGCGGTTAAGCCGAAGGTATTACCTTTCTTATATTCCAGCAGGCCCGCGAAAATTTGCGCGATGCCGCCGTAAAAAATGCCCATCGCCAGGATGATGCCATCCATCGGGAACATCCCGATATTGTGCAGGTTCAGCAGGATAGTGGTCATGCCAAAACCCATCAGGCCCAGCGGAGCCGGATTAGCCAACTTAGTGTTGCCCATAAGTCCTCAAAAAAATCATCATTAATATGGTGAAATGGTGAATCCCGCGTCAATACTCCCTGACGGGGCGCGGCATCATAATGGGCGCAATCGATGGCGTCTATGATCTCATCAGGGTGAAATTAAAATTTTTTTTATCCTTCCCCCTTGATGGATGCTGTGGCGACCCCATCTTGTAGTCAACCGCAGTGTGTGGACCTGAAAAAAATCAAATCTGGGCAGTTGAAAAAGCACGTTCTGCCCTTATTACAGGTACACAACCACATGTTGACTGAATTTTTAGTGGAGACGTTTAGATGGGTAAAATTATTGGTATCGACCTGGGTACTACCAACTCTTGTGTAGCGATTATGGATGGCACTACTGCACGTGTGCTGGAGAACGCCGAGGGCGATCGCACCACGCCTTCTATCATTGCTTATACCCAGGATGGTGAAACTCTGGTTGGTCAGCCGGCTAAACGTCAGGCAGTGACAAACCCGCAAAACACCCTGTTTGCGATTAAACGCCTGATTGGCCGCCGCTTCCAGGACGAAGAAGTTCAGCGTGACGTTTCTATCATGCCTTACAAAATCATCGCGGCAGATAACGGCGATGCATGGCTTGATGTGAAAGGCACCAAAACTGCACCACCGCAGATCTCTGCTGAAGTGCTGAAAAAAATGAAGAAAACTGCGGAAGATTACCTGGGTGAGCCGGTAACTGAAGCTGTTATCACCGTTCCTGCATACTTTAACGATGCTCAGCGTCAGGCAACCAAAGATGCTGGCCGTATCGCAGGTCTGGAAGTAAAACGTATCATCAACGAACCAACCGCAGCTGCACTGGCTTACGGTCTGGATAAAGAAGTCGGCAACCGTACTATCGCGGTTTACGACCTGGGTGGTGGTACCTTCGATATCTCTATTATCGAAATCGACGAAGTTGACGGCGAAAAAACCTTCGAAGTTCTGGCAACCAACGGTGATACCCACCTGGGTGGTGAAGACTTCGATACCCGTCTGATCAACTACCTCGTTGACGAGTTTAAGAAAGATCAGGGCATTGACCTGCGTAACGATCCGCTGGCCATGCAGCGCCTGAAAGAAGCCGCTGAGAAAGCGAAGATTGAACTGTCTTCTGCTCAGCAGACCGACGTGAACCTGCCGTACATCACTGCAGACGCGACCGGTCCTAAGCACATGAACATCAAAGTGACCCGTGCGAAACTGGAAAGCCTGGTAGAAGACCTGGTGAACCGTTCCATCGAGCCACTGAAAGTTGCTCTGCAGGACGCTGGCCTGTCCGTATCTGACATCCAGGACGTTATCCTGGTGGGTGGTCAGACGCGTATGCCAATGGTTCAGAAGAAAGTGGCTGAGTTCTTTGGTAAAGAGCCACGTAAAGACGTGAACCCGGACGAAGCTGTTGCTATCGGTGCAGCGGTTCAGGGTGGTGTACTGACTGGTGAAGTGAAAGACGTACTGCTGCTGGACGTTACCCCGCTGTCTCTGGGTATCGAAACCATGGGCGGTGTGATGACTGCACTCATCAACAAAAACACCACTATCCCGACGAAACACAGCCAGGTGTTCTCTACCGCTGAAGACAACCAGTCTGCGGTAACCATCCATGTGATTCAGGGTGAGCGTAAACGTGCGGCGGATAACAAGTCTCTGGGTCAGTTCAACCTGGACGGTATCAACCCGGCACCACGCGGCATGCCGCAGATCGAAGTCACCTTCGATATTGATGCTGACGGTATCCTGCACGTGTCTGCAAAAGACAAAAACAGCGGTAAAGAGCAGAAGATCACCATCAAGGCATCTTCTGGCCTGAACGAAGCTGAAATCGAGAAAATGGTTCGTGATGCAGAAGCTAACGCTGAGTCCGACCGTAAGTTCGAAGAGCTGGTTCAGACCCGTAACCAGGGTGACCATCTGCTGCACAGCACCCGTAAGCAGGTTGAAGAAGCAGGCGATAAACTGCCAGCGGAAGACAAAACTGCTATCGAAGCTGCACTGAGTGCGCTGGAAACTTCACTGAAAGGTGAAGATAAAGCGGACATCGAAGCGAAGATGCAGGAACTGGCACAGGCTTCCCAGAAGCTGATGGAAATCGCTCAGCAGCAGCACGCTCAACAGCAGGCAGGCGCTGACGCTTCCCAGAACAACGCGAAAGACGACGATGTTGTTGACGCTGAGTTCGAAGAAGTTAAAGACAAAAAATAATCGCCCTGATGCAGGGTAATTAATCGGCACGGGCGTAGGAGAACTCTCCACGCCCGTGCTCGCATGTTAAGGGGCTTAAAAAAACCAATGGCAAAGCAAGACTATTACGAGATTTTAGGCGTTCCGAAAACTGCGGAAGAGCGTGAAATCAAAAAGGCGTATAAGCGCCTGGCCATGAAATTCCACCCGGACCGTAACCAGGGTGACAAAGAGGCTGAAGCCAAATTTAAAGAGATCAAAGAAGCCTACGAAGTCCTGACCGATGCACAAAAACGTGCAGCCTATGACCAGTATGGTCACGCAGCCTTTGAACAGGGCGGCATGGGCGGCGGTGGATTCGGTGGCGGCGGCTTTGGCGGCGGCGCTGACTTCAGCGATATCTTTGGTGATGTATTCGGCGACATCTTCGGCGGTGGCCGTGGTCGTCAGCGCGCAACGCGCGGCGCGGACCTGCGCTACAACATGGAACTGACGCTGGAAGAGGCTGTTCGCGGTGTCACCAAAGAGATCCGTATCCCGACGCTGGAAGAGTGTGACGTTTGCCACGGCAGCGGCGCGAAAGCGGGAACCCAGCCGCAGACCTGCCCAACCTGTCACGGTTCAGGCCAGGTACAGATGCGTCAGGGCTTCTTCGCGGTACAGCAGGCCTGTCCTCACTGTCACGGTCGCGGTACGCTGATTAAAGATCCGTGCACCAAATGCCACGGCCACGGTCGCGTTGAGAAAACAAAGACCCTGTCCGTTAAAATTCCGGCTGGCGTCGATACGGGCGACCGCATCCGTCTGGCGGGTGAAGGTGAAGCTGGGGAACACGGCGCACCGGCAGGCGATCTGTACGTTCAGGTGCAGGTTAAACAGCACGCCATTTTCGAGCGTGAAGGTAACAACCTGTATTGCGAAGTGCCGATCAACTTCGCGATGGCGGCACTCGGTGGTGAAATCGAAGTCCCGACGCTGGATGGTCGCGTTAATCTGAAGATCCCTGGTGAAACCCAGACCGGTAAGCTGTTCCGCATGCGCGGGAAAGGCGTTAAATCCGTGCGTGGCGGTGCTCAGGGCGACCTGCTGTGTCGCGTCGTCGTGGAAACGCCGGTTGGCCTGAATGACAAGCAGAAACAACTGCTGAAAGAGCTTCAGGAGAGTTTTGGCGGCCCGACGGGTGAGAAGAACAGCCCGCGTTCCAAAAGCTTCTTCGATGGCGTCAAAAAATTCTTCGATGATTTGACCCGCTAATTCGTTAGCTGGCCTTAATCTGCAAAAGCCTGGAAGCAATTCCGGGCTTTTTCTTTTTGTAAGGATAGTTCGGTAAAACTGAATATATACTCAATATTAATCTGTTTTTGCCGAGCTATATGGCTTGGTATTATGGTTTTATCGAAGTATTGTTGTAAAAGAGAGAATTAAAGTGAAATTACTACACCGTTTCTTTAGCAGTGAAGCGTCCGGTGGCGTGATCCTGATTATTGCCGCTGCGGCTGCGATGGTGCTGGCTAACCTGGGGGTTACCCGCGATCTATACCACGCATTTCTGGAAACGCCCGTCGAGCTGAAGGTTGGGGCGCTGGAAATTAACAAGAACATGTTGCTGTGGATCAACGATGCACTGATGGCTGTGTTCTTCCTCCTGGTGGGGCTTGAAGTTAAACGCGAGTTGGTGCTGGGTTCACTTGCCAGCCGCCAGCGTGCGGCGTTCCCGATTATTGCCGCCATCGGTGGGATGGTGGTTCCGGCGTTGCTCTTCCTGGCGTTTACCTGGCAGGACCCCCTTGCGCGTCATGGCTGGGCGATCCCGGCCGCAACGGATATTGCCTTTGCGCTCGGTGTTTTAGCCCTGCTGGGCAGCCGCGTGCCGGTGGCACTGAAGATCTTCCTGATGGCGCTGGCAATTATTGATGATTTGGGCGCTATTGTGATTATCGCGCTGTTCTATACCAGCGAGCTGTCGATCCTGTCACTGAGTGTCGCTGCTGGGGCGATTGCAGTGCTGGCACTGCTGAACATTTTCAATGTGCGTCGCATCGGTATCTACATCCTCGTGGGGATGGTGCTGTGGACGGCGGTGCTGAAATCGGGCGTGCATGCCACGCTGGCAGGTGTGATCGTCGGCTTCTTCGTGCCGCTTAAGCCGCAGGACGGCAAGTCGCCTGCCAAACAGCTGGAACATGTGCTGCACCCGTGGGTAGCCTTTATGATCCTGCCACTGTTCGCATTTGCCAACGCAGGTGTTTCCCTGGGCGGTGTCACGCTGGACGGGCTGACGTCCGTACTGCCTCTGGGCATTATTGCCGGGCTGTTTATCGGTAAGCCGCTGGGGATTAGCCTCTTCTGCTGGCTGGCGCTGAAGCTGAAGATGGCATCATTGCCGCACGGCACAACCTTTGGACAGATTATGGCCGTTGGCGTGCTGTGTGGAATCGGGTTTACGATGTCGATCTTTATCTCGACGCTGGCATTTGGTACGCATGCACCGGAGCTTATCGTCTGGGCAAAACTTGGCATTCTTATCGGGTCATTGCTGGCCGCAGTGATCGGTTATACCTTGTTGAAGGTGAAGTTGTCTGGACAGGCTGTCCAGGCATAACGGAAACCGGGAGGAGGGGAGCCTTCTCCCGATAGACTATCAGGGAGCGAAGACGCAATGTCTCATTTGAATTACAACCATCTTTACTACTTCTGGCACGTCTACAAACAGGGCTCGGTCGTGGGCGCCGCAGAGGCGCTCTACCTGACACCACAAACCATCACCGGGCAAATCAAGGCGCTGGAAGAACGTCTGCAGGGCAAGCTGTTCAAGCGCAAGGGGCGTGGGATTGAGCCCAGTGAACTGGGTGAGCTGGTTTTCCGTTACGCAGACAAAATGTTTACCCTGAGCCAGGAGATGCTGGATATCGTCAACTACCGCAAAGAGTCTAATTTGCTCTTTGATGTCGGCGTGGCCGATGCACTGTCAAAACGGCTGGTGAGCGGCGTGCTGGATGCGGCAGTGGTTGAAGATGAGCAAATCCATTTGCGCTGCTTTGAATCCACTCACGAGATGCTGCTGGAGCAGTTGAGCCAGCATAAGCTGGATATGATTATCTCGGATTGCCCAATCGACTCCACGCAGCAGGAGGGCTTGTTCTCGGTGAAGATTGGTGAGTGTGGCGTCAGCTTCTGGTGTATTAACCCGCCGCCGGACAAGCCGTTTCCTGCCTGTCTGGAAGAGCGTCGTTTGCTGGTACCTGGACGGCGTTCTATGCTGGGACGAAAGTTGCTGAACTGGTTTAATTCGCAGGGGCTTAACGTGGAAATCCTCGGCGAGTTTGATGACGCGGCACTGATGAAAGCCTTTGGTGAAGCCCACAATGCGATCTTCGTTGCACCAACGCTGTACGCGCACGATCTCTATTATGATGACAAGATTACGGAGATAGGCAGAGTGGATAACGTGATGGAGGAGTATCACGCCATTTTTGCTGAAAGGATGATTCAACACCCGGCGGTACAGCGAATCTGTAACCGCGACTACTCTGCGCTGTTTACACCTCCGGCAATCTGAAGGCATAAAAAAACCCGCGTTAAGCGGGTTCTTTAAACAAGCAACAACAAATAGCGATTAAGCCAGTTTGTTGATCTGCGCGGTCAGGTTTGCTTTATGACGCGCTGCTTTGTTTTTGTGGATCAGACCTTTAGCAGCCTGACGATCCACGATTGGTTGCATTTCGTTAAATGCGTTCTGCGCTGCAGCTTTGTCGCCAGCTTCGATTGCTGCGTATACTTTCTTGATGAAAGTACGCATCATAGAGCGACGGCTTGCGTTGTGCTTACGAGCCTTTTCAGACTGAACGGCACGTTTCTTAGCTGATTTGATATTAGCCAAGTCCAACTCCCAAATATGATCTATGTGGACAATTCAAAGGCCGAGGAATATGCCCTCTTTGCCTTCTTTTGTCAATGGATTTGTGCAAATAAGCGCCGTTAATTAGCGACGCTACGTTACGTAGTGATGGCGCAGGATTCTACCAGCTTGTCTTCCCTGAATACAGCCTTTCGGCATAAAAATCGCAGTTCACGAGCAGATTTTTTCGCTGCGAAAGGTCAGCCTGATGAAATCATTACGGCTTTCTGTTTTGCGCGAACAATCGCCGGTTAACCTTAACCGCCGTACAAGGTATACTTTGGCGATTTTCACTGTTTTGAGCCAGACATGAAGCTGATACGCGGCATACATAATCTCAGCAGAGCACCGCACGGGTGCGTGCTGACCATTGGTAATTTCGACGGCGTGCATCGTGGTCATCAGGCGCTGTTGCAGGGATTGCGTAAAGAAGGGGAGGCCCGTGGCCTGCCTGTTGTAGTGATGATTTTCGAACCGCAGCCGCTGGAGCTGTTCGCGGGCGATAAATCTCCCGCCCGTCTCACTCGCCTGCGCGAGAAGTTGCGCTACCTGGCTGAGTCCGGTGTGGACTACGTATTGTGTGTACGTTTCGATCGTCGTTTTGCTGCACTGACAGCACAAAATTTCGTCAGTGACCTGCTGGTTGAACGTCTTGGTGTGCAGTTTCTTGCTGTGGGGGATGATTTCCGCTTTGGCGCTGGTCGTCAGGGCGATTTCTTGCTATTACAGAAGGCTGGTCTGGAGTACGGTTTTGACGTCACAAGCGCGATGACCTTCTGTGAAGGTGGCATACGCGTCAGCAGCACGGCGGTACGCCAGGCGCTGGCAGATGATGAACTGGATACGGCAGAAACCCTGCTGGGGCATCCGTTCACCATCTCAGGTCGCGTCGTTCATGGCGATGCGCTCGGCCGCACTATTGGTTTCCCGACGGCGAATATACCGCTGCGTCGTCAGGTTTCCCCGGTTAAAGGGGTCTATGCGGTGGAAGTGGCAGGACTGGGCGATAAGCCGTTTTACGGCGTCGCTAACATTGGCACGCGTCCAACTGTCGCGGGTGTGCGTCAACAATTAGAAGTGCACCTGCTGGATGTTGTAATGGACCTTTATGGTCGCCATATAGATGTGATACTGCGTAAAAAAATACGCAACGAGCAGCGATTTGCTTCGCTGGATGAACTAAAAGCGCAGATTGCGCGAGATGAATTGACGGCCCGCGAGTTTTTTGGGCTTTGAACCCGGCTTAAATGCCTACGTGATAAATACGGAACCGAGAATCTGATGAGTGACTATAAATCAACCCTGAATTTGCCGGAAACAGGGTTCCCGATGCGCGGCGATCTCGCCAAGCGTGAACCGGGAATGCTGGCGCGTTGGACTGATGATGACCTGTACGGCATCATTCGTGCAGCCAAAAAAGGCAAAAAAACCTTCATTCTGCATGATGGCCCTCCATATGCGAATGGCAGCATTCATATTGGTCACTCTGTAAACAAGATTCTGAAAGACATTATCGTGAAGTCCAAAGGACTCGCGGGATATGACTCGCCTTACGTTCCGGGCTGGGACTGCCACGGTCTGCCAATCGAGCTGAAAGTTGAGCAAGAGTTTGGCAAGCCAGGTGAGAAGTTCACCGCCGCAGAGTTCCGCGCGAAATGCCGCGAATATGCTGCCACTCAGGTTGATGGTCAGCGTGCTGATTTCATCCGTCTGGGCGTGCTGGGTGACTGGTCACACCCATACCTGACCATGGACTTCAAAACTGAAGCCAACATCATCCGTGCGCTGGGTAAAATCATCGGTAACGGCCACCTGCACAAAGGCGCGAAGCCAGTACACTGGTGTGTAGACTGCCGTTCTGCGCTGGCAGAAGCGGAAGTTGAGTATTACGACAAAACCTCTCCGTCTATCGACGTGGCGTTCCATGCCGTCGATCAGGATGCAGTAAAAGCCAAATTTGGCGTGTCGTCCGTTAACGGTCCGGTCTCTCTGGTTATCTGGACCACCACACCGTGGACGCTGCCTGCCAACCGCGCGATCTCCCTGTCCGGTGAGTTCGAGTACGCGCTGGTGCAGATTGACGGTCAGGCAGTTATCCTGGCGAAAGATCTGGTTGAGAGCGTGCTGAAACGCGCAAACATCACCGACTACACCGTGCTGGGCACCGTGAAAGGTGACGCGCTGGAGTTGATGCGCTTCAAACACCCGTTCCTGGACTTCGATGTTCCGGCGATCCTGGGCGAGCACGTCACGCTGGACGCGGGTACCGGTGCAGTACATACCGCCGGTGGCCACGGTCCTGACGACTACAACATCAGCCTGAAATACGGTCTGGAAATCGCCAACCCGGTTGGCCCGGACGGTTCATACCTCCCTGGCACCTACCCGGCGCTGGACGGTATCAACGTCTTTAAAGCGAACGACATCATCGTCGATATGCTGCGCACCAGCGGCGCACTGCTGCACGTTGAAAAAATGCAGCACAGCTACCCATGCTGCTGGCGTCACAAGACGCCGATCATCTTCCGTGCGACCCCGCAGTGGTTCGTCAGCATGGATCAGAAAGGCCTGCGTGAGCAGTCTCTGAAAGAGATCAAAGGCGTGCAGTGGATCCCGGACTGGGGCCAGGCGCGTATCGAATCCATGGTGGCTAACCGTCCTGACTGGTGTATCTCCCGTCAGCGTACCTGGGGCGTGCCAATGTCTCTGTTCGTGCATAAAGAGACGCAGGAACTGCACCCGAACACCCTGGAACTGATGGAAGAAGTGGCGAAGCGCGTCGAAGTTGACGGTATCCAGGCGTGGTGGGATCTCGACTCCCGCGACATCCTGGGCGCAGACGCTGATAACTACGAAAAAGTACCAGATACTCTGGACGTGTGGTTCGACTCCGGTTCTACCCACTCCTCAGTCGTTGACGTGCGTCCGGAATTTGCCGGTCACGCCGCCGACATGTATCTGGAAGGCTCTGACCAACACCGTGGCTGGTTCATGTCATCTCTGATGATCTCCACCGCCATGAAAGGTAAAGCCCCTTACCGCCAGGTACTGACCCACGGTTTCACTGTGGATGGTCAGGGCCGTAAGATGTCCAAGTCTATCGGTAACACTGTTTCTCCGCAGGACGTGATGAACAAACTGGGCGCAGACATCCTGCGTCTGTGGGTGGCATCCACTGACTACACCGGCGAAATGGCGGTGTCTGATGAGATCCTGAAACGTGCTGCTGACAGCTATCGTCGTATCCGTAACACCGCACGCTTCCTGCTGGCGAACCTGAACGGTTTTGATCCAGTGAAAGACATGGTGAAACCGGAAGAGATGGTCGTTCTGGATCGCTGGGCGGTAGGCTGTGCGAAAGCGGCGCAGGAAGATATCCTGAAAGCCTATGAGTCTTACGACTTCCACGAAGTGGTGCAGCGCCTGATGCGTTTCTGCTCCATTGAGATGGGCTCGTTCTACCTCGACATCATCAAAGACCGCCAGTACACCGCGAAAGCGGACAGCGTGGCGCGTCGTAGCTGCCAGACCGCGCTGTTCCACATCGCAGAAGCGCTGGTGCGCTGGATGGCACCGATCATGTCCTTCACCGCGGATGAAATCTGGGGTTACCTGCCAGGCGACCGTGAGAAGTATGTCTTCACTGGCGAGTGGTACGAAGGTCTGTTCGATCTCTCCAGCACCGAAGCAATGAACGATGCTTTCTGGGACGAACTGCTGAAAGTGCGTGGTGAAGTGAACAAGGTTATCGAGCAGGCGCGTGCGGATAAGAAAGTCGGCGGCTCTCTGGAAGCGACAGTGACTCTGTATGCAGAACCTGAACTGGCAGCGAAACTAACGGCACTGGGCGATGAATTACGATTTGTCCTGTTGACCTCAGGCGCGAAAGTTGCGGATTATGCCGAAGCTTCTGCTGATGCTCAGCAGAGCGAGCTGCTCAAAGGACTGAAAGTCGCGCTGAGCAAAGCCGAAGGTGAGAAATGCCCGCGTTGCTGGCATTACACCACTGATGTCGGCAAGGTGGCGGAACACGCAGATATCTGCGGACGCTGTGTAAGCAACGTCGCCGGAGACGGCGAAAAACGTAAGTTTGCCTGATGAGTAAAACTCTCTGTTCAACAGGACTGCGCTGGCTGTGGCTGGTTGTGGTGGTGCTGATTATTGATCTGGGCAGCAAATTCCTGATCCTCCAGAATTTTGCTCTGGGGGAGACGGTTTCACTGTTCCCGTCACTTAACCTGCACTATGCACGCAACTACGGCGCGGCGTTTAGTTTCCTTGCTGACAGCGGTGGCTGGCAGCGCTGGTTCTTTGCGGGTATCGCAATCGGTATCTGCGTGGTGCTGGCGGTGCTGATGTACCGTTCGAAAGCAACGCAAAAGCTAAATAACATCGCTTACGCGCTGATCATTGGTGGCGCACTGGGCAACCTGTTTGACCGCCTGTGGCACGGCTTTGTGGTCGATATGATCGACTTCTATGTCGGTGACTGGCACTTCGCGACCTTTAACCTCGCCGATAGCGCAATTTGTATCGGTGCGGCGTTAATCGTGCTGGAAGGCTTCTTGCCTAACTCGGCCGCGAAAGAGCAGGCGTAACAAACTCGCCCGGTGGCGTAGTGCCACCGGGCAAAACAAGCGAGCAATTTGCATGTCTAAATCCGTACAGAGCAACAGCGCGGTTCTCGTTCACTTCACGCTGAAACTGGATGATGGCTCTACAGCTGAATCCACCCGCAATAACGGCAAACCAGCCCTGTTTCGTCTTGGCGATACCTCCCTGTCTGAAGGTCTTGAACAACAGCTTCTCGGTTTGAAAGAGGGGGAGAAAAAGGCGTTTTCACTGGAGCCGGATGCTGCATTTGGCGTGCCAAGCCCGGATCTGATCCAGTATTTCTCGCGCCGAGAGTTTATGGATGCGGGTGAGCCGGAAATCGGGGCGATTATGCTCTTTACCGCTATGGATGGCAGCGAAATGCCTGGCGTGATCCGCGAAATCAATGGCGACTCCATCACCGTTGACTTCAACCATCCGCTTGCCGGGCGCACCGTCCATTTTGATATTGAAGTGCTGGAGATTGACCCAGTACTGGAGGCCTGAAATGCAGATCCTGTTGGCTAACCCGCGCGGCTTCTGCGCCGGTGTAGACCGCGCTATCAGCATTGTTGAAAACGCGCTGGAGATTTACGGCGCGCCGATTTATGTGCGTCACGAAGTGGTGCATAACCGCTATGTGGTCGACAGCCTGCGCGAGCGCGGTGCCATCTTTATCGAGCAGATTAGCGAAGTACCGGATGGTGCGATCCTGATTTTCTCCGCACATGGTGTTTCTCAGGCAGTGCGTAACGAAGCAAAAAACCGCGATTTGACGGTGTTTGACGCGACCTGTCCGTTAGTGACGAAAGTGCATATGGAAGTGGCGCGCGCCAGTCGTCGTGGTGAAGAGTCGATTCTGATCGGCCATGCGGGTCATCCGGAAGTTGAAGGCACCATGGGTCAGTACAGCAACCCGGAAGGGGGCATGTATCTGGTTGAGTCACCGGAAGATGTACTGACGCTGAATGTGAAAAACGAAGCCCGTCTGTCGTTTATGACCCAGACGACGCTCTCCGTGGACGATACCTCTGACGTGATTGACGCCCTGCGCCAGCGTTTCCCGAAAATCGTCGGGCCGCGTAAAGATGACATCTGCTACGCGACCACTAACCGTCAGGAAGCGGTGCGTGCACTGGCTGAACAGGCGGATGTGGTGCTGGTTGTTGGCTCGAAGAACTCCTCTAACTCCAACCGCCTGGCCGAGCTTGCGCAGCGTATGGGGAAAGCGGCATTCCTGATTGACGATGCAACGGACATTCAGGAAGCGTGGGTGAAAAATGCGGCCTGCGTCGGCGTTACCGCAGGCGCTTCTGCGCCGGATATTCTGGTGCAGAACGTGATTGTCCGTCTGCAGGAGTTGGGCGGTGGCGAAGCGGTTCCGCTGGAAGGACGCGAAGAGAATATCGTCTTCGAAGTCCCAAAAGAACTGCGTATCGACGCCCGCGAAGTGGAATAACTCCTTATTTGATGAAAGGCCAGCATCTCATGTGCTGGCCTTTTTTTGTGCACAGAAAACCCCCAGCTAGGCTGGGGGTTCCGGAAAGCTTTCAGCTTTAAGCCAGTTATAAAAACCCCTTTTGATTTGTTAAAACAACTTGCGGTCTGGCAACTGCAAGAGAGAAACAAGAAATCAAAAGGGGGTCCCAATGGGGGACGAAAAGAGCTT
>NZ_JAAVXA010000011.1:0-146029 GCF_012241585.1 Pantoea sp. LS15
GGCGAACAAAACAAACTCGGTACGTAATGACATGGTATCTCTCGCATCCCAGGGCATAAGCGACTCCATTAACGGGTTCTTATGCCTTAGTTGTAAGTGTCTACCATGTCCCCGAACAAGTGTTCACCATGTCCCCGGACTGTACAGGGCTGAGGGATCCCCAGTAATTTTTTCACCGAAAGCGATGAATATTGCTTCATGAAAATTAATGGCTTACAGCGATGCCCTGGTCCGGCTGTAAATCGCCGAAGCGTTTCCGTAAGGCCGGGGCGAGGCGCAGGGATGCGCCGAGAGGGCGTGGCCTGCAGGGATGCAGGCTCATGCCCGACCCGATAGCCCGAAGGAATAAGCTGAGGGGACCGCGAAGCGGCGATTTACCGCCGGGAGCCTGGGTTGCCAGGGTGGTGGCGATTGAGCCACCCTGGCACGTTCACCGGTGATGTCCTTACAGAGTAGCAAGGAACGTAAAGTGAACGGAATAACCTCCACTGCCGTATGTTCCCCCTCACCCCAGCCCTCTCCCTCAATGGAGAGGGGGTCGTCCATGCAGGCATTATTTTATGGGGATCCTTCACCCCTGTGGGAGAGGGTCGGAGTGAGGGCATCAGCCCGCAGTGAATTACAGGGACTGATGCTTAGTCTCATGCGTCAGCAGCAGTGCAATCAGCGTCAGCGCCGCCATAGCTGCCAGATAGACACCGACATAGAACAGACCATAGTTTGCCTGTAACCAGGTCGCGATGTACGGAGCAACAGACGCGCCCAGAATGGAGGAGACGTTGTAAGAGAACGACGCACCGGTATAACGCACTTCCGTCGGGAACAGCTCCGGCAGCAGCGCGCCCATTGGGCCGAAGGTCAACCCCATCAGGCTCAGGCCAATGAGCAGGTACGCCATCACCAGCGCCGGGCTACCGGAACTCAGCAGTGGTGGGAAGACAAACAGGGCAAACAGAATGATCAGCGAGGTGATCACAATCATGCTTGCGCGGCGACCAAATTTATCCGCCAGCAGACCTGCAATCGGTACCATCACACCAAACCCAATCACCGCCATCATCAGCATCCACAGCACTTCGTTACGCGGCAGGCCCAGCCCAACCGGCGCGGCGGCGGTACTGAATGTCATGGAGTAAACGGTCATGATGTAGAACAGGGTATAGGTCGCCAGCATGATAAACGTGCCCAGCACGGTCACGCGGACGTGTTTGGTCAGCAGCGTGCCCAGCGGTACTTTCACCTGTTTTTTCTCGGCGGCAACTTTCGCGAAAACAGGGGTTTCATGCAGAGAAACACGGACATACAGACCAATCAGCACCAGCACGGCAGAGAACACAAACGGGATACGCCAGCCCCAGCTCATGAACTGTTCATCTGTCAGCAACCAGGAGAGCAGCAGGAACGTCCCGTTGGCAAAGAAGAAGCCAATGGGGGCGCCAAGCTGCGGGAATGAACCATACAGCGCACGTTTACGCGCCGGTGCGTTCTCGGTCGCCAGCAGCGCTGCGCCACCCCATTCACCACCCAGCCCCAGACCCTGACCAAAACGCGCCAGCGCCAGCAGAACGGGAGCCAGAATGCCGATAGTTTCGTAAGTTGGCAGCAGACCGATGGCCACGGTGGAGATCCCCATCGTCAGCAATGAGGCCACCAGGGTGACTTTACGCCCAATGCGATCGCCAAAATGTCCAAACAGCGCAGAGCCAATCGGACGGGCAACAAACGCGATAGCAAAGGTGGCCAGAGATTGTAGCGTGGCTGCCGTCGGGTCTCCCTGCGGGAAGAAAATATGCGGGAAGACGATGACCGCAGCGGTGGCATAAATGTAAAAGTCGAAGAACTCGATGGCGGTGCCAATCAGCGATGCGACGACAACTTTATTGCGCGAATTTACCGGAACGTTTTCTGCACCAGAGTCGAGTGTTGTGGCTGTTGCTTGCATAATATTTTCTTATTTTTTGTCGAACGAAAGGCCATATTACGCACAGCAAAAGCGACATTTCAATCTGTAACAAAGCTGTTGGCTGGTGATAAAAGCAACAAAAAGCGGATAATTTTCAGTCCAGCCAAAACACGTCTATGAAATGCTTCACAGATTTTAAATATTAGTCAATAAAACTGGTTTTTGGTTAAATAAAAGTTACAGGCTGGATTTATATGCTGAAATGATGGATCGGGCTGAAATTTCAGCCCGGAAGAGGCATTACCGATGCGTTTTCCCCGGCATCCTCGGGTCATCTTTGTACTGAGCGGTGGCAATCCACGCTGCGCAGAACAGGGTCAGGCGGGCGAAAAAGTAGAAGAACGCCATCAGTCCCAGTACTGAGCCAAACGCTGCGCCAGAAGGGGACTTAACCAGTGCCGGCAGGGTCCAGGTCATCACAATTTTGATTACCTCAAAGCCTATCGCCGCAATCAAGGTTCCACGGATCAGCGCCTTTTTACGCGGACGATGGCGAGGCAGACGCCAGAAGATCCAGAAGAACAGCAGGTAGTTAGCGAAGATGGAAATCACCAGACCAATGCCGCGCCAGGCGGGTTTCAGCCACTCGATATAATCGAGATAGAGCGCAGAGATAATCATCTGCTGCGCGGAGCCTGCCACGGAGGTAATAGAGAGCGTTATGACGAGCGCGACGAGAAGGCCAATCAGCGAAACAAAGTCACGGATATACTTAACCCAAATCTTTTCCTGATCCTGAGGTTTGCGCTCCCACGCCTCGCGCGACTGGGCGCGAATGGCCTCGCGCAGGTTGCCCATCCAGTTAACGCCGGAGTAAAGGGCAATCAGCAAACCCGCGATGCCGACCGTAGTACGCTGTTGGACGGCTGTATTGATGGTGCTTTTGAGCGTACTGGCAAGAGTCGGGTCGCTGACATTATTCAGGATCTTAGCGAAGATATCCTGAAGCAGCGTTGGGTGCGACGCGAGCACAAAACCGGCCGCCGCAAACGACACCATCAGGATCGGGATCATCGACAGGAAAGAAAAATAGGTGATGGCGGCACCAAACTGGTTTCCCATGCGGTCATTGAAGCGCTCGGCCGCACGTATCAAATGCGCCACCATGGGAAACTGCTGAATTCTCGCGACGATGCCAGTGACGGTTCCCAGCGCTTTGCTGGCGGCGCCTGGCGATTTGGCCTCTTCGGGCCCGGTTTCCATCTTTTTGATGGGATCATAATCTAACTGTTGGGTGGGTCGTTGCGGGTTGTTTTCCGGCGTCACGCGTCTTTTCCTTTTCGTTTGGCTGGATGTGATTGAATTATAGCTTGCGACTAATCCACATAAGCTTTTGTGAGTTCGGTAAGCCACTCCATAAACAGATGTACCCGGCGGGAGAGGTTACGGCGATGGGGATAAATCAGAGAGACAGGCATCGGTTCGGCCTTGTATTGCGGGAGGATCTCAATCAGTTTCTTCGCGCGCAGTAAATCACGCACCCCAACCCGTGGAACCTGAATAATGCCCAGCCCGGCGAGACAGGCAGCCTGGTAAGTTTCCGTGCTATTGACGGTTAACACCCCGCCCGTTTTTATCCACTGTGTTGAGCTACCGTTATAAAACTCAAAGCCCTGAGGACGGTTGCCCAGCATGGCAGCGTAATGAATGACGGCATGTGAGCCTAAATCGTCCAGCGTTTCCGGGTAACCAAAACGCGCCAGATAATCCGGGCTGGCACAGTTAATCACCGACAGTTTACCCAGTGGACGCGCGATAAGCCCTGAATCCTTCAGTGTACCGACGCGGACGACACAATCAAACCCTTCGCGGATCACATCCACAAGACGATCGCTGCTGCTGAGTTCCAGTTCGATACCGGGATACTGCTGCAGAAAAACAGGCAGTTTGGGGATGACTAAATTTCGTGCAACGGCGACGGGCATATCCACGCGTAACCGCCCGCTGATGCTGGAGGGGTCGTGCTGAAACATTCCGTCGAGTTCATCAAGGTTTGCCAGCAGATCTTTTGCTCGTTCGTAATAGACCATGCCGTCCTGTGTCAGGCTCACGCGACGCGTGGTACGGTGCAACAGCTGGGTGCCAAGCCGGTTTTCCAGCGCCTGAATCTGCCGTGACACGCTGCCTTTCGGCAGCGTTAATGTTTCTGCCGCGCGGGTAAAACTCTCCAGTTCCGCGACGCGGACAAACAACTGCATTGCGTGAATTTTATCCATAGATGAAGCTCATTGTTGTTGCCGTTGAAACAGTGAAGCGTTTTATCCCATCTTTATTGATTTTCTATCACCTAATAAGCTCTTTCTCAATCTCCATAACAGCCAAAACGAGGTTTATGATGACTGAACGTATCGCATTAGTGACGGGTGGTAGCCGTGGACTGGGTAAAAACGCGGCTTTGAAGCTGGCGGCAGAGGGGACGGGAATTATCCTGACATATCACCGCAGTGAGCAGGAAGCACAGGATGTTGTACGCGAAATTCAGGGAAAAGGTGTCAGAGCGGCAGCATTACAGCTCAACGTCGGGGATATCGCCAGTTTCGACCATTTTGCCCAACAGCTTCAGGAAACCCTTAACACCGTCTGGCAGCGCGACACCTTTGATTATTTATTAAACAATGCCGGAACGGGGTTATACGCGCCCTATACCGACACGACGGAAGCTCAGTTTGATGAGGCGTTAAACATTCATTTCAAAGGGCCGTTTTTCCTGACACAGCGCCTGCTGCCATTGCTTAATGACGGAGGACGGATCCTCAATGTTTCCAGTGGACTGGCTCGTTTTACTCAGCCAGGTTCAGGGACCTATGCGGCCATGAAAGGGGCGATGGAAGTGCTGACCCGTTATCAGGCAAAAGAGCTGGGCGCTCGCGGGATCGCCGTCAACATCATTGCTCCCGGCGCGATAGAGACGGACTTTGGCGGTGGACGTGTGCGTGACAACGCGCAGTTGAATCAGATGCTGGCTTCACAGACCGCCCTGGGTCGGGTGGGGCTACCGGATGATATTGGCGATGCCATTGCGGCCCTGCTTAGCGATAAACTGGGCTGGATGAACGCGCAACGTATTGAAGTATCAGGTGGAATGTTCCTGTGATGCCTATTCTTAAGGGGAAGGAACCTCTTAAGGAAATCCTCAACATTAATGTGTCCAGATACTGACAGATATAAAGAACACGGGTGGATTTGTAACGCCTCCATTCATTGAGTTTTTTCTTAAATACCGCCTCTGTAGAATCCCCTTCGCTATTCTCAGAGGGAGAGAAACGATGCGAGTAATCATGTTTGACAGGCAGTCAATATTTATTCATGGAGTGATACACAGTCTTCAGACGTTAATTCCAGAAATAAATATAACAGGAGCCTGTCAGGCAGAAGATTTATGGGCTCAGGTATCAGCATCACCGTCTGCTATCGTCATGATTGACGGAAATTTAATTCAGGATGAGGAGAGCGGGTGGCTGGAAGCGCTTATGACTCGCTTCCCGGCAATATGTGTAGTGATGGTGTTAGCGAAAAAAGAGGCCCGATGGGTTGAGCAGTTGTTGCAGCGAAACGTCATGGCCATTATTCCCCGCAAGGCGAGCCCCGAACGGTTTTCCGCCGTGCTGGATTCGGTATCCAGAGGGATGGTCTGTTTCCCCGGAGAGTGGGTTAAACAGCCGTCGTCACCTCAGGCCTTATTAACCCTGAGCGAACGCCAGCGTGAAGTCCTGAAATTGCTGGCCGCAGGGGAATCTAACAAAGAGATTGGACGCAATCTCAACATCAGTGCGGCCACGGTAAAAGCGCATCTGGAAGCGCTTTTCCGTCGGCTGGATGTTAAAAACAGAACGCAGGCAGCCATGTACTATACGCGGGAGACGGTCTGAAGAACCGCTTTCGGAAGCGAGGACATCTCACCGAAGCTGAATAGCATCAGTACCATTGTGTCATGCTGCTGTTGGGTTAATGGCTGTGCCATATTTTCCTGCAGCAGCCTCTCACATAGCTGAATGTCCTTATGAAGCAAATATTCTGCCTCAGAAGGGGTGATCAGACCGTTAAACGTTTCCCGGTCGCGGATAACGTGGCCATAACCAATAACCCATAAACCGTTTTCGTCACGATATTTCGCCAGTGAAAGCCCCTGATGATTTTTTATTAACGCAATAGCGGCAGCCGATATTTTCAGTGCATGACCTTTCATATTTGTGTCCTCTTAATAGCGACACTGTAGAGGAATCAACGTCAGAGAAATATCCGCCAAATGGCTGTTGATCAGGCGTTATTGCTCAGGTATTCCTGCCTCAATAAACCGAACAACCAGTCATTATGCCAGCGCCCGGCAAGGTAATAGCTCTCGCGTAACTCACCTTCCAGACGAAAATGGGCTTTTTCCAGCAGGCGTCTTGAGGCGACATTCCCCGCAGTGACGGTAGCGGTCAGCCTACGTATCCCTCCCTGATGAAAGGCATAGTCACAAAGTGCCTGCAGGGATTCGAAGCCGTAACCTTTCCCCTGCGCCGCGGGCGCAAAAAGAAAACCCACTTCAGCACAATCCTCTTCCCGATGAATATACCCGGTGACACCCAGCGCCGTCCGGGTGGTGGCATCACGCACGACGAGACAAAGCCAGTGTGGGCTGCCAGGTATCCATGGCGTCAGACGAGCGTCAAAAGCCTCGCGGATCTCTGCTACAGGGCGATCTTGCGCAACAAAGCGCATGACATCAGGATGTTGCTGTAATGCCAGGAAAAAGGGCCAGTCGTTTTCATGCAGGGGTGAGCAGCTAAGGCGCAGGGTGTTTAAAACAGGCATTCAGATTCTCCTGACACTTTTTAAATGATTTTAGGGTTGTCACTTTATTTCAATAGAAAGTCAGGTATGGTTAACCTCGTATAAATAAAAAGAAAAACGGCCGTCACGTGCCATTCCGGATGTCTTCGTTGTTGCTTAAGGAAAATAATGGCTCTCAGTACATCACATCACGTTCGCGAACAGTTCGAACACTGTCTCGCGGTCATTCGCCAGGCCTCAGTGGAAATTTTGCTTCTTCTGAATGTACATGCTTCTGAGGGCAAAGATCCACGTTGGTTTCTTGAACAACTGGACAGTGCGCGTTTAGGTCTGGGGGGCTGGGGAGCCGTTGCGAAGAAGCTCAATCTGAATGATGCCGAAATGTCGGAATTTACGCTGCAATTGCGCCTGCTTCAGCAGCGCGTACCGCAGTATGAAAGCGGGCAGGATGTGAGTGAAAACCAGCTGATTGCGGCAATGCGGTTTGTGACTGCACTGGAACACCTTCGTCTGCAGCAACCGCTTCTGACCTACAGCACTGAACTGGCTCCGGGCAGTGAACTCCAGCAGCAACAGGCGCACAAACAGGTGCGTGCAATTGAGCTGATGTTAAAAGGGCTCATCCAGCAGGCCTGGCCCGATCAGGTGCGGTTGAATAACCATCTTAAGACGCTTTTTAACGCCGACCGGGTAAGACGCTGGTTGAAGCTTGGCGAGATTAACGATGTCCTGAGCGGCATGATGTTCAGTGAACTGGCGCAGATGCTGGTGGATAAAAAAGAGTTCAGCCGCTATTACGCTTCGCTATTCAGTGACCCGACCATGCTGACGCTGCTGGTGGAACCGCGTAAAACGCTGCAAACCTTCCTCGATGACATTCGGCAAATCCGCAACAACATTACGGTTCAGAAAACATTAAGTTCGGCGCAAATTCAGTTGCTGGATAACTATTACACGCAGATCAGCCGACCGGTTCAGCGTGCGTTTGAAGAGGGGAGAACACGCGTCAATCCGACCGGGTTAATGGCGGTAGATGCCAGCGAATTGCATACCTTCTGGGAAAAGGCGCAGAAAATGGATCGGGTCACTGGCGGGGATCTGTTTGAAGTTCGTGACACCATTGAAAAGCCAACCCAGCGCGCACCGCGCACCCCAGAACAACGCGAGCAGCTTATTTCTGGTGCGTTATGGGGGGCGGTTGGCGTCATGGTGATTGCCATCGTGGCAGGGGGCTTCTGGCTGGTGACCAGTGGTAAACCACAGCCTGCGACCGTCAGTGCCGCAGAAACAGCGCCTCCGCAGGAAATGCGCGAGACGCCTTCCTCGCGTGAAACACTGACGCGTATGGGTGTGACCTGGGACGAGAATAATTTCCGTTCGGCCATTAACCGCAACGATACCCGCGTGGTTCAGCTCTTTTTACAGGGTGGCATGGACTGGAAGCTGTCATGGACCGAAGAGGCGATGTCGGCAGGTTATGACGATGTGCTGGAACTGATGTTACGCTACCAGCAGAACATGGTTGAAGAGAAGCCGTGTCGTCGCTTTATCAATACGCTCAGCCACGCCATGTCGAATGGCGAGCCTCTGACATCAAAACGTAAAGAGTATCTGAAAGCATTCTGTACGGTGCCAGCCGTGGTGAAACGCCAGCAGCACGATCTTGATATGGCGACCCGTCGTGCGCAGTCACAACCGGATGCCACCACGAAAAAATGGCAGTCCATCCAGACCGCCATTTATGAGGTGATTCGCTGATTAGGGTTCCCCATACAACCCAATCAGCCGTCGCACCACGCCGTTCGTCCAGCCAAAGCCATCCTGCAGGGGGTATTCACCACCGCCCCCTTCGCGTGGCGTACTGCTGGCGATGTGGTACTTCTCAATGAGCTTATGGTGGTGATTATAAAAATGGTTCACCGTCTGCAACCAGCTCCAGGCGATCTCATCCCCTAGCGAATCATTTCCGTACTGCTTGAAGCCCTGAATTGCCATCCATTGCAGCGGGGCCCAGCCGTTGGGTTTATCCCACTGTTCGCCGGTTTCATACTCGGTGGCGAGAATACCGCCGGGGGTCAGCAACCGCGTTTTTACCGCATCAGACAACCGCTCAGCCTGCTCATGCGTTGCCATACCAACGTATAAGGGCACAATACTTGCCGCAGAAAATAGCGCCATGACCTCGCGGCGCCAGTCGTAATCGCGGTAACAGCCATTTTCTTCGTCCCACAGGTAACGGTTGACCGCTGCGCGACGATCGCTGGCTTTCTGGCGGAACAGGTCGGCGGTTTCTTTATCACCTTTTGATGCCGAGATATTGGCGATAGCACTTTCCAGTTTAAACAGGAAAGCGTTCAAATCTATGGGAATAAACTGCGTAGTACGGATGCTGGCAAGCCGGCCTGGTTCACGTAGCCAGCGAGAAGAGTAATCCCAGCCGGAGGCCGCACCCGCACGCAGGTCGCGATACACCTCATTGGGCGGACGACCCGAGTGTCGGGCCGTTTCCACATCCTCAATCCACGATTCGTCACGCGGGGTGTCACGGTCGTCCCAGTAACGATTGAGCAGCGAACCGTCCGGCATACGCACGGCACTGCGGTAAGCCTGATTAAGCAGCAGTGACTCTGCGCCGTCCATCCAGAAGGCATGCTCCATTTTGAGGTGCTCAAGATAACGCTTGGCCCCGCGTACCCCGTCCTCTTCAAACAACTCCACCATCAGGGCAAAAACGGGGGGCTGAGAGCGGCTGAGATAATAGGTGCGATTGCCGTTCGGAATATGGCCGTAGCGTTCGATTAGCCAGGCGAAGTTATCCGCCATGCATTTCAGCAGATCGTTCCGGCCACTTTCGGCCAGCCCCAGCATGGAGAAGTAAGAGTCCCAGTAGTAGGTCTCGCTGAAACGCCCGCCGGGGACGATATACGCTTGCGGAAGCGCCAGCAGGGATGACCAGGGAATATGATCCTGCGGCTCGCGCGTTAGCACTGGCCACAGACTGTCGATGTGCTCTTTTAGCGAAAGGCCGGGGTCGGACACATATTCCGTGCTGTAAGTCTCCGGTAACCAGAAGTGGTTCTCCACAAACTGGCGCAGGTCGAAATCCCGGTGACGTTTGACCTTGCGATAGCGGATCAGGATATCCAGCGGATCCATCTTCGGCGCGCAGTCGGGGAAGGTTTTGCTGTCTGCAAACAGTCGTGACGATTGCACGTGTTCGAACAGTTCAAGATAGCGGTCTGCGGGCGTCAGGGCATCAGAGGCGGGTAGCCCTTCGATCATCTCGGGTTCCGGCTCCGCTTCAATCATTTCATCCAGTTTCAACTCACAGGGATCGGTCTCGTAGCGCAGCTCTTCTTCAATCCCGAACTCGATGTTCTCGGTAGCCTGTGTCTTCTGGTTGAACATGGTGATAAGGACCTCCGGTTGTGTGTTCAAAGAGATTGTTCTTCCGGGTGTCTTTAAAGCGTAGACATTCGCTTCGGTAGATGGGGAGGAATATGTGCGGCAGATCACTCTTTTCGGAGCATTCGTTTTGCAACAAGTTATGTAAAAAAGCCCGAACATGCCGTCGCCCGGGCATCTTCCGCAGTTCAGTAAAGATAATTCCGTTTTGCCAGATCCACCAGTTCCGCCAGGCGGGTTATTTTGAATTTTGCCATGATGCGCTGCTTATACGCGCTCACCTTTTTATTATTCATATTGAGCATCGAGGCGATAATCTGATTGCTGTAGCCCGCGGAAATATAGCGCAAAATACAGATATCAATATGAGACAGCGATAATAACAGCGATGCGTCCCGGGGATACCTGGCGTGGTGATGCCATAGTTCCGGGCCATAGCAATATCCCCCGGAGGCGATCCTGTTGACGGTGGTAATAATTTTATCCAGTGAGCTGTTTTTATTTATATAACCTGCCGCACCGGCTCGGCGGCTCAACTGAATATGAAAATCACTGGAGGATGAAGACAAAATGAGAACCTGAATATCAGGGTAGTCTTTTCTTATTTGCATCAGATGAGAGAAAACCTCGGGGCTCTGTTGCAGATGTTCCATAATAATCAGGTCAGCATGTAACATCGGCAACGCGCTGTGCATTGTCTCAATCGTGGGGAATTGTGCCGCCGTCTGATAACCGTGTTCTGCTAATAAACCCTGGATGCCAGTCCGCAGTAATGAACTGACATCCATGAGAATGACTTTTTTATCTGACATTCCTGATTGTCCTGATTGGGTGACAAAAATGTCATTTTCCATCTGCGCTAAAAAAAGTTGGCTAAGACTTGTCTTTATCTTCACCATTATTTTCTGAGGTCTAAATACCATCAGGTTACTGCGCCTCTTTTTCCTCTTTTCCCCCTCTCAACAACATATAAGACCGGTTTGCGACAGGTCTTATTAAGACAAAACTTGCCAACCGGGAAGATAGTGTCAGCCAGGGAATGTATCCCGTATGGAAGTGCGTCTGGCGCATTGCGCGGACACAGATCGATTATTTACACGAGAATTTAAACATGACTCTCAAGCCAGTAAATATTGCAGTCGTTGATAAAGATACGATTGTCAAAGCTGACGTTCTGCGCAGTGAAAAGGTTGGCAGTGCTGTCAAAATCAAAGCCATCCCGAATGCAAAATACATTCTTGCCGAAGGGAAAAATGGCGTCGCGCCAGAAAACATTACGCTGAAACGCGTGGGCAAAGACCTGTTCGTCATGCTGGAAGGCACTGATGAAGATCAGCCGCAGCTGATCATTGAAGACTATTTCGATAACCCAGGCGAACTGGTGGGTAAAGGCGAAGATGGTCAATGGCATGAATATATCGCCACCGACGGTGATGATGACCATAAAGCCGCTTTCCTGCTGGATGGGGAATCCTCCGCTCAGGCGTTGGGCGCAGGGGCAATTGCGAGCCTGGATGGTCTGGCTGTTGCGGGTACCGCGTTTTCTCCAGCTTTGCTGGCGCTGGGTGCGCTGGCCGGGATCGGTGCGCTGGTGGGCCTGGGTGCCATTATTCGTCATAACCGTGACGATGGCGGTGACAAAAAAGGCACTGTTGCACCTGTTACCACCCCTGAACTGACTGATGTGCACGACGACTACGGCACGAAAACCGGCTCGATCCCGCAAAACGGTGTGACCGATGACGCCACCCCAACGTTTAGCGGTAAAGGTAAAGCGGGCGATATCGTTGAGTTCTGGGAAAACAACGTCAAGCTCGGCGAAACCCGTGTGGGTGCGGATGGCACCTGGACCTGGACACCAGAAACCCCGCTGGCACATGGCGACCACAGCATTGTGCTGATCGGTAAAAGCCCGGATGGCCGTACCAGCGCCCCAAGCGACTCTTTTGATTTCACCATCGATCTGGAAGCGCCAGCCAAACCGGTTATCGGTGAAGTGACCGATGATGTCGGCGCGGTGACAGGACCTATCCATAACGGTGATGCGACTGACGACAAACAACCGGTCTTTAGCGGCGAAGGTGCCACGCCTGGTGATACCGTACGCCTGATCGTTGACGACGAAGTCGTCGGTACCGCCATTGTTGGCGAAGACGGCAAATGGGAAGTGACCCCGGAGAAACCACTGCCGGAAGGCAGTCACACAGGTACCGTGATCATCACCGATCCGGCTGGCAACGACAGCAAGCCATCTGATGACTTCAAATTTATCGTTACACCTGAAAAACCGGTCATCGGCGAAGTAGAAGATGATGCCGGTACCATTGTCGGGCCAATCCAGAATGGCGGTGCAACTGACGATACGCAGCCGACCTTCCGTGGTGAAAACGGCACGCCTGGCGATACCGTCAGATTGATTGTTGACGATGAACTGGTGGGTACCGCGATCGTTGGTGACGACGGTAAATGGGAAGTGACCCCTGAGAAACCGCTGCCGGAAGGTGATCACGTCGGGAAAGTGATCATTGCCGATCCGGAAGGTAACGCCAGCGAACCCTCTGATGATTTCGAATTCATTGTAGACCTGCAAGGCCCTGACAAGCCGGTCATTGGTGACGTTGAAGACGACCAGGGGCCGGTGGTGGGTCCTATTCACAATGGTGATACCACCGACGACACCCAGCCGGTATTCAGTGGCGACAAGGGTACGCCAGGCGACACCGTGCGTCTGATTGTTGACGACGAAGTGGTGGGTACCGCGATTGTCGGCGATGACGGCAGGTGGGAAGTGACCCCTGAGAAACCGTTGCCAGAAGGCGAACATGAAGCGGTTGTCGTGTTCACCGATCCGGTGGGTAACGACAGCGAGCCGTCTGATCCAATCGGTTTCATCGTCGACACCACGCCGCCGGTAAAACCGACGATTGATAGCGTGTTTGATGATGCTGGCCTGAAAACGGGTAACCTGGCTAACGGCGATATCACAGATGACAGTACCCCGACCTTTGCGGGTACCGCAGAGAAAAACAGCCTGGTGCGCATCATTGTTAACGGTAAGGAAGTGGATTCCGTTACCGCTGATCCAACAGGCAACTGGACCTGGACGCCATCTCCGGCGCTGACGAACGGTCACTACGATGTGAAAGTGGTTGCCGAGGATAAGGCTGGCCTGCGTTCTGAACCGTCTGATGCGTTCTCGTTTGATCTGGTGGCAGGCGGTATTCCTCCGGCACCAGCGATCACGGACGTGATTGATGATGTTGCTGCTCATGTCGGCACCGTACAGCAGGGTGACGTCACGAACGATGACAAACCGACCATCACCGGTACGGGTCAGGACGGTACGACGATTTACCTGTACGACGGCGCTAACCCGACGCCGATCGGTAGCGCTGTCGTAACCGGTGGAACCTGGACCATTGATTTCGACACCCCACTTGCGCAGGGCGAGCACCGCTTCCGCGCGGTCGCGGAAAACGCTGTGGGCAACCGCAGCCCGGAAACCGGCGAGTGGGTGATTATTGTTGATTCCGTTAATCCGCTGGCACCTACGGACATTGAACTGTGGGACGACTTCGGCACGCCAGGCATTATTGCGGATAACGACACCACCGACGACAACACCCCGACCTACCGTGGGAAGGGCGAGCCTGACGGCACCGCAATCATCGATCTGGGGAACGGCACTACCGTGCGTGTCCCGGTGGATGGCAGCGGTAACTGGAGCTACACCCCGGCACCGGCCCTGGCGGACGGTGACTACACCTGGAAAGTCTCGATTGAAGACAAAGCGGGTAACGTTGGCCCAGCTTCTGACCCTATCCACTTTATCGTGGACACCAGCCACAACGGTGTATCTATCAGCCACGTGGAAGACGATGAAGGGGCGCTGACGGGTAATCTGGCCAGCGGCAGCCACACCGATGACACGACACCAACCGTTGTGGGCCGCGCTACGCCTGGTGCCGAAGTGAAAGTGTATCTGGACGGTAAGTTTGTCGGCAGCGTGATCGCTGACCCGGCTAGTGGTGAGTGGAAATATACCTTCAACCCGGCGCTGACCGCTGACGGGACATACCAGATTACCGCCAGTGAAAATACCGGCACGGGTGACAGTGCGCAGACCGCACCGTTTGAACTGACGCTGGATACCCGCATACCGGTTGGCTCGTTCGATAGCGTATCGGATGACGTAGGTCTGGTGCAGGGGGACCTGCCGAACCCGGCAGTGACGGATGACACCACGCCAACCCTGCACGGGACCGGTGTCGCGGGCGATACCGTCTTCATTTATGACGGCACCACACTGATTAACACCGTTACCGTCGGTCCGGATGGCTCATGGAACTACACCCTGCCTGCACAGAACAACGGCACGGAACTGGCCCTGACAACGGTCTTCCAGAGCCCAACCGGCGTAAGAAGTGCGCCGTCTGCGGAATGGAAAATCATCGTTGATACCGATGCACCGGCAAGCAACGCGGTGGTTGATGAGATGACCCATGACTCCGGTGTCAGCGGCAGCGACTTCATCACCAACAGTGGTCAGGCCGGCAGCCTGATCAGCGGCCATCTCTCGGCCCCGCTGGAAGCGGGTGGGAAAGTGCTGGTCTCTACTGACGGCGGGAAAACCTGGCTTGAAGCCATGGTTGACGGCGACAAGTGGGCGTTTGTCGACGGGCAGGGGCACAGCGCGGACTGGACTGTACTGACGCGCGTGGTCGATATCGCCGGGAACTACACCGAATCCTCACAGAAGGTGGTGCTGGATCAGGTGGCACCGGATGAACCGACCGACGTGGTGCGCAGCGGTAACGACGTGACGGTGACGCTGCCAGGCAGCGGGATTGTTGAGGGCGACACCGTACTGGTGAAGAGCGGTGACATTACCGTGACCCATACGCTGACATTGCTAACGGCAACGTGACCCTGAGTCTGCCACCGGGCGGCTACACCGATATTCCGGTGGGGGCGGCGATTGTTGACGCGGCGGGTAACAGCTCCAGCTACCGCACCAGCGCGTTCACCAGTACCAACAGCTTCGAAGACGATACGGAGTTCGCGGACATTAATGCCGGTGCGTGGGTGCACGGGATGCGTTTCTCCCACACGGATGATACCGGCACGGCGGATTATGAGTTCAACAAACAGATTATCGGGGTGGGAAACACCAACAGCCTGTATTTGTACAGCACGTCAACGGATACCGGAATGGCAGCCAGCATGTTTGTTGACTTCCAGTATGGCGCGAAAACGGTCGATTTCGTTTTCAACCCACGCTTTGCCGGTCCGTCTACGGTGGTGACGTTCTACGACGTTAACGGCAAGGAGATTGGCTCTATGCCGGTGAGCGCTCCTATCAGTAACCGTAACGTTCCGGTGTCGTTCACCAGCCCGGATGATACGCCAGTTTACCGGATGGAAATTCACCACGAAGAGCAGTCATCCAGCTCCGGGTTTGGTTTCAGTATCGATAACCTGGTGGTGAGCGGAACGGCGAAAAGCGTCACTCCTGGCGAGTTCCTGGCGGATAACCAGGGCGATATCTGGTACGGCGATGCGGCTGACAACCTGTATCAGGTGGCTGACGTGGCCAGCCTGACCAATGCAGTGATTCAGGGGGGAGAGGGTACCGATACGCTGAAGCTGCTGGGGGCGGATCAGCACCTGGATCTGAGCACACTGACACATCCTGTCCAGTCAGTGGAAGTGTTCGACATTACGGGAACAGGCAACAACACCCTGACGCTGAGCGCGGGTGATGTGCTGGAAAACGCCACGCAGAACCTGTTCCACGACAACGACTTCAACCAAATGATGGTGAAGGGCGACGCGGGCGACTCGGTGAACCTGAGCGACCTGCTGCCGAACGGTATGGGCCCGGGGAACTGGACCGATGGCGGGACGGTAAATGTTGGGGGCGTGGAGTATCAGTCTTATCAGATGGATAGCCTGAATACCGAGATCCTCGTTCAGATGGGAGTCACGGTCACGCTACAGAACCATTAATTGATGCCAGGAAGGGGAGGCTTCTGTGCTGAAGCCTCTGAACGTTTTAGATCAGATCATAAACAGAATTCATTTGGAAAATTGTATGAAAAAGACCATTACTTCTAACAACAATACTGAACCAAACATCGCCACTATGGCGACGCTGCCACCACTGCCTACTGACGTTTTACTGTGGAACGACTATCAGTTCCCGCGTGAAATTTACAACGGCGATCTGAGCGAAGATAACACCCCAACCATCAGTGGTAAGGGTGAGCCGGGCATGACTGCCGTGATCGATCTCGGTGGCGGTAAGAGCGTGAGCGTGCCGGTAAACGCAGAAGGCAACTGGAGCTGGACACCTGCACCTGCACTGGCGGACGGTGCTTATACCTGGTCTGTCGCCCTGGTAGACGCTCAGGGTAACCGTGGTCCCTCTACCGCACCGGTTAGCTTCACTATTGATACCGTCGGTAATGCGGTGTCCATCAGCCACGCTGAAGATAACACCGGCCCACTGACTAACCCACTGGCAAGCGGCAGCAGCACGGATGACGTGAATCCGGTTATCGTGGGGACGGCGACGCCTGGCTCTCTGGTCACTCTGTATGTTGATGGTAAAGAGGTCGGCTCTATGACTGCCGATCCGACCACTGGCGCGTGGGCTATCGAGGTCAATCCGGCGCTGGAATCCGGTAAAACCTATGAAATTACTGCAGGCGAATACAGCGGCCCTGGTGAAATCCCGGCACCGACACGCCCGTTCCTGCTGACCGTGGATACCGTGGTACCGACCGGTTCTCTGGACCGTATTGAAGACAACGAAGGTCGCTATCAGGGCGATGTGGCGAACCCGGGCATGACCGATGACACCACTCCAACCCTGCACGGTACTGGCCGCCCAGGGGATATCGTGTTTATTCGCGATGGCGGTGACGTTATTGGTTCCACCACTGTCGGTGCTGACAACAACTGGGAATATACCCTGCCTGAGCAGACGAACGGCACTGCGCTGGACGTCAGCGTGGTCTTCCGTGGCCCAACTGGTGTGGAAAGCGCACCGACCGCGCCATGGAAACTGGTCATTGATACCGAAGCACCAAACAAACCGGTAATCGGTGATGTTGAGGACGATCAGGGTCCGGTTGTTGGCCCTATTCACAACGGTGACGTAACCGATGATACCCAGCCAGTATTCAGCGGCGAAGGTGCTGCGCCTGGCGATACCGTAGAACTGATTATTGATGACGAAGTTGTAGGCACCGCGATTGTCGGTGACGACGGTAAATGGGAAGTGACCCCGGAAAACCCACTGAAAGACGGTGAGCACGAAGCCGTTGTGGTGATCGTTGACCCTGTGGGCAACGCCAGCGAACCGTCCGCTCCGATCGACTTTGTTGTGGATACTCAGCCGCCGGCAAAACCGACGATCGACACTGTCTATGATGATGCGGGTCAGCAGACCGGTAACATCGCTAACGGTGGTATTACTGACGACAGCACGCCAGATTTCACCGGTACGGCCGAGAAGGGCAGCCTGGTGTTTATCATTGTGAACGGGAAAACCGTCGACTCTGTGACTGCTGACGCGAGCACCGGGGTCTGGACCTGGACACCATCACTGGGTATGGCAAACGGTCATTACGATGTCGCTGTTGTGGCTCAGGACAAGGCGGGGCTGCGCTCGGAACCTTCTGACACGTTCTCATTTGATCTGCTGGCGGGGGGTATTCCGACAGCGCCTGCGATCACCGACGTGATCGACGACGTTGATGCCCATGTAGGGACCATACAGAACGGCGGTATCACTAACGATGCGCGTCCAACCATTACCGGTACCGCACAAGACGGTACAACGGTCTATCTGTACGATGGCACTAACCCGAACCCTATCGGCAGCGCCGTGGTGACGGGCGGTCGCTGGACGATTGATTTCGACACCGATCTGGCCCAGGGCGAACACAGCTTCCGCGCAGTTGCAGAAGATGCGACGGGTAACCGCGGTCCGGAAACTGGCGAGTGGGTGATTATTGTCGATTCCGTTGATCCGCTGGCACCTACGGACATTGAACTGTGGGATGACTTTGGCACGCCGGGTCTCATTGCCAATAACGACACAACCGATGACAACACCCCAACCTACCGTGGTAAGGGGGAAGCAAACGGTACTGCGATTATCGATCTGGGTAACGGCACTACCGTGCGCGTACCGGTAGACGATAAAGGTAACTGGAGTTACACCCCGGCCCCGGCGCTGACGGATGGCGACTACACCTGGAAAGTCTCTATTGAAGACAAAGCCGGTAACGTAGGTCCAGAGTCTGCTCCGATCCACTTTACCGTGGACACCAGCCATAACGGTGTTTCTATCAGCCACGTCGTGGACGATCAGGGGGACATCACCGGTAATCTGGGCAGCGGTAGCCATACCGACGACACGACCCCAACAGTGGTGGGCCGTGCGACGGCTGGCGCTCTGGTAAAAGTCTATGTTGATGGCAAATACATCGACAGTGTGCACGCTGACGCCATTACTGGTGCATGGCAATACACCATCAATCCGGCACTGACTGCGGATGCAACCTATAAGATCACCGCCAGCGAAGATGCCGGCGCAGGTGAGAGTGCGCAGACGGCACCGTTCGAGCTGACGCTGGATACCCGCATCCCGACAGGTTCTCTGGATCGTGTTGCTGATGACGTGGGTCTGGTTCAGGGTGACCTGGCGAACCCGGCGGTGACCGATGACACCACGCCGACCTTGCACGGTAAAGGTGTGGCAGGTGATGTGGTCTTCATTTACGACGGTACCCGACTGATTGACTCGGTCACCGTAGGGCCTGCGAACACCTGGAACTTTACGCTGCCACAGCAGAATAACGGCACTGAGCTGTCTCTGACGGCGGTATTCCAGAGCCCAACCGGTGTGAAGAGCGCACCGACGGCACCGTGGACGCTGACCATCGACACCGAAGCACCTAATGTACCGGCAATCACCGGCATGTATGACGATGCGGGTAAGCTGATCGTTGACGGAACCCGTTCATCGGATGCTACGCCGGAGCTGCGTGGTACGGCTGAGAAGAACAGCCTGGTGAAAATTTATATACCGGGTAGCAGCGAGCCGATTGCCTCGGTGACTGCCGATGCGAGCGGTAACTGGAGCTGGACATCGCCGAAGCTGTCTGACGCATCACATGATTTCTATGTGAAAGCGCAGGATGCGGCGGGCAACGTGTCGGGCGAATCCAACCAGTATGGTTTAGTGGTGGATACGCACTCCGCTACTCCGGTCATCCTCGGGACTTACGACGATGTGGAAGGCGGTATTTATAAAGGGCTGGTGCCAAACGGCGGTCTGACCAACGACGCTAACCTGGAGCTGCGTGGTACAGCAGAAGCGAACAGCATCGTCTATATCTACAACGCGTATAACAACGCGGTGCTGGATACGGTGAAAGCCGATGCAAAGGGTAACTGGAGCTGGGAACGCGCAGTGGCGAACACGGCTGCGGGTCAACCGCACATGTTCTATACCATCGCCAAAGATGATTTGGGTAACGTCTCTGCTAAATCTGGGACCTATTCCATCAACGTGGATACCGTTAATAACGCGCCAGTGATCACCGGTTCCTGGGATGATGTGCAGGGTGGTGTGTATAACGGGTTGGTGGGTAATGGCGGCGTGACCAACGACCGTACGCTGGATTTACGTGGTACGGCGGAACCAGGCAGTGTGGTGTATATCGTTATCGACAACTACGGCACGGTATCGGGTTCTGTGACGGCAGGTGCGGATGGTAAATGGTCGTACCCGGTCGCTACCAACTACAACATGACCTACAACTTCCATGCTTACTCAGTGGATGCTGCGGGTATGGGGAAAACTCAGGAGATGCGCACCTATGGGTTAGAGTCGCTTATGCAGTCAGATCAACGCTTCGGCCATGGCAAACACTGGCCGCTGCCCACCACTGCTCCGCGACCATTTAACGCCTCTCAACCTGAGAAGAACATCATCGCGTTCAGCTTGTATGGCGATCAGCCGCGCTACTGCGAAACGCTGATTAAAAACATTGAAGCGGCAACGTCGCTGTTTCCTGGCTGGCGTTGCCGTGTTTATCTGGACAATTCGGTGCCGCAGCATGTCTGGCAACGTCTGCAGGCCGCAGGCGCTCAACTGGTCGACATGAGTCATGAGAGAGGTATTTATCCCACGTTGTGGCGTTTTCTGGTCATGGACGATCCACAGGTTGAGCGCTTTCTGGTACGTGATGCCGACTCACTGCTCTCCGAGCGTGAGCAGGTCTGTGTAGAAGCATGGCTGGGTTCACCCTGTTATTTTCACCATATGCGCGATTATTTCACCCACACGGAACTTTTGCTGGCGGGCATGTGGGGGGGATGCGGCGGTGTGATCCCGGATGTCGAAGGAATGATGCGTGATTTTGTGTCCCGCTATAAGGGGAGTGCGCGTTTCACCGATCAGTATTTCCTGAAGGCGGTGCTGTGGTCCACTGTGCGGCAAAGTATTCTCAATCATGATGATATTTTTGGTTTTCATCACGCTGAACCCTGGCCTGCACACCCGCCTGTTCGCTGGAAGGCTGAGCATTTTCATGTGGGAAGTAATGCTGGCTTTACGATCCTGGCCGGGCCCAGCGCTAAAAACGACGGAGAAACAGAGACTGTGGTGTTGAAAATAGAGGGTAACGCCTGGCGTTACATGGCGAACGTGCGTCAGGGACAGTGGAAACTGCCCGTCCCCTTTTTCCTGGCGGATGATTTCCGCAGTGGTAAGTTGCAGGTTGATGTGGTGACGCGTCGCTGAGGTTATACGGCCCCGCTGACTGGTGGGGCCGCATGTTTATACATCGCTAAGCCCCGTGTGCATTCCCACCTGGACTAACACCTCTGTTTCTATACCCGAATGTTGATAAACCTCATACTGCACGCCATCCACGGTAACAGAGCCTGTGGCTTTCGCCCATGCGCCCAGTTCGACATCGGCGGGTAACAGATCTGCAAGGTTTATTTTTTCTCCATCATTTCCTTTGATAAGCAACTGCGCATAATGATCATCGGAAAAAAGGTACTCTTCATTTTTTATTAAAATATCGTCGACCGTGATTTCTACCATCGCCGGACATTCATGTTTATTCATCGCCAACGGCCCCTTTACAACATAGCCTGGGCTTTTTACCAGGAGGAGTAGGGCACGCCAATAAGTTCGGTCTTATACTCTCAGGAGTGTTACCAGAACAAGACAAGACTTACTTAGTTCGGTAAGTAGGGGCGGTATAATTTTATTCTCCAGCATGTTTTCATTCAGGGATCGACTCTTACGATGCGCTTTTTATCAGCCCGGTTAATTAGCCTGTTTTTCACCGTGTTCTTTGTATGGCAATTGCCTGCGCAGGAACTGGTGCTACAACCTCGTGTTCAGGTGAATGCCCCTCATGTTCAGTTCAGTGATGAGGCGCAACGCTGGCTGAGTAACAACCCGACGCTGCATGTTGGCGTATGGGGGCAAGAGCACCCACCGCTGAGCGAAGGAATGGGGCACGGTGTCTTCAGCGGTATTGCCGCAGATTATCTGGCACTGCTGGAAGATAGCCTCAAGGTCAAAATTAAGCTGCATTACTATGATCAGAGCCATGATGCTCTCGCCGCACTGCAGCGACATGAAATACAGATGGTCGCAATCTGGAACCCCGAACTGTGGCCAAGCCCTGATCTGCAAGCCACGCCGCCATGGCTGCTGGACAAAGCGGTGCTGATGACCTCGAAACCACAAGGTGAAGCCCCCCTCGATCTGCGCAACAAAGTGCTTGGGCTGGTCGCTGGCAGCCATGCTGGCGATGCACTACGCCGTTATTACCCGGAGAGTACGCTGCGTTACCAGACATGGTATACCACCGCGGTGAGTGCGCTTGCCTTTAAACAACTTGATGCCTTGTGGATTAACCGGGCCAGCGCGGAGTATCTCACTCAATATCATCAGGCCAGAGGGTTGAGCTGGACGTTTAGCCCGGCGATACCCAATCTGAACATGAGTTTTGGCGTCGACCGTCAGCTCCCGTTGCTGGCAGAGGCCATTGACACCGTCTTCAAACATATTCCGTTAGCCAGCCGCCTGCGCATTGCGATCAACTGGGGTTTGAACCGCAGTTTTGTTATCACCAGCAATCCTCTGGGGTTGGATCAGGAGGAGGAAAACTGGCTCCGCGAGCATGGGGATATTAAGGTCATTATTGACCAGCGCCAGCGTCCCATCTCTTTTGTCAGTGAGGGCGAGTCCGCAGGCCTGGTGGTGGATCTGCTTAATCAGTTCCATGAGCAGTACGGCATTCGCTTTACTGTCATGCCTGCTGAAAACGACACTGAAATGCTTGCGCTGAAACGCGCTTATCCTGATGCACTTTTTGTCGAGCAGGTGATCGATACGCCGCAACAGACGAAAGATGGTACCGCTAAAACGCCGCCATTGCTCACGACACCCGCTGTGGTAGTGATGGATCAGGACATCAAGCGTCCGGATGATTTTACGCAGCTGAAAGGCGAGAAAATCGCCATTCAGGCCAGCGACCCGCTGATACCGTGGCTGGAGACCTGGTATCCCACCATTAAGCTGGTGATGGTTCCCCATATGGATGATGCGCTTGAGCGGTTAAAAAATGGGGAAGTGCGCGGGGTGATTGCACCGCAGTTTATTGCTAACTACCTGGTGACCCTTCATCACCCAACTCGCTTTCATCTGGCCGTGACCCTGCCTGTCACGCCGGTCGATCTGGTTTTGTCAGCACAAACGGGGCACAGCCAGCCGGTTAACATCATCAATAAAGCACTGGCAGATATGCAGCCGCAGGCGCTGATGCAAATGGCGGGAAACTGGCGTCAGGCGGCGATAGAAAACAGTGAAACCTGGGATAAAAGCACGCTGCTGAATTCGTTGGTCTGGGGTGTGCTGTTACTGCTGGTGGTGCTGGGCTGCTGGCTGTGGATCCAATACTTACGTGCCGCACTCCGTCGTGGCAACGTCTGGCAGCAGAAGCTGGCGGAACAACTGACGTTTACCCAGGCGCTGATCGACGCATCGCCCGTGGCGCTCTATGTGCGCGATCGGCAGGGGAATTTACTGCGTTATAACCAGGCCTGGAGCGAGGCTATCGGTCAGTCAGGCCAGGAGCTGATAGGTCTGCCAATTACCGCCATTAATACAATCGAACCTTTTGAGCTCGCGGCGATTGAAGCCAAATATAACCAGGCGCTGCAGGATGGTTTACCGCAAAAGTGGTCCGTCAGATTCCAGACAGACGGACGGTCGCGTTACTTACAGGGTTGGGTTGTGCCGTGGCATGACAGTCAGGGAGAGGTTGGCGGTTTAATTGGCGGCTGGCTGGATATTACGGAAAAAGAGCAGCTGATTACGCAGCTCTCAGAAACCAAAAGCAACCTGGAACAGGCCATTGCCAGCAAGAACGCGTTTATGCAGAGCATGGGGCATGAAGTGCGTACCCCGCTCAGCGTGATCACCGGCCTGCTGGAGATGGAGCTTCAGGGGCTGGATGCACGGCATGAGCACAATGAAAACCTGAACCTGATTTGGGAATCTTCACTCAACCTGCTTTCGCTTATCGGCGACATGTTCGATGTCTTCCGTGCCGATAACCCGCAACTGAACGGAACGACGCGTAGCACGCATTTGCCGCAGTTAATCGACAGTACCGTGGCGCTCTACCGGCAGCAGGCCGAAGCGAAAGGGATCACCCTGAATGTGCTGATCGAGCTGTCTACCGAGCGTTTTACTACTGATCCGCTGCTGATTATTCGCATCCTCTCCAGCCTGCTGCGTAACGCCATTAAGCATTCGGAGTGCCAGGAGATTGATGTTGAGGTGTATGAGGGGAGCAGAGATCCCGATGCCTCGACGATCCCACTGGTCATTGAAGTGTGCGATCAGGGAAAGGGAATTGACGGGGAAATGCTGGAGCAGATTACCAGGCGTGCTCACCATGTGACGCTGAAATCAGAGTGGACCGACACCGGGTTCAGCTTACCGGCCTGCCTGCATATGGCGCATGCCGCAGGTGCGCAAGTGCGTATCGACAGTGAACCGCATGAGGGCTGCGTGGTGAGCCTGCATTTCAACGCCGTGCCTGCTACCAGCAAAGTATTGACCCCTCCGCCGGTCGAACAGGCGCGTAGCCTGCATATTCTTGGCGTGGACGACTATCCGCCAGCGCGCCGTGCGCTGCAGCAGCGGCTGGAGTCCTGGGGGCACCAGGTGTCACTGGCAACGCAAGGGGCGGAAGCGTTATCGATGTGGCAGCAAAATCCTGGCCGCTACGATGTGATTATTACCGACTGTACGATGCCGGAGATGGACGGTTATGAACTGGCGCAGCAGATCCGCCATACCGAACAGCTTAACGGCCAGCCACCGATCCCGATCTTCGGCCTGACGGCGATGAGCGGCACAGAAACGGCAGCGCGTTGTCTTGAGGCCGGTATGAATGAATATCTGGAAAAACCGCTGACGGCGGAAAAACTCCAGGCGCTGCTGGAACGCTATTTTTCCGTCAGCAGCGTGAAACCTGCCCTGGGGAGTGATACTACGCAAACGCTGCATGCCGAGATGGTGGAGGTCAACAGACAAGATGCCAGCAAGTTGACGCAGTGGCTCGAGCAGAAAAATCGCGACAAGGTGGGTCGTATGGCGCACCGTATCAACGGCGGTGCACGGATGATGAATATGGCAGCGTTGCAGAAAGCCTGCGAACAACTGGAAACGGCCTGTCACGACGAGGGATCCTGGCAAGAGATTGAGATCCTCGTCGAACGCGTGCAGGAAGAGATGACCCGGTTTAATCAGCAGTTGTCGTCAGAGAGCGGTGAGACTCTCTGACGTTTTGACATCAACGCATGGTCACAAACTCTTCCGCGGCCGTCGGGTGGATCGCCACGGTGTTGTCGAAGTCTTTTTTCGTTGCGCCCATCTTCAGCGCCACGGCGAAGCCCTGCAGGATCTCGTCCATGCCGAAGCCGATGCCGTGAATACCGACAATCTTCTCTTCCGGGCCCACGCAGACCAGCTTCATGCGGCACGGCTGACGGTGTGAGGTGACGGCGGTGTACATCGCGGTAAACGCCGATTTATACACTTTCACCTGATCGTCGCCATACTGCTCGCGCGCCTGCGGCTCGGTTAAGCCGACAGTACCGATTGGTGGGTGGCTAAAGACCACGGTCGGGATATTACTGTAGTCCAGATGCTCTTCCGGCTTGTTGTTAAACAGACGCTCGGAGAGACGGCGACCCGCTGCAACGGCAACCGGAGTCAGCTCAACCGCACCGGTGTTATCACCGACAGCATATATGCCCGGTACGCTGGTGTTCTGGAATTTATCGACGACGATATAGCCTTTATCATTGGTTTTCACGCCCGTGACGGCCAGGTTGAAGTTATCGTTCGCGGGTTCACGGCCAATCGCCCAGATCAGGCAATCGACGGTCTGACTGCGGCCATCTTCCAGCTCCAGGGTCAGGCTGCCGTCTGCATTTTTCACTACCGCTTTTGGTATGGCGTTGGTGTGCAGGGTTGGGCCTTCGGCGTTCATCACTTCGAGCAGCGTGTCGACGATCAGCGGGTCAAAGCTACGCAGCGGCGCGTGTTTACGCACGAACAGATGCGCTTCGGCACCCAGACCATTAATCACGCCGGCAAGCTCAACTGCGATGTAACCCGCCCCCACCACGGCAACGCGCTTAGGCAGCGCAGGCAGTTCGAAGAAACCGTCGGAGTCGATACCGTATTCCACGCCCGGGATATTTGGGTGGCTCGGACGACCGCCGGTGGCGATCAGGATGTGATCGGCAGTGATCGTCTCGCCATTCACTTCGATCGTTTTTGCGTCCACAAAGCGGGCAAAACCACGGATCACGTCGACGTTATTTTTACCCAGTACGTTGTCGTACGAGGTGTGAATACGGTCGATGTAGGAAGTACGGCTGGCGATCAGTTTGTCCCAGTCGAAGTGGTTGATCGTGGTGTCAAAGCCATAGTCCGGGCCATACATATGGATAGCTTCACGGATTTGCGCCGCATGCCACATCACTTTCTTCGGTACACAACCCACGTTCACGCAAGTGCCGCCAAGTTCTTTGGCTTCAATCAGCGCACATTTCTGGCCATACATGGCTGCACGGTTGATGGAGGCGATGCCGCCGCTGCCGCCGCCGATTGCGATGTAGTCATAATGCTTAGTCATAGCTTTTATCCTTAATCGTGAATTGCCGCGATTGTATACCTGAAATCAATAGTTTCCACCGATGGCTGTGATTACTCAGGCACGATCCAACTGACGGTGGCATGTCCTGTCCCGGCCGGTACCAGCGTTTTGTGCAGCCATGGCAGCACGTTGTTCATTTGCGCTTCGAGCTTCCACGGTGGGTTGATGACAATCATACCGGAGGCGGTCATGCCGCGCTGGTCGCTGTCCGGGCGTACTGCCAGTTCAATCTGCAGAATTTTGCGGATGCCGGTCGCTTCCAGGTCTTTGATCATGCGTTTGATTTGCGCGCGCAGTACTACTGGATACCACAGGGCATAAGTACCAGTCGCAAAGCGTTTGTAACCTTCGTGGATACCGGTCACCACTGCCTGATAGTCGGTTTTGATTTCGTACGGCGGGTCGATCAGCACCAGGCCACGACGGGAAACCGGTGGCAATTTGGCTTTCAGCTGCTGATAGCCATCGGCTTTTTCCACGCGAGCGCGGTTATCTTTCTGGAATTCAGCGCGCAACAGCGGGAAATCACTTGGGTGCAGCTCGGTCAACTGGATGCTGTCCTGCTCGCGCAGCAGTTGACGGGCAATCAGCGGAGAACCAGGGTAGTAGCGCAGCTGGCCGTTGCGGTTGAAATGGTTCACCACGCCGATATACGGCTCCAGCTCGGCGGGCAGATCGTCCTGCTGCCAGATGCGGGCGATCCCTTCCAGATATTCACCGGTACGCTCGGCGTGTTCGCCGCTCAGCTGATAGCGCCCCGCGCCCGCGTGGGTGTCCAGATAGAGAAACGGCTTCTCTTTCTCTTTGAGTGATTCGATGATCAGACTCTGAACGGTGTGTTTGAGGACGTCGGCGTGGTTGCCTGCGTGAAAGCTGTGGCGATAACTGAGCATGGGTAATGAAATTCCGCTGAAATGACGATTTGCCACAGTTTACAGCAGAACGGCACAGATTACCCGTCGGCACGGTAAGCGCAGCCATTGAAATCCTCTACACTTAACCCCATTACTGGACCATATGCACAGCGCCGGATGCGCGCTTCATTCATCTTATTCAACAGGACAGCGTTTATGACCAATCCATTACTGACGCCTTTTTCGTTGCCGCCATTTTCTAAAATCCTCCCTGAGCATGTGGTTCCAGCCGTTACGCAATCGCTGGACAACTGTCGCGCGGCGGTAGAAAGCGTGGTAGCGCAGGGCGCGCCGTACAGCTGGGAAAATCTGTGTCAGCCGCTGGACGAAGTGGGCGACGTGCTGGGGCGTATCCTCTCCCCGATAAGCCACCTGAACTCGGTAAAAGACAGCCTGGAGCTGCGCGAAGCCTATGAACAGACGCTGCCGCTGCGCTCCGAGTACAGCACCTGGGTCGGCCAGCACGAAGGGCTCTACAAGGCCTACCGCGACCTGCGTGATGGCGACCACTACGCCGAACTGAACACGGCGCAGAAAAAAGTGGTCGATAACGCCCTGCGTGAATTTGAACTGTCCGGGATTGGTCTGCCAAAAGAGAAGCAGACCCGCTACGGTGAAATTGCCGCGCGTCTGTCTGAACTGGGCAACCAATACAGCAACAATGTGCTCGATGCCACCATGGGCTGGACGAAGCTGATTACCGACGAAGCCGAGCTGACGGGCATGCCGGAAAGCGCGCTGGCGGCGGCAAAAGCCCAGGCCGAAGCGAAAGAGCAGGAGGGTTTCCTGTTAACCCTGGATATCCCGAGCTATCTGCCGGTCATGACCTACTGCGACAACCAGGCGTTGCGTGAAGAGATGTACCGCGCTTACAGCACCCGCGCCTCCGACCAGGGGCCGAATGCCGGTAAATGGGACAACAGCCCGGTGATGGCAGAAATCCTGGCGTTGCGTCACGAGCTGGCGCAATTGCTGGGCTTTGAAAACTATGCCGATAAATCCCTTGCCACCAAAATGGCGGAAAACCCGCAGCAGGTACTCGATTTTCTGACCGACCTGGCCAAACGCGCCCGTCCTCAGGGTGAGAAAGAACTGGCCCAACTGCGTGCTTTCGCGAAGGCGGAGTTCGGCGTGGATGAGCTGCAGCCGTGGGATATCGCGTACTACAGCGAAAAACAGAAGCAGCACCTCTATAGCATCAGCGATGAGCAACTGCGTCCTTACTTCCCGGAAAATAAAGCCGTTAACGGTCTGTTCGAAGTGGTTAAGCGCATCTATGGCATCACCGCGAAAGAACGTACCGACATTGACGTCTGGCATCCGGACGTGCGTTTCTTCGAACTGTATGACGAGAAGAACGAACTGCGCGGCAGTTTCTACCTCGATCTCTATGCGCGTGAAAACAAACGCGGCGGTGCGTGGATGGATGACTGTGTGGGACAGATGCGTAAAGCGGATGGTTCCCTGCAGAAACCGGTCGCCTACCTGACCTGTAACTTCAATCGTCCGGTGAATGGTAAACCTGCGCTGTTTACCCACGACGAAGTGATCACCCTGTTCCACGAGTTTGGTCACGGTCTGCACCATATGCTGACCCGCATCGAAACCGCAGGCGTGGCCGGGATCAGCGGTGTGCCATGGGATGCGGTCGAACTGCCAAGCCAGTTTATGGAAAACTGGTGCTGGGAGCCGGACGCGCTGGCGTTTATCTCTGGTCACTATGAGACCGGCGAACCGCTGCCGAAAGAACTGCTGGATAAAATGCTGGCGGCGAAAAACTACCAGGCGGCGATGTTTATCCTGCGTCAGCTGGAATTCGGCCTGTTTGATTTCCGCCTGCACGCCGAGTTCAGCCCGGAGCAGGGGGCTAAAATCCTCGAGACTCTGGCTGAGATTAAAAAGCAGGTTGCCGTCATTCCTGGGCCAACCTGGGGCCGCTTCCCGCACGCGTTCAGCCACATCTTCGCAGGCGGCTACGCGGCAGGTTACTATAGCTACCTGTGGGCCGACGTGCTGGCGGCAGATGCCTTCTCTCGCTTCGAAGAAGAAGGGATTTTTAACCGCGAAACGGGCCAGTCGTTCCTCGATAACATCCTGACCCGCGGAGGTTCTGAAGAGCCGATGGAGCTGTTCAAACGCTTCCGTGGCCGCGAGCCACAGTTGGATGCGATGCTTGAGCATTACGGGATTAAAGGCTGATTGTTACGTGAAGATCTGCTTAGTCGATGAAACAGGCGCCGGAGACGGCGCCTTATCTGTTCTGGCCGCCCGCTGGGGGCTGGAGCACGATGATGAAAACCTGATGGCGCTGGTGATGACGCCAGAGCATCTCGAATTACGTAAGCGCGACGAACCGAAACTCGGCGGCATTTTTGTCGACTTTGTCGGCGGTGCTATGGCACACCGACGTAAGTTTGGCGGCGGTCGTGGTGAAGCGGTTGCCAAAGCGGTCGGTATCAAAGGGAGCTATCTGCCGGATGTGGTGGATGCCACGGCGGGGTTAGGGCGTGATGCGTTTGTGCTGGCATCCGTGGGTTGTCATGTGCGGATGCTGGAACGGAATCCGGTGGTGGCCGCACTACTCGACGACGGTCTGGTGCGTGGCTATGCAGACCCGGAAATCGGCCCGTGGTTGCAGGAGCGTTTGCAACTGATCCACGCCTCCAGCCTGACGGCGCTGACCGATATCACTCCGCGCCCGCAGGTGGTCTATCTTGATCCGATGTTCCCGCATAAGCAGAAAAGTGCGCTGGTGAAGAAAGAGATGCGTGTGTTTCAGTCGCTGGTGGGACCGGACCTGGATGCAGATGGTTTGCTGGGGCCTGCTCGCCAGTTAGCGACGAAGCGTGTGGTGGTAAAACGCCCTGACTATGCGCCGCCGCTGGCGGACGTTGCGACGACCAATGCGGTGACCACCAAAGGGCACCGGTTTGATATTTATGCCGGTACGCCGGAATAAAAAAAGCCGGGTGGCGGCTTCGCCTTACCCGGCCTGTGTCCTCGATCTATTCCCTCTCCCGCCGGGAGAGGGTTAGGGGGAGGGGAATTTAACGCACTTACTCGTCTTCTTCGTCACGCAGTGGAACAATCAACATATCCACGTGAACGGTGTTAATCAGCTGGCGCGCTGAAGACATCAGCTTGCTCCAGAAGTCCTGGTGGTGACCGCATACCACCAGATCCATATCGTATTTCTTAATCGCATCGACCAGCACCTGACCCAGGTCGCCGCTACCGCTTAAGGTTTCGGTGATCGGATAACCTGCGTTAGTCGACAGTTCGCTCAGAGCGTGGTGAGTCTCTTCGGAGATGCGTTTCTGCATATCGCCGAGATTGACGTCGATCAGACCGGTATAGAGGTCGGAGTAATTCACATCAACGTGAATCAGGGAAACTTTCGCGTTGTAGGGACGCGCCATGGATACTGCTTTATCAACCAGTACTTTGCTCTCCGGGGAGAGGTCTACCGCGATGAGAATGTGTTTGTAAGCCATAGTGTTACTCCTTCCTTAAGTTATCGATGACTAATACGAGAATGCCGTCGTCTGATACATTCATTACGGCCCAGTTAAACATATTTTTCAAGCTTTGGTGTTGATAACGATTAACCTTGTGGCAAAAAAATTAACGGATCTCCTACACTATTTAATGAGCCGTTCGGATTTTAAAATGCGAACCGGATCGATTTTTGGTCATTCTTTCACTGAACTGTCTGTCAGGGCATTGGGGTGCGGTAGCTCAGAAGCCTTGCTTCGTGGGCGGACGCCGGGGAGGATGTATGATTAGCACCGTCGCATTGTTTTGGGCGCTATGTGTGGTTTGCATAGTGAATATGGCGCGCTACTTCTCATCGTTACGTGCGCTGTTGGTGGTACTTCGTGGTTGCGATCCGTTGCTTTATCAGTATGTGGACGGTGGAGGTTTCTTCACCTCGCATGGACAGCCCAGCAAACAGATGCGTCTGGTGGGATACATCTACTACCAGCGCTACCGCGATCATCACGATGAAGAGTTTATCCGTCGTTGCGAGCGCCTGCGTCGTCAGTTCATTTTGACCAGCGCCTTATGTGGTCTGGTCGTGGTCAGTATGGTTGCATTGATGATTTGGCATTGAGCTTCACAGCAGGCGGGGTAAGCCCCGCCTGATTTCATCTGGTTCAGGGCGTAACTGAGAACCGGAGATTTGAGATATTGTCCTGAATTGAGATAACTTTCCCGCTATAGGTAATTTTCACTTCCCCGTTTGTATCCATACTGGCAGCGGTAATCGTGCCTGTACCTTCAATAACAGGATGCTTCATAGCAAGCTGATGGATAACGTCGGCATCATTCCCTGATATTTCCCCCGAGAGGTAGTAACGGTAGATTGTTGGCACGGTTGCGCCACCCTGATTGTTCACGGTCATATAGAGCCAGACGCTATCAGATAATTTATAAACGCGCTGTAGCTCATCGCTCTTTTGCTGACTGGGCTGGTGGTTTAACCAGAGAAAACCAATGACCAGCGCCAAAAGCGAAACGGTAACAAGGCGATGAATCCATTTAATAGCCGTTTTGAATGGCATCGTCTATTCCTTCCAGGATATTGCGTTGGTTCCAAAAAAAAGCGGGTCAGTTTCCTGACCCGCTTTTTTGTCGCCTTCAACTGATTAGATCAGCTTCAGCGAAATCCAGTACAAACCGCCAGACAACAGGATAGAGGCCGGGAGGGTGAATACCCAGGCCATCAGAATGTTGGTTACGGTTTTGCGCTGCAGACCGCCACCGTCAACAATCATGGTACCTGCCACGGACGAGGAGAGTACGTGGGTGGTAGACACTGGCATACCGGTATAGCTCGCCAGACCGATAGACACAGCTGCCGTCATCTGCGCGGACATACCCTGCGCATAGGTCATGCCTTTCTTACCGATCTTCTCGCCGATGGTGGTCGCCACACGACGCCAGCCAATCATCGTACCGATACCGAGTGCCAGCGCGACAGCCATGATGATCCAGATTGGCGCGTACTCAATGGTGTTGAGCATATCGCTTTTCAGTTTCTTCAGCAGACGCTTGTCGTCAGTACTCACGTCAGGCAGCTTCGCCACTTTATCTGTCACATCAGAGATGCACAGCATAATGCGACGTAGCTGACCACGCTGCTCAACGGTCAGTTTGTCATAACTCTCGATAGTACCCAGCATACCTTTCGCACGTTCCAGCGCGTTAATCGCATTAGCCGGATGGCAATGGAACTCGCCTGGCACAGTGGTGGCACCCGCTTCCGGAGAAGGAATCAACTGGTCAACGCCGGTCGCTTTCTTCAGAAGATCAGGATGCTGCTGGAAATAGATTTCGACGTTGTTCACCGCATCACGGGTACGGGTGATTTCGTATCCGGAGGCATTCATGTTAACCACGAAACCTGCTGGCGCAACGCCAATCAGAACCAGCATCACCAGACCAATGCCTTTCTGACCATCGTTCGCACCGTGTGAGAAAGCCACGCCGATTGCTGAAATGATCAGAGCGATACGTGTCCAGAATGGCGGTTTTTTCTTACCGTCTTTCTTCTCACGCTCGGCCGGAGTCAGGTGAATACGGGAGCGCTTTTTCGTGTTGCTCCAGTAACGACGCAGGATGAAAATTAATCCGCCTGCAACCACCAGACCCACAATAGGGGAGATGATCAGAGAGCCGAAAATACCCAGTACTTTAGGAAGGTTCAGCGCATCAACAACCGATGTACCGGTCATCAGGGCGTTAGTTAACCCGATACCGATAATCGCGCCAATGAGAGTGTGAGAACTGGATGCAGGCAGGCCGAAATACCAGGTACCGAGGTTCCAGATAATTGCAGCAAGCAGCATTGAGAACACCATAGCGAGGCCATGGCCAGAACTTACGTTAAGTAGCAGATCCGTTGGCAGCATATGCACAATCGCATACGCAACGCTCAGTCCACCCAGAAGGACACCAAAAAAGTTAAATACCGCCGCCATAACGACCGCCAGTTGCGATCGCATTGCGCGAGTGTAGATAACCGTCGCTACTGCGTTTGCAGTGTCGTGGAAGCCGTTGATCGCTTCGTAAAACAGTACAAAAACCAGAGCAAGCAATAATAAAAGCCCGGTATGTAAATCCAGGCCGGCAAACAAATGTAGCATAGGACGTTACGCCATTTTGAGGACATGAACGCGGCGCATTATCCAGGACAAATGCACGGCGGGCAAAGTGAAATATAGACTTTTTTTGACATACCACCTGATTTGAGAAAAGTGCCTGAAAGGATATTCTTTAAATTTCAATGAAATGGCTTTGTAATATCTTTTTACGCTGGTGTGACCACAGAGGAAACTTTACAATCCGCGGCAGTTAACAAAGAGGGTTTTGACGTGGAAAGGTTTGATGCCGTGGTAATTGGCGCCGGTGCGGCGGGTATGTTTTGTGCGGCGATGGCCGGACAGGCGGGTCGTCGCGTGCTGCTGCTGGATAACGGTAAAAAGCCAGGCCGTAAGATCCTGATGTCTGGCGGCGGGCGCTGCAACTTTACGAATCTGTATGTTGAACCCGCGGCCTATTTGAGCCAAAACCGTCATTTTTGCAAATCTGCACTGGCACGTTACACCCAGTGGGATTTTATCGACCTCGTTGGGAAGCATGGAATTGCGTGGCATGAGAAGACGTTGGGCCAGCTGTTCTGCGATGATTCCGCGCAGCAGATTGTCGATATGCTGGTGGCCGAGTGCGAGAAGGGTGGTGTAACGATGCGCCTGCGCACGGAAGTGCTGGACGTTGCGCGCGATGAGCAAGGTTACACGCTGCAACTCAACGGTGAAACCGTCAGCGCCGATAGCCTGGTGATCGCCAGCGGTGGTCTTTCTATGCCGGGTCTGGGTGCCTCGCCGTTTGGCTACAAGATTGCCGAGCAGTTCGGCCTGAAGGTGCTGCCAACGCGTGCGGGTTTGGTGCCGTTTACGCTGCATAAACCGCTGCTGGAACAACTCCAGACACTTTCTGGCGTCTCGGTTCCGTCTGTCATCACCGCCGAAGACGGTACGGTATTCCGCGAAAACCTGCTCTTCACCCATCGTGGCCTCTCCGGCCCGGCAGTACTGCAGATCTCCAGTTACTGGCAGCCGGGAGAGTTTGTCACTGTGAACCTGGTACCGGACTGCGATCTGGACGCGTTCCTCAACGAGCAACGTACTGCGCACCCGAATCAGAGCCTGAAAAACACCCTGGCAATGCAGCTGCCGAAGCGTCTGGTGGAATGTTTGCAGGTGCTTGGTCAGATCCCGGATGTTTCGCTCAAGCAGCTTAACAGCCGTGAGCAGGAGATGCTGGTTGAGACCCTGACAAACTGGCGCGTACAGCCAAACGGCACGGAAGGCTACCGCACTGCAGAAGTCACGCTGGGCGGGGTCGACACGAATGAACTTTCTTCCCGCACCATGGAAGCGCGCAACGTACCGGGACTCTATTTTATTGGCGAAGTGATGGATGTGACCGGCTGGCTTGGCGGGTACAACTTCCAGTGGGCATGGGCAAGTGCCTGGGCGTGTGCTCAGGCGCTGGCAGAGAAATAATCACGCCCCGCAATTATTGCACCAACTTTTTCCGTCCATTCAACTAAGCTTCGACCAGGTGCCCCGCTGCGTTCGCGGGGCCGTATTCCTATTGGTCAGAGCACACATCATGCAGATACTCAGCATTATTATTTTGCTTAGCCTTACTGTGGTTATCCATTCACTGTGGATGTTTATCGTTCTCAAATTCATTAAGTTAGAAGTCGATTCTGCGGTACGTATTGTTTTACGTAATGTCGGCATCGTAATCTCCATGATTTTCGCCCATCTTCTTGAAGCCGGGCTATTTGCGGCGTTTTATTTTGTCATTGATGCATTTAATGACTGGAACACCAGTTTCTACTTTTCACTGGTCAGTTACGCCACTGTCGGCTACGGCGACGTCACGTTACCCGAGCACTGGCGGCTCATCGGTGGTGTGGAAGGGCTAGTGGGCGCACTGATGGTAGGCTGGTCTGTGGCGGTTCTGGTGGCGGTACTGCAGCGTTTGCGTGGCATGAGCGCCTGAACAACGGGTGTGCTAAAGTAACGATCTTTTTCTGTTACTGGCTTATGTCAGTTTGTATGGTGTTGTGTATGTCTGCTGCTCATCTTGGTTTCCCGACTGAAACCGTTGTTGTCTTTGTTGTGATGGCCGTTGGGGCGATGTTTATCGACCTCTTTATGCACCGTCACGATAAACCGATCTCGCTCAAAAGTGCCGCCATGTGGTCCCTGTTCTGGGTCATGATGGCAATGGCGTTCGCCGGATTCTTGTATGTTCACCACGGTGCAGAGATGGCAAGTCTGTTCCTCACGGGTTACGCCCTTGAAGAGGTGCTCTCTGTCGATAACCTGTTTGTAATGATGGCCATTTTTGCCTGGTTTGGTGTGCCGGATAAGTATCGTCATCGCGTACTTTACTGGGGTGTGCTCGGCGCGATTGTATTCCGTGGCATCTTCGTGGCCATTGGTACCAGCCTGCTGAGTCTTGGACCTTACGTCGAAGTGATTTTCGCGCTAGTCGTCGGCTGGACAGCGGTGATGATGCTCAAACGCAATGAAGAGAGTGACGAGGTGGAAGATTACTCCGGTCATCTCGCTTATCGTCTGGTGAAACGCTTCTATCCTGTCTGGCCGAAAATCAGCAGCAATGCCTTTATTTTGACCCAGAAAGAGGTCGATGCTGAGCTTGAAAAACCGGAAAACCAGGATGTGATGGTTGGGCGTGTTAAGAAGGCCAAGCGCTACGCAACACCACTGCTGCTCTGCGTGGCGGTTGTGGAGCTTTCTGACGTAATGTTCGCCTTTGACTCGGTCCCGGCGATTATTGCCGTTAGCCGTGAACCGCTGATTATCTATAGCGCCATGATGTTCGCCATTCTCGGCCTGCGTACGCTCTATTTCGTACTGGAAGCGCTGAAACAGTATCTGGTGCACCTTGAGAAAGCCGTGGTGTTGTTGCTGTTCTTCGTGGCCTTCAAGCTGGGTCTGAATGCAACCGACCACTTCTGGCATCATGGTTACAGCATTGGCGCGACGGCCAGCCTGTTTGTGGTATTAGGCGTGCTGGCGTTGGGCATTATTGCGAGTGTGATGTTCCCTGGGAAACGTGAGGCCTGATGCACCGCTTTTCTCCCTCTCCATGCAGGAGAGGGAGAAAAGGTTACTTAATCGGTGAATTCCGGCGCTTACGCGGGTGATGGAAATGTCGCCAGTGTGGATCCTGCGCGGCTGCCAGCAGTTCGTGATCGCCACGGGTGTCCCCCCAGGCGCGCAGGTGATACGCGTTGAGATCGCCATACACCTTTTCCAGCCTTGCCACTTTCTGAGCACAGCGGCAGTTATTGCCCGTGATACGTCCTGTCAGCTTACCGTTTTTCACTTCCAGCTGCGTGCCAATTAACTTAATGCCAAGTTTGTCAGCCCACGGCTGCAGCACCAGCGCAGGAGACGCGGAACAGATCGTTACTTCTGCACCGGAGTTCACCTCAGCCGCCACCGCCAGAACCCCTTCCGGGCGCATCAGCTTGTTCCAGTATTTTTCGCAAAAGGCTTCCGCCTGCTGGCGTAACCAGTGCTCATCCACGCCTGTCAGGAACGTTTTAATCAGCACTTCCTTCAGTTCATCGCGCGTCAGCTTGCGGCGAACGCAGTGGAGCGTTGGCAGCGCCATACGCACCAGACGGCCCGCGAAGTAACGTTTACCAAAGGCAAAACGCAGGAAAGGGATAAAGCTGTCGTGGTGCGTTAATGTTCCATCAAAGTCAAAGACAGAGAGCACGTTGGATTTTGCCACCGTCTCGTCGGCAATCATATTGGTCATAAATACGTCTTAGCTGAAATACACATTCTGTTGATCAGTTTACCTGCTTTACCTGGACAGTCCTTACATCACAACCACTTTTTTCTCGATCTTGCGATCTGAAATGAGTCCAATTTTGGTCACCATAAAGATTGGTGAAAAAATGACCTGCCTATATTATCGCCGCATTGAAAGATTTTTCGGGGGAACATTGGCCCTCACAGGTAAGGAATAATTCACTCTCAGATCCTTTTTTAGATATGACGTTCAGATCGCTTATTTCAATCCTCACGTTAAGTTTTGCTTCATTTTCTGCATTCAGTTTTCAACTGCCCGCGTCCATGATTTCGATGAACAGCGCATTTGCAGTATCGCCAGCGAAATCGGCTCTGTTTCACCAGGAAACAGGCCCGCTACGCTCGCGCATTCTCGATCAATACCAGAAGTGGAAGGGGACTCACTATCAGTGGGGCGGAACCACGCATCGCGGAGTGGATTGCTCCGCACTGATGCAACATCTGTTCAGCGAAGCGGCACACCTTAATTTACCTCGCACGACGAGCGAACAGATCCATCGCGGTGTGCAGGTGGCGCAATATCGCCTGAAGGCAGGAGACCTGGTGTTCTTCCAGACGGGACCGAACCGCAAGCACGTTGGCGTTTATATTGGCAATAGCCAGTTTATTCACGCCTCAAGTAGCCAGGGAGTAACGGTCTCCACCCTGACGGATGACTACTGGCAAGAACACTACATTACTGCCCGTCGGGTCGCAGGCAGTACGGCCTGACGACATTAAATGATGTCATCCACGACGCCGCCATCGACGCGCAATGCCGCGCCCGAGGTGGCGGAGGCCTGGGTCGAACAGACATAAATCACCATATTGGCCACCTCTTCAACCGTGGCCGCACGCTGGATAACCGAGCTGGGGCGGTTGGCCATCACAAACTCTTTCGCCAGCTGTTCCAGCGATTTGCCGGTTTTTTCGATTTCATCTTTCATCATTTCGGCGAAACCGTCAGACATCGTCGGCCCTGGCAACACGCTGTTGACCGTCACACCACTTCCCGCCACGAACTTCGCCAGGCCGCGCGCCAGCGAAAGCTGTGCCGTTTTGGTCACGCCGTAGTGGATCATATCCACCGGGATATTGCAGGCCGACTCGGAGGAAATAAATACCACGCGTCCCCAGCCTTTCTGCACCATGCCCGGCAGTAAGGCGCGGGAGAGGCGCACGCCGGACATCACGTTGGTCTGCCAGTAACGTTCCCAGGTCTCATCGTCGGTGGCGTAGAAATCCTGCGGTCCGTAAATCCCGGCGTTGTTGACTAGGATATCGACGTTGCCCGCGACCTTCAGAAGCGCTTTAACCCCTTCTGCTGTGCTGAGATCGGCAATCGCGGCACGCACCTGTACGCCAGGCACTACCTGCTGGAGCTGTTGAATGCCTTTATTTACTGATTCCGTGCTACGGCCATTGACGATCACTTCCGCACCACTTTCCGCCAGACCTCTGGCAATAGCGAACCCGATCCCACCGGTTGAGGCAGTTACCAGCGCCACTTTTCCCGCAAAGTCGATTTTCATCATCTGCTCCCTATCGTTTTAACGTTCGGACCTTAAAGCGTAGCAGGTGATGATGACGGCTCCTGGCTAAAAAGGCGCAATAGCGTTTCGACCTGCTCATCAAGCGGGGCGAGGGAGCGCTTAACAATCAGGTGAAGCGGCGTTGCCCTGCGCAGCCAGCGAATTACCCAAAAACTTTCCAGAAAACCTATAATAAGCGCGACAATTAACTAAAAAGAAAAGTTCCCGGCTATTTCATATTATTTTGGAATAGCCGGGATTTTTTTTGTTTGTTGATGATTGGTTTAAATGAATTCATTTCAAAATGTTGCGAGAGATCACATTAAAAATATTTAATATTAATTTAACTTGTTGTTTTTTAAATGACTGCTAGTTGTCTTATAACGTTGTAAATGTTGTCTTAATTTTTCCCTAAGGAAAGAGAGCTACTTTGATATGAGTTTATGGTTCGTTGAAATAAACGGACTGGCATTTGGTTAATATCAAAAACATGCCATTTTTATTGCAAGGAAATTAATAATGAGTGATTTTCTGCCTTTTTCGCGGCCGTCGATGGGCGCTGAGGAAATTGCGGCACTTCAGGACGTTTTGATGTCGGGCTGGATCACCACGGGGCCTAAGAATCAGGAACTTGAAGAGGCATTCTGTCAACTTACCGGGAACAAGCATGCAATTGCCGTTTGTTCTGCAACAGCAGGAATGCATGTCACGCTGATGGCGCTGGATATTGGCCCGGGTGATGAAGTCATTACTCCTTCCCAGACCTGGGTCTCCACACTGAATATGATCGTGTTACTGGGTGCAACGCCGGTAATGATTGATGTGGACAAAGATACCTTGATGGTGACACCCGAAGCGGTTGAAGCTGCCATCACTCCGCGTACCAAAGCGATTATTCCCGTTCATTATGCCGGCGCGCCGTGTGAAATCGACGCCATCCACGCCATTGGCGAACGCCATGGTATTCCGGTAATTGAAGATGCGGCCCATGCTGCCGGTACTTACTACAAAGACCGTCATGTAGGCTGGAAGGGAACAGCGATTTTCTCTTTCCACGCCATTAAAAATATGACCTGTGCAGAAGGCGGCTTAGTCGTCACGGACAATGCCCAACTGGCACAGCGGATCCGCAGCCTGAAATTCCACGGTCTGGGTGTCGACGCGTATGACCGCCAGACGCACGGTCGCGCTCCGCAGGCAGAAGTGATTTCCCCGGGCTATAAATACAACCTGGCGGATATTAACGCCGCGCTGGCGCTGGTGCAGTTGGGCAAACTGAAAGAAGCCAACAAACGTCGCCAGGAAATTGCTGAACGCTACCTGCGGGAGCTTGCCGATACCCCGTTCCAGCCACTCACTATTCCGTCATGGCCGCATGTGCACGCCTGGCATCTGTTTATCATTCGTGTTGATGAAGCTCGCTGCGGGATTTCACGCGATAACCTGATGGCAGCGCTGAAAGAGAAAGGCATCGGTACCGGCCTCCATTTCCGCGCGGCTCACACCCAAAAATACTACCGCGAGCGTTTTCCTGATGTATCGCTCCCGAATTCAGAATGGAATAGCGCGCGTATTTGTTCTCTCCCTCTTTTCCCGGACATGACTCATGACGACACAACCCGCGTCATTACCGCGCTCCATCAGCTTGCAGGAAATTGATATGTTCAGTGCACCGCCTGTACAAAAAGTTTCTGTGGTGATCCCCGTTTATAACGAGCAGGAGAGCCTGCCTGAACTGATCCGCCGCACAACCGCCGCCTGCGACACCATGGGCAAAGCGTATGAAATTCTGCTGGTGGATGATGGCAGCAGCGATAACTCCGCACTGATGCTGACCGAAGCCGCACAGGCAGAGGGCAGCCATGTTGTTGCCGTGTTGCTCAACCGTAATTACGGCCAGCACTCCGCTATTATGGCCGGGTTCAGCCATGTCACGGGCGATCTGATCATCACCCTGGACGCTGACCTGCAAAATCCGCCGGAAGAGATCCCGCGTCTGGTGGCGAAAGCTGATGAGGGTTATGACGTCGTCGGTACAGTGCGTCAGAACCGCCAGGACAGTATGTTCCGTAAGCTGGCCTCACGCACCATCAACCGCCTTATCCAGCGCACCACCGGTAAAGCGATGGGCGATTATGGCTGCATGCTGCGCGCCTACCGCCGCCATATTGTCGACGCCATGCTTCATTGTCATGAACGCAGCACCTTTATTCCGATCCTCGCTAATACCTTTGCCCGTAAGGCAACGGAAATCCCGGTTATGCATGCCGAGCGCGAGCATGGGGAGTCGAAGTACAGCTTTATGCGCCTCATCAACCTGATGTACGACCTCATCACCTGCCTGACCACCACACCGCTGCGTCTGCTGAGCGTTTTCGGCAGCATCATCGCCGTGGCCGGGTTTGCGCTGTCCGTGCTGTTGGTCGTGCTGCGCCTGGTTTTTGGCCCACAGTGGGCGGCAGAAGGGGTCTTCATGCTCTTTGCCGTGCTGTTTATGTTCATCGGTGCCCAGTTTGTCGGGATGGGTCTGCTGGGTGAGTACATTGGCCGTATTTATAACGATGTTCGCGCACGTCCGCGCTACTTTATTCAACGTGTTGTCCGCCAGGAACACAAAGCATCTCAAGAGGAAAAACACCCATGAAAGCTGTTGTATTTGCCTATCACGATATGGGGTGCACGGGCACGCAGGCCCTGCTGGAAGCGGGCTACGACATTGTTGCAATCTTTACTCATCCGGACACGGCGGGAGAGAATAACTTTTTCGGCTCTGTAGCGCGTATCGCCGCTGAGCGTGGTATTCCGGTTTATGCGCCAGACGATGTAAACCACCCGCTGTGGGTGGATCGCATCCGCGCGCTCGCGCCTGATGTTATTTTCTCGTTCTACTACCGTAACCTGCTTTCCGACGAGATCGTAGGTCTGGCCGCCAAAGGGGCATTCAACCTTCACGGCTCCTTGCTGCCGGCCTACCGTGGTCGCGCGCCGCTGAACTGGGTTCTGGTCAATGGTGAAACCGAAACCGGCGTGACCTTGCACCGTATGGTGCATCGTGCGGATGCAGGCGCTATCGTGGCACAGCAGAAAGTGGCTATTGATGCCGACGAAACGGCGTTGCAGTTGCATCAAAAACTGAATGCAACCGCGCAGACACTGCTGCGTGATGCGCTTCCCACCATCCTCAATGGCACCTTCAGCGAAACTGCACAGGATGAGAGCAAAGCGAGCACCTTTGGCCGCCGCGCGCCGGAAGATGGTCGTCTGGACTGGAACAAACCCGCTCGCCAGCTGCACAACCTGGTGCGTGCGGTAACCGACCCGTGGCCGGGTGCATACAGCTTTGCGGGTGTCAGCAAATTTATCGTCTGGAAATCCCGCGTGCGCGACGACATTCCAGCGGCAAAACCAGGTACCGTTGTTTCTGTCTCCCCGCTGATCGTGAGCTGTGGTGAGCAGGCTCTGGAGATCGTTACCGGACAAACCGATAACGGTCTGTATGTTCAGGGTACTCAACTGGCACAGTCTTTAGGTCTGGTGACAGGGGCGCTGATCACCAGTGCGCCAGTTGTTGCCATCAAACGCCGCACCCGTGTGTTGATCCTCGGCGTGAACGGCTTTATCGGTAACCACCTGACTGAACGTCTGCTCAAGGACGATAACTACGAAATCTATGGCCTGGATATCGGCTCTGATGCGATCAGCCGTTTCCTTGATAACCCGCGTTTCCACTTCGTGGAAGGGGATATCAGCATCCATTCCGAATGGATCGAATATCACATTAAAAAATGCGACGTGGTGCTGCCGCTGGTCGCCATTGCCACGCCGATTGAGTACACCCGTAACCCGCTGCGCGTGTTCGAGCTGGACTTCGAAGAGAACCTGAAGATCATCCGCGATTGCGTAAAATACGACAAACGCATCATCTTCCCGTCTACCTCTGAAGTGTACGGCATGTGTACCGACAAAAACTTCGATGAAGACACCTCCAATCTGGTGGTCGGGCCGATCAACAAACAGCGCTGGATCTACTCTGTCTCCAAACAGCTGTTGGACCGTGTGATTTGGGCCTACGGTGAGAAAGAGGGCCTGCGCTTTACCCTGTTCCGTCCGTTTAACTGGATGGGTCCACGTCTGGATAACCTGAACGCGGCGCGTATCGGTAGCTCACGTGCGATCACGCAGCTGATCCTGAACCTGGTTGAGGGCTCCCCAATCAAGCTTATCGAAGGTGGCAAACAGAAACGCTGCTTTACTGATATCAGCGATGGTATCGAAGCGCTGTTCCGCATCATCGAAAACAAAGATAACCGCTGCAACGGTGAGATCATCAACATCGGTAACCCGGACAACGAAGCGAGCATTCGTGAACTGGCAGAGATGCTGCTGGCAAGCTTTGAGCGCCATCCACTGCGCCATAAATTCCCGCCGTTTGCCGGTTTCCGCGAAGTAGAAAGCAGCAGCTATTATGGCAAAGGGTATCAGGACGTTGAGCACCGTAAGCCAAGCATTCGCAATGCGAAGCGCTGCCTGAACTGGACGCCAACGGTTAAGATGGAGCAGACCATTGATGAGACGCTCGATTTCTTCCTGCGCACTGTGGAGCTTTCGGAACAGGACTCATGAAAAAAGTCGGTTTACGCATTGATGTCGACACCTTCAGGGGGACGCGTGACGGCGTACCCAAACTGCTGGAACTGCTGAGCAAGCACGATGTGCGTTCCAGCATTTTCTTCAGCGTGGGGCCTGACAACATGGGACGCCATTTATGGCGTCTGATTAAACCGGCATTTCTGTTCAAAATGCTGCGCTCACGCGCAGCATCCCTCTATGGCTGGGATATTTTGCTGGCCGGGACCGCATGGCCCGGCAGGCGTATCGGTGCGGGTAATGAAGCGATTATCCGTGAAGCGACACGGCAACATGAGGTCGGCCTGCATGCCTGGGATCACCATGCCTGGCAAGCGTGGGCTGGCGTCTGGGACATATCGCGCCTGACCCGTGAAGTCGAGCGCGGTATGCTGGAGCTGGAGGCCATTACCTGCCAGCCTGTGCGTTGTTCCGCCGTGGCGGGGTGGCGTGCGGATCAACGTGTTGTGAAAGCCAAAGAATCCTTCGCATTCCGCTACAACAGCGACTGTCGCGGTACCGGGCCATTTTTACCGCTGTTAGGGGAAAATCGCTACGGGACGGTGCAGATCCCGGTCACGCTTCCCACCTGGGATGAAGTGGTTGGCCGCGAGGTGAAGGCTGAGGAGTTCAATCGCTACATTCTGGACCGCATGCATCGCGATACCGGTACGCCGGTGTATACCATCCACGCAGAAGTGGAAGGGATTGCGTATCAGCATGATTTCGATGAACTGCTGACGATGGCTGCTCAGGAGGGAATTCAGTTCTGCCCGCTGAGTGAGTTGCTGCCAGACGATCTCAGCGTCCTGCCCGTGGGCAAAATAGTACGTAATGAAATGGCTGGCCGGGAAGGCTGGCTTGGCTATCAACAAACCGTGAGTCCGGTCCCATGAAAACAGCCCGTTATGGCTTAGCGCTTCTCGCACTGTTTATCGTTTACTACCTCATCCCTGTCGATATCCGCCTGCTGTGGCAACCTGATGAAACGCGATATGCAGAAATCAGCCGCGAAATGCTGGCATCAGGAGATTGGGTTGTCCCGCATTTTCTGGGGCTGCGTTACTTTGAAAAGCCGATTGCTGGCTACTGGATCAACAGTATCGGGCAATTGTTGTTTGGGCATACCAACCTTGCCGTGCGTGCCGGGGCCATATTCTCCACCGGGTTTGCGGCGCTGCTGGTCATCTGGATGGCCTGGCGTCTCTGGCGGGATAAACGCGTTGCCATATTCTCCGGCCTTATCTTCCTGACGCTGTTCCTGGTTTACGGCATCGGTACTTATGCCGTGCTGGATCCCATCATCACCCTGTGGCTGGTGGCGGCGATGTGCAGTTTCTGGCTGGCCTCTCAGGCTGAAACCGTAGCCGGAAAAGCAGGGGGGTACGTGCTCCTTGGGCTAGCTTGCGGCATGGGAGTGATGACCAAAGGCTTCCTGGCGCTGGCTGTACCGGTGATTGGCGTGCTGCCGTGGGTCATCGCCCAGAAGCGCTGGAAAGAGGTGCTGATTTTTGGCTGGCTGGCGATCCTGAGCTGTGTGCTTATCGTTCTGCCCTGGGCACTGGCGATTGCACATCGTGAGCCTGATTTCTGGCGTTACTTCTTCTGGGTTGAGCATATTCAGCGTTTTGCCCAGAGCGATGCCCAGCACAAAGCGCCATTCTGGTATTACCTGCCATTCCTGGTCGCGGGTAGTCTGCCGTGGTTAGCGTTGTTGCCAGGCGCGTTCCGTCTTGGCTGGAATGACAGACAAAACACGGCTGGTGGATTCTATCTGCTGGGATGGGTGGTGATGCCGCTGCTGTTCTTCAGTATTGCCAAAGGCAAGCTCCCGACCTATATCCTGCCTTGTTTTGCCCCGCTAGCGATTCTGATGGCGCGCTATGCCTGCCTCGCGGCAGAGCAAAGCGCCCGAGTGCTGCGCATTAACGGGGGGATCAACCTGGCGTTTGGTGCCATCGGCGTGGTGGCCGCTCTGGTCGTCTCGCCGTGGGGGCTCTCTAAACACCCGGTCTGGACGTCGGTAGAACTGTATAAAGTCTTCTGCGCGGTGGTCGCGTTCCTCATTTGGGCCGTGGTGGGCTGGTTTACACTCAGGCAGAGTCAGCAACGCTGGTGGCTGGCAGCGTTGTGTCCAGCGGGTCTGGCGCTGCTGATTGGTTATGCGATCCCTAACCTGGTGGTGGATTCCAAACAGCCGCAATCGCTGGTCGACACCGTGCGCGATCCGCTGCAGGAAAGCCGGTTTGTGCTGGCCAATAACGTCGGTGTGGCCTCTGGCCTGGCGTGGGAGCTTAAGCGTAATGACATCATTCTGTTTGGTCAGAGTGGCGAACTGCGCTATGGCCTGGATTACCCTGATGCGAAAGACCGTTTTGTCGGTAAATCTGATTTCGCCGTGTGGCTGGCGGAACATCGCCAGCAGGGGCGCATATCGCTGGTGATTCTGCTGTCAAAACGCGACGATCTTAAGCGGGCTAATTTGCCAGAACCGGATAGCCTGTATATCCAGGGTCGTCTGGCCTACCTTCAGTATCTACCGAAGTGATGACCTGGCTCTGGCTGATACTGGCAAGCTTGCTCAGCTGCGCGGGGCAGCTTTGCCAGAAGCAAGCCACCCGTCCGGCGAAAGCCGGGCGGCGTGGTGTACATATTGCGCTGTGGCTTGGCCTGGCCCTGTTGGCACTGGGCTGCGGGATGCTGGTCTGGCTGGTGGTCTTACAACGTCTGCCTGTCGGCATTGCTTACCCTATGTTAAGCCTCAATTTTGTCTGGGTGACGCTGGCGGCGAAGACCGTCTGGCGTGAGAACGTTGCTTCGAATCACTGGCTGGGGGTTGGGTTTATCATCATTGGCATTATTGTGCTGGGAGGAAGCCTGTGAAAGGGACGTTCTGGGCCTTATGCAGCGTACTGTTAGTCAGCGCTGCGCAACTGCTGCTGCGAAGCGCCATGCAGGCGCTTCCCCCTGTCAGTGATGTCCTGGCGTTAATTTCTGCCCTGTGGCACTTCTCATCCGGTACCGGTGCGCTGCTGTTGGGGTTAACGGGGTATGTAGCCTCTATGGGCTGCTGGTATCTGGCCTTACATCGTATGGCGCTCAGCAAAGCGTATGCCTTGCTGAGTCTCAGTTATATTCTGGTGTGGGGCGCTGCAATCCTGTTGCCAGGCTGGGAGGAACGTTTCTCCTGGCACGGGCTGGTGGGGGTGGGGTTTATTATTCTCGGCGTGCTGGTGATATTTCTGCCCCGAACGTCTCGTGGTGCAAAATCGCCCCGGGAGTAAGGGTAAACGGGGTGGGGGTGCAGACGGCGAGACTGAGCGAGCCAAACTGAAGCTGGCTCACTGAGTGGCTCTGTGAGGTGCTGTCGATACTGACAATTTGCCAGGCACTGCCGCCTCGCTGCTTCACAATCGCCTCTTTTCGCGTCCAGATCCCCCAGAACGCCGGTAGCTTTGCCTCCGGCGCTTCGCGCTCCAGCTCCGCATGTTCCGCCACGCTGAAAACGGCGTTCGCCAGTGCCTGCCAGTTCTCGCGCGGGCGTATCACTTCGATATCACAGCCCACTTCGCCTTCATCGCTCACCAGCAAGGCGATGTCGTCCCCGCTATGACTCAGGTTAAACCAGAGCCGATGGTCTTTTGCAAAGGCGGGTTTTCCCTGTTCGCCGTACACAATGTCTGGCAGTAGAGAAGGGGACAATGCCCGGGCGAGCAGCGTCCTGCCAGCCAGCCAGGAACGGTGTCTCGCACCCTGAGGTGCCATATCTGCGAGCGTTGACGCCAGCGGGTCCGCGCTAAGGGTGGAGATTTTTCCCAGTATAAACTGGTACATAGTTACGCCCAGCGTTTGATGATGATAGAGGTATTGATGCCGCCAAATGCGAAGTTATTACTTTGCAGATACTCGCAGTCAATCTGACGGGCTTCCCCCATAATATAATCTAAAGCACCGCATTGCTCATCCGGTTCTCTTAAATTGAGGGTCGGGGCAAACCAGCCTTCACGCATCATCTGCACACTCATCCACGCTTCCAGCGCACCACACGCACCTAACGTGTGGCCAAAATAGCTCTTCAGTGAGGAGATGGGGACCCTGTCGCCAAAGATGGCTGCAGTGGCCTGGCTTTCGGCGATATCACCGCGATCGGTGGCGGTACCGTGCGCGGAAATATACCCAATGTCCGCTGCGCGTAAACCTGCCATCGCCAGCGATTGCTCCATGCAAATCTGCATGGTTTCACGCTGTGGTTGGGTGATGTGCGCCGCATCGCAGTTGGTGGCAAAGCCCACGATCTCACCGTAGATGGTCGCCCCGCGCGCTTTGGCGTGCTCCAGCTCTTCCAGAATCAGCGTGCCAGCACCTTCACCAATGACCAGACCATCGCGCTCTGTATCGAAGGGTGACGGCGTGGTTTTCGGCGCGTCATTGCGCTGGCTGGTGGCGAACAGCGTATCAAATACCGCCGCTTCTGACGGACAAAGCTCCTCGGCACCCCCGGCGACCATGACGGTCTGATAGCCGTGGCGAATGGCTTCCCAGGCGTAACCGATGGCCTGACTGCCGGAAGTACAGGCACTCGACGTCGGGATTACGCGGCCACGTAACCCAAAGAACAGGCCGGTATTGACCGCGGTGGTGTGCGGCATCATTTGCACATAGGTGGTGCCGGTAATGTTATTGGTGTGTTTTTCCATCAGCATGGAGGCGAAGTCGCTGACAGGTCCTGTGCTGCCCGTGGATGAACCATAGGCGATGCCGGTTTGCCCCTGCGTCAGTACCGCGTCATCGATCAAGCCCGCCTGCTCAAGCGCCAGTTCGGTGGCGCGGGTGGAGAGCAACGACACGCGGCCCATGGCTCGAATGCGCTTGCGGGTATAGTGTGCCGGGAGGGTGAAATCCTCGATGGGGGCGGCCAGCAGCGTTTGCAGACCGGCATACTCTTTCCACTCCGTCATGGTGCGTACAGCATTTTCGTAGCCAAGCAGACGCTGTGAAATGGTCGGCCAGTCCTCGCCAAAGGCGGTCACGCCCCCCATTCCTGTGATCACCACCCGACGTGTCATAACATCCCCCCGTTGATCGAGATCACCTGGCGTGTCACATAGCCAGCCCGGTCCGACATCAGATAACTCGCCAGCCCGGCCACCTCGTCGGCCTGTCCCATGCGCTGCATCGGGATCATGGACATGGCCTCTTTCAGCGCAGCCTCTTCCATCTCGATCATGCCGGTATCAATCAGCCCTGGTGCGATACAGTTGACGGTAATTTTGCGCTTTGCCAGTTCAATGGCCAGCGCTTTGGTGGCACCGATAATACCGGCTTTGGCGGCACTGTAGTTCACCTGTCCACGATTGCCCATCACGCCTGACACGGACGACAGGGTGATAATTCGCCCGCCTTTGCGGGTGCTTATCATCGGCATAATGCAGGGATGAATGACGTTATAAAAACTGTCGAGGTTGGTGTGGATGACACTGTCCCAGTCCTCTTCGCTGAGCGCCGGAAATGCGCCATCGCGGGCGATCCCGGCATTACTGACCACGCCATACCATGCACCAAACGTACTGATTTCCTGTTCCAGAACCTCGCGGCATTGCTCGCGGTTACCCACGTCAAACGTCAGTAAGCGGCCTGTACCGCCGGCCTGAACAATCGCTTCCAGCGTCTCCTGAGCGCCGTCAGCATCACGATGATAATGCACGCCCACGGTGAATCCGTCAGCCGCAAGCTGACAGGCGATTGCGCGGCCAATGCCTTTGCTGGCACCGGTAACCAGTACGGAACGCGTCATGATGGAGCTCCCTGAGTGAAAAGTGAGGTGAGTTCGTCCTCGCTGGGCTGGAAGGTATTTACGCGGCCCGTGGCAAGAGGGGCGTTATCTGTCTGGATAATGCATTCAAAGCTACCAAAGCGTTCATCCTGCATCAGGCGTTCGATGGTGATGGTTAACGTGGTGCCTGCGGCAAAGCGCCCTGCGCTGCATACCAGCTCGCGCGCACCCAACACCATGCCCAGCGCGCTGTGGGGCAAGCCTTTTTGCAGACGGTGCCATTCAGACCAGACGCCCACAGTCTGGGCCATCAGTTCCAGCGCAAACCAGCCAGGCAGATCGCCGTCAGCGTTCAGGAACGGAGCAAGCACACCGTGCCCGTCGACCGTGACGCTGCACACCGCGCTGCTGTCGGTGACACGCTCAACGCGCTCCAGCAGCATCATCGGCGTGTCGTGAGGCAGGTAGTCACTGGGGGATAAATAACTCATGACACTCTCCCCAGCAGAAGGCTGGCATTGTTACCGCCAAAGGCAAATGAGTTCGATAAAATCACCGGTTTTGTCAGCGGCGCACTCTGATGCAGTAAACCGCAAGGCGGCAGCGTGTCGTCCGGCGCGTAGCGGGAAAAATCCTGCGGTGGCAGCGGCAGATCACGAGTCAGGATCAGCCAGCTTAATGCGGCTTCGGTGATCCCGGCTGCACCAAGCGTATGGCCGGTGAGGTGTTTGGTAGAACTGCACGGTACCCGGTCGCCAAAGAGGGCGTTAATCACGTGTGCCTCAATGCGATCGTTGAGGGGGGTGGCGGTGCCATGCAAATTAATATAGCCCACGTCATCTGCCGTCATTCCCGCCTCGTTCAGTGCCTGGGTAATCGCGCGAATAGCGCCTTCCCCCTCGGGATGTGGGGCAGAGATATGGTAAGCATCGCTCGATTCTCCCGCCCCCAGCAGCGCAACTTGATTCGGTTCGCGGGTCAGCACCATGAGTGCTGCCGCTTCACCGATGGTGATCCCCCGGCGGTCGCGGCCAAACGGTTCGCACTGCGTCGGCGAGAGCGATTCAAGGCTGTTAAAACCGTTGACCGGCATCCGGCTTAAGCTATCTGCACCACCAACAATAGCCACGTCCACCAGTCCGGCATCGATCAGACGCTGTCCGCTGATGATCGCCCGGGCGCTGGAAGAGCATGCGGTCGAAATGGTATACGCCGGGCCATCCAGTTGCAGCCAGTTGGCCAGGAAGCGAGAGGGGTCGCCCAGCTCCTGCTGCGGATACTGCCATTGCGGGCTGCGCTCGCCGTTCAGGGAGAGGCGCACGTACTCATCGCCTTCATCCAGCCCCGAGGTGCTGGTGCCAAGCACCACCGCCACGCGGTCGCGACCCACGCGCGCAATGGCTGCCTCGACGGCAGTCTGAATCTGTGCCAGCGCAGCCAACAACAGCTGATTGTTACGGCTGCGATGTGCTGACAGGTTATCCGGTATCGGCGGTAGTTCACCCTCTACGCCACCCAGCATGGCATCGGGTAACCCTTGCAGCCACCCGGCGCGATGACGCATACCCGGCGCAACCCCGGCGTTCAGGTTTGCCGCGATCTCATCGGCTGAGTTGCCCAGCGCGTTGACCATGCCAACAGCGGAAATGTAAATCATCTCAGTCACCCAGATATTGAATGGTGATGTGGTATTTAAAGACGTGCTGCTCAATGCTGATCGGCTCACGCTTACCTTTGCGTTGCAGGTAGACAATCTCTGTCACCAGCTTGCCGTCGGGGTTACGCAGTTCGCGTCGGGTTCCAGTATCCTTTAGCGTCCAGCCTTTCGGCAACTGAGGCTGCCAGGTGCTGAGTGGCCAGTGGCTGAGCATCACATCCGCCAGTACCTGGCTGGCGGGCGGCAGCTGCGGCATCACGACTGACTGCTCTGTGTGGATCCCGGTGCCATCGTAGGTTGCGAGGAACAGGCGGATCCCTACTGAAGAGAGCCCGGCCAGCGTCACTTTTTGCCCGTCGGCGTCCAGCAGAACCAGCAGCGACTGGGTCTGGCCGTTAAACCGACCGGTCAGCAACTGCTGAGAACGGATGGCCGGCGTAATGCCCGGTGGTGGCAGCGTCACCTGAGTGCCAGGCTGAAGCCAGGCCTGCGGGCGATTCCCTTCAGTATCGGTTGAATGGCTGCAGCCTGCCAGTAGCAGCGTCGCTGCCAGCGCGGCGGCGCGGTAAAAAGCGTTCATTATCGTTTTCTCTCGTTCTTGACCGGCATCGCCAGCGGGGCCAGCAGGAAGGCGGTAAAAATACCGCTTACCAGTACGATACCAAAGCTACTGATGGCCTGCGTCGCGCTGAATACCAGCATGCCCAGCGTCAGCAGCGTGGTCATCATCGCCAGGGTGATGGCCAGCATCGACGTTAGCGGCGTACCGCGCGGGTTGCTGAAAAACAGCGTGTAGTTGATGCCAATGCCGAGTACCAGCACCAGCGCCAGCAGTGAAAACAGATTGACGGAGTGCCCGACGACGGCCAGCGCCGCCAGCCCGCAGCTGAGCGACAGCACCGATGGCACCAGACTGATAAGTCCCTGGCGCCAGCCAAGACGGATCATCGCGCCGCAGGCGATCACCGCCAGCGCCACGCACAGTAGCCCCGTCAGCAGCGTGCGGTAGAGGGCAAACAGGTTGTCAAAATTGGCCTTGCGATCGACCCAGACGACGCCTTCATGCTGTGCAGCCAGTTCACTCAGTGCCGCGCTGTTTTTGACGCCATCCACCGGGACGAGCACGCCGCTTTCGCCGCCTGGCAGGGTCAGCCAGAGCAGACGCCAGCCTTCACTGGCCGGGCTGGCAAGCCAGGTCTCCACGCTGACAGGCATCGCCGCCAGATTCGGTGATATGGTGTTAAGGCCCGCGTTGCGCAGCCCGTTCGTTACCGCAGGCGCAGCGTTGTGCAGGAGCGCAAGATCGCTTTTTTGACGCTTCATTGAGTTGAGTGGCAGGGTTCGCCAACTGGCAAGCTCACCCGCTTTTTGCGCCTGAGTCAGCGCCGGGGTAAAGGCCTCCAGCCGCTCCAGCGTTTGCTGGGCTGACGCGCCGTAAACCACAAACCACTTCTGATCGACGCGCTGGCCGGTCAGGGCGGTGATGGTTTTCTCCTGCGCCAGAAGCGTTTTCGGCAGAGCCTGCAACTGGGCGATATCGTCGTCCACCTTCAAAGTAGCAATCCCGACAGCGGAAAGGAGCGCTAGCGTGACAGGCAGGCCAACAGCGAGCGTTTTTTTACGTCGCCAGGCGGTCAGCCAGCGCGACATCATTCTCCTGGCCGGAACCGGGCGTACCGGCAACCCACGGCACAGCCAGGGGTGCCAGAATATCACTGTGAGACAGGAGGCGCTCAGTCCCACGGCGGCAAACAGCGCCATCTGGCGGATCCCGGGGAAGGGGGCCAGCATCATAATCAGGTATGCCACGACGGTTGTCAGAAGCGCCAGCAGCAGGGCATTACGCACTTTGTCCAGGCTTTGCCACGGTGAATTTTCGCCACCGTGCACCAGCCGTTCGGTCAGGTAGTAGAGGGTGTAATCTGCCGAAATACCGATGATGCTCATGCTCATCACCAGCGTCATCAGATGCAGTTCGCCAAACAGCAGCAGGGTGGCGACCGTGCCTGCCAGCGCCCCGATGGCAATGGAGATCGCACACAGCAGCAGCGGGCGCAGGGAGCGGAACGTCGCCACTATCAGCAGGAACACGCCCAGAAGGGTGGCGACACCCAGCGTGGAGATATCCCGTTTGGCCTGCTGGCTGGCGTAATCGCTGTAAAACACGGTACCGCGAGACAGCAGCTGTGCCTGCGGATAATGTGTTTTCAGCGTCGCCTGTAGTGCATTCAGGGTGGTGACCAGCCGGTGGGTTTGCTGCATATCAAACGAGGAACCCGCCAGCTCGCCATGCAGCAGATACCAGTAGTTTCCGGCTTCATCCCGCGTCACCAGCCAGCCGTCCATCAGACGCAGCTTCTGGCTGTTTTGCGCCAGCGCGAGCTGCGCGCCGCGCATCAGCATCAACGGATCGTTTTGCAGCTCTTTGCCGCTCACGCCGGAAAAGGCCGAGTAGAGCTGGGATAAAACCCACTGCGCCTGTGCTTCACCGCCGTTTTGCAGGCGGGCGCGGGTGGCGGGGTCAATCAGCCCGTTGCGATGCTGCCAGAAAAACTCACCCCAGGCTTTTTGTCCGGCGGCGTCCATTGGCCCTTTGACCTCGCTCAGCGCTCCGCTGCTTTGCAGCAGCGTCAGCCACTGCTGTGCAACGCGCGGATCGGGTTTTTTGCCGGAGCTGACCAGCCAGACAAGCTGACGGTCGAGCCGCTGCATAAACCCGTCGTTGAGCGCCGGAGGAACGGCTCCCAGCGTCTGTGTCGGCAACATGGCCAGCACGCTGCTGTTCAGGCGCGCGCCGGGCAGCAGCGACACCAGCAGACCCAGCAGGATCAGGCATACCGTGGCCCACAGCAGTGCCGGGCGCAGCGATTTACGGTGCGGCAAAGCGTTGGCGTTCGTCATCGGTCAGGCTGGCGGGTGTCAATCGGTGATTAGAGAGGGTGATATCCGTGCGGTCGCCCTGTTTGTCGTTGAGACGAATAGACTCCAGATACGTCGCACCGCCCAAATCGAGGGTAGAGAAAATGGTGTCCAGCGGTGTTGTTGTGGGGGTCAACACCAGAGACCAGCGCCCTTCCCCCAGGTCTTTAAAATTAATGCGGAAATTTTCTTCCAGCACCTTACGATCGGCCTGGAATAACGCCCGCAGCAGGTGGTTGAACTGGAACATCTGCGGGTTATTGTCGGCAGTAATGGTCTGTGGCGGTTGGCCGTTGATCGTCTGCACCATCCGTTTGTCATCCAGCAGCAGCGTCATTGGAAACGGGGCTTTTTGATCCCACAACAGGCCGTTGTCACGGGCGATCACCATTTCGCCCTGCGAACGCAGCGGCTGCGGCATATCTTTGATCATGCGAACCTGTTCGAAGTGCGCGCGCACCACAGGTTGTTCTGTGAAACGCTGCTGCAGCTCATCCAGCGTTACGGCACTGACCAGCGGGCTGAAGATCAACGCCAGTAAAGGCAACCATTTCATGGCGTTACTCCCATACGTTCAAACAATATCGCCGGGCTGACAAAGCACATTTCGCGGGTGGCCTCGTCGACTGCTACCTGGATGGTGTAACCGGTGGTGGTGCGTTTACCGGTCTGCGCGTCGAAGATTTGATAGGCAATGCGCAGGCGGTTTTCATACTCTTCAATGTGCGCCCGTACCCGGATGCGTTGCTCAAACGTCACCGCATCGCGATATTTCACCCGCGTATCGACCACCGGCCAGACATAGCCGGAGGCCTTCATCTGGCGATAGCCATAATCAAACTGATTGAGCAGCGCCTCGCGGGCGATCTCAAAGTAGCGGAAATAGTTGCCGTGCCAGACCACGCCCATCATATCGACGTCGTGGAACGGGATGGTCATCTCGACTTCCGTCGTAAAGCGGGGATCGGTCAGCACCCTTTACTCCTTCTCGGTGATCTCGGGCAGTTGCCAGAAATCGAAAAAATTAAACCAGTCGAGCGGCGACAGTAAGGCGTAATGCTCCAGCCGTTGGGCGTAGCGATCGACAGTGTGTTGCAGCGCCTGCTGGCGCTCACCGCGCGGTAACAGCAGCGGGTCAGCAAACGGTTCGCAGTGCAGGGTCAGCTTTCCCTGCTGGCTGAGGGCAAAAATCAGCACCACCGAACAACGCAAAATGGAGGCCAGGATAAACGGCCCCTGCGGAAACGGTGCGGGCTGGCCCATAAAATCGCTCCAGATCACACGCCAGCTGCCGCCGCGCTGCGGCGTGACGGCGATACGATCGCCCACGATGGCCACCCATTCACCGCGATCCAGTTTTTCTTTGATCAGAATAGCGGTCTCCGGGCCGATGTCGGTGACGGGCATCAGGTGAATACCCGCCTGCGGAGCCATCTCTTCCATGATCTGCTTAAAGCGTTGGGCGTTATCGCTAAAGACCAGGGCGTTGATGGTTTTCCCCCCTTCACGCTGCGCCAGCGCGCGGCAGGCTTCCACATCGCCAAGATGCGAGGCCAGCAGCAATTTACCCTGAGGGTCATCCAGCCCCAGCGCCTCGCTGGCACCCGGCGCAAACACCAGATCGCGATGAAGGTGCATCTCGCCGCGCCAACTGGCCACTTTGTTCAGCATGGCATAACCAAAACGCAGGAAGTGAAAAAAGCTATGCAGCCGGGGGGGCTGAGGGAGCTGTCGCTGTACCAGGACCTGCTTAACCCGCCTCAGCCATTGCCGCGACGCCTGACGCGCCGAACGGGCGGTAAGCCAGTAAACGGCCGTGACCGGCCACAGCAGGAGGGTGAAGGCCTTGCGCCCAAGTAACTGCCAGACGCGTAACATCAGGCGCATTCCCCATAGCCCTTTGACTTCCTGCTGTTGCGCCCAGTGCTGCGGCCTACGGCGCATCAGTAGGGAAGGGATGCGCGGTAACATTCCCAGGAACAGGCGGGTATGCATCAGCGAGATGCGCACGTTGTCTTTTAGCGCATCGAAGTGAGATACACCATCTGGCGGATAGGTGACGCGGGTGGGCAGAAAATAGCTGGGCGTGCCCTGCCAGTAGAGGCGGACCATTACTTCGGTATCAAAGTCCATTCGCTTGCCGAGCGGGGTACGCGCGGCAAGCTGCATCACCGGCGCAACCGGGTAGACCCGAAAGCCGCACATGCTGTCTTTCAGTTGCAGGGACAGGGTTTCAATCCAGACCCAGACGTGGGTTACCCAGCGTCCGTAGAGACGCGCGCGTGGAATTGAGTCATCGTAAACAGGTTGACCGGAAATCAGTGCATCAGGATGACGTTGCGCCAGCGCCAGAAAGCGGGGGATATCTTCAATGGCGTGCTGACCGTCGGCGTCCACCTGGATCGCATGGGTAAAGCCGCGCTCTGCGCAGGCTTTCAGTCCCGCCATCACCGCAGCGCCTTTGCCGCTGTTTTTTGCCAGGCGTAGTAACGTGACCTGAGGATGCTGCTCCGCTAAGTACGCAAGCGTGCGACGCGTGTGCTCTTCACTGCCGTCGTCCACCACCAGGCACGGGAGGTTAAACGGTGCCAGTCGTGCGAGCACCGTTGCCATCATCGCACCGTGGTTGTAGCAGGGGATCAACACGCAGGGACGGAAGGTTACTGACATAGGCGAATCTTCCCGCTGCTGGCGGTATGGCGTTCACTGCCCGCATGGCGCTGGTAGCTGAAGCTGAGCATCTCACGGGCAGGGTGCCAGTCAAGGACCAGCGTCACTGTGTTGTCTGGCAACAGTGGAGCCGCAAACTTCACATTCTGAATGCTGTGAAAACGGTAGCCTGGAGCCATCAGGGTGATGGCGTAATGCATTACCCAGTCGAGTTGTGCCACGCCAGGGAGCAGCGGCTGGACGGCAAAATGTCCCTTAAACCAGAGCAGGTCAGGATCCAGATAGAGCGTTATCTCCAGATGCTCCGGATGCGTCTGGTGGCGTTCGATTTCATGGATCTTCATGAAATAACTCCTGTAGCTGCGCAGTCACACGCTTGTTCATGCTGTTGACCGGGATTTCATCAACGATCCGCCAGTAGCGGGGCACGGCAACCGGCTCAAGGCAGGGACGAAGGGCGCGACGCCAGGCTGATTCCTGGGCATTTTTACCCACGTTATTTCTGTGCAAACGCGCCGCGTCATTGAGCACCAGCAGCACGCCAATACTCTGGCGTCCCCCGTGCATCACTACCAACGCGGCGGCGTCGCAGATGCCGTCCAGCGCCAGCAAGCGCTGTTCAATCTCATCGAGCGAAATGCGTTTATCTTCAATTTTGACCACCCGACCACGGCGTCCGACGATGTTGAACTGCCCGTCAGCCGCGAAATGCAGGATATCATCCAGCACTATTCCCTCCGCCTCGTGGATCAGTGGCGACGTCACACGATCGCCGTGGAACGTCACACCGGGGAACGGCTGCCAGAGTGTCGTCTCATCCTGACGGTGACGCCAGGCCATAACGCCCGTTTCGGTGCTGCCGTAGATTTCATCAGGCCAGATATTCAGCCAGCCCTGAAACGCAGTGATATCTCGCCAGGGCAGTACGCCACCTGCGGAGAAAAGCAGGGCAACGGGAGGAGGCGTCAGGGCCGTATCCAGCCGCTTGAGGAATGCCGGGCTGCTGATGAAAAGATAGCGTTTGTCGTGGGGCAGGGCTGAGAGTTGCTCGGCATAGTTGAGCAGGCTGGCATGCGCCGGCAGACCGAGCGCCATGGGTAAGACGACACGAAACGTCAGGCCATACAGATGATGCAACACCACGGAGGCCACTACGCGACAGCCTGTCAATCGTTCGCCAAACCGGTCAGCAAGTAAACGGGCTTCACGATCCAGACTGATTATCGGCTTAATGACTCGCTGCGGCGCACCAGTAGAGCCAGAAGTGTAAAGCTCGATCACGCGCGTATCGTCAATGGCAGGCAAGGGGGAAAAGTCGTTGTTAGTCGGCGCTGTGGAAGTGACCAACTGCTGCCGCCCCGAAAAATCGAGCGTTGTGTCGCTCAGGATGCCACTGAACAGGGACCGCTGTTCGTTAAGCTGTGCCGCCCGGCTGTGCCCGGGAAGCACGGGGGTTTTACCTGCATGCAGCGCCGCCAGCAGGGCGACGATAAAAAGATAGCCGTTATCAAAACAGAGCGCCCAGCGCTCACCCTCTTCCTGACGCAGTATGTCGACCAGTTGCGTGACATCGTGGCGCAGCTCGCCGAGCGTCCAGATACGATCGTCAAGCCAGGCGATCGGCGTATCATCAGGACGCGGGGCATTTAGCCACTGGCTAAGAGGAAGCGGTTTATACATCGTGTTTAATTACCCGTTGTCGCACCAGCCATTCACACGCCATCAACGTGCCCATCAGGATGTAGGCAATTATCCCGTTCCACAGCGTCCACAGGCGCATGTCGGCGTACAGCACGGTAAACAGCGCGACAGCCCCGTTGCCAATAAAAAAGCCGCACCAGACTTTAGTCACCTGGCGCGTGTAACGAACTCCGGCAGGAGACAAGTTGGGTTCCCGTATCCGCGCCAGCCGTTCTACCATCGGCATGGTTGTCCACAGTGAACTCCCAAATACCACCAGCATCACCAGATTGACGACCACCGGATAAAACAGCACCCACTGGTGAGCGTGCAAAAGCGCGCTCGCCACGCACAGCACCACCCCGGCCAGTGCCACACTCAGGATCACGTAGCGCAAAGGACCGCGATGCTGGCGCACCTGCCAGACACGCAGCAGCAGCACCAGAACTATCAGGGGCAATATCCACTGCAGATTGTGGCTTGCAAGGCCGTAGCCAATCAAAAATGGCCATGCCAGCAGCATCAGACCCGTCAGTATCGGGATGAATGGAATGGCAGGCACGTCAGGCGTCGCGCTGGAGTTGTTCCACAACGTCGACGATGTCCTGAACGGTACGCACCGCTTTGAAGGTTTCAGGTTTAATTTTATGACCCGTCTTCTTCTGCAGGTTAACTACCATATCCACAGCATCAATGCTGTCGAGATCCAGGTCTTCGTAAAGCCGGGCTTGCGGTGTAATGATCTCAGGGTCGAGTTCAAAAAGTTTAATAAGAAGCGCAGAGACTTCCTGATAAATCGTTTCTTGTTCTGTCATAGCGGGTCATTCTCAGGCGCGTTGTTGATGGATAAAAGCAGCGAGCGTGGCAACGGAATAGAAGTGCTGACGCATCTCGTCGCTTTCGGCAGAAAGCACTACGCCGTACTGATTTTTCACAGCCAGCCCCAGTTCCAGGGCATCAATAGAGTCCAGACCCAGTCCGTCGCCAAACAGCGGAGCGTCGGTATCAATATCCTCTGGGGTAAGATCTTCCAGATTCAGCGTAGAGATAATGAGATTCTTAATTTCAAGATAGAGCGCTTGCATCTTTCATTCCTGACAAAGATTGAAGACCGGATGTTAATTGCTGCTGCATATACCGGTTTAACTGCCTTGCCGCCAGCGCAGGTTCGTGCTGGCTTGCATCGTAAAAATCATGAATGTTGATGCGTTCGCGAACATCCACGGTAAAAATTGGTTTATCAGGCGGCACATTGTACCAGCGGCTGTGTTTATCCAGCATGCGTTCGCTACAGTGGATCACCACCACGCGCAGGGAGCTGTTGCAACGAACGGCAATATTCGCCGCGCCCCGTTGCAGGGAAATGGCTTCGCCAACGCGGGTGCGGGTGCCTTCCGGAAAGATCAGCAGGGTGTCGCCCTGGGCCAGACGCTGCTGGCTGGCACGAAGCAGCGTTTCTGCTTCGCTGTTGATCAGGTAGTCAGCTGCGCGGATCACGCCGCTGACGAACGGGTTACGCAGCAAGGTGCTTTTTACCAGACAGTCGGTTTCGTTCATCACCGAAGCAAGGATCACATAGTCCAGTAGCGAAGGATGGTTCGCTATCACCAGGCAGCCGCGCTCGGCGCGCAAAACATCCAGGTTGTTGAAGCGGTAATCCAGCACGCCGGTACCGCGAACGACCGCGAGGAACAGCCTAAAACTGGCTGAAATACTGCGTCGCGCCAGTCGACGGCGTTTCATGCGATCGCGCTGAAAAATCAGCAGCAGGTTAAACCAGACCAGCGACAGCAGCAGCCCGCCAAGGCCAAACAGCGCAAAGCAGAAGCCGGTCATCAGCATGCGCCATAACCGATCGATGCGGGACAGAAGACGGCTCATTGGCGTGTCCACTGCCACTGCAAACGCTCGCCCGTAAGGGCAAATCGCTGTGTGTCGCTCAGGTAATGTCGCAGGAACTGAAGGCTTTGCGGCAACGCCGGCTCTTCCCCGGCACGTCCACTTTGTGTTTCACAGCAGAGTGCGTCACCGGCTTCAATCACCAGCGCCAGGGCGTAAGGCCAGACAGGCATCTGCGGGGGGAGCCCGGCTTGATAAAACTCAGGCAGGACGCCGTCAAAATCTACCAGCAAAACGCGGGAGTAGCCCGCGTGGAGCAGACTCAAAACTTCGCACAAACTTTGCTGGAAAGTGTCCATACCGGCGGAGACCGAGGATGAAACAATAGGCTGACCAGCGGTTATCGTGAGGTTGCCAACCGCGGCGTTGTGGACGGACATCGCAAAATCGGTGGGGGAGACGGGTTGCTCCGTCGCCAGCGCTTGCAGAATACGATAATTGCGTTCCAGTTCGCCATGGCGACTGCTGTAGACCACGGCATCAATACGGTGTTTACGCAGCATCGCAAGACCGAGATCGACGGCCAGCTTACTGCCCGAATTGAGACGGCGGGCGGTCATCATCGGCAGGTCGGTCAGTTTCGCAAGCGGCGCGGTGGGATCGATGGCGTCTGACTGGCGTGACCATGCCTGCCATGCGCTGGCATCGCTGAGTCCTGGCGCTCTTGCCTGCCAGTCGATAAGAGAGAGTGTAAATTTCATCTACGCGCGTCCGCGATAAACCTGTTTCTGTGATGTTTCTTCGCAAGCGCTATGTTGCAGCATACATCGTACAGTGTTGTTGTAGGCTTGCGAATAACGTTTCTCCTAAAAATTTCCCGTAGAGCACTATACAGTCCCGCTCCGGATGCTTAATCCGGGAGCCGACTCTTGGGTCGCCCTGGTCCAAGCAGAATCGCCAGTTTGCTGCCGCCTTTGGTGGTCTCCATCCAGATCTTACACACACTGGTTAGCGGGACTGACAACAACATGCCGACCGGGCCCAGAAGCCATCCCCAAATCAGTAAAGATAAGAATACCACCAGCGTCGACATGCCCAGCCGGTGCCCCATCATGCGCGGTTCGAGAATATTCCCCAGCACCATATGCACGACGAGGAAAAGTGCCCCGACCAACATGCATTCGTAGAAACCATTAAACAGGAATGCCTGAATCATCGGTGGTACGGCGGAGAGTACCGCGCCGATATTGGGCACATAGTTGAGCAAAAACGCCAGTACGCCCCACATCAACGCGAACTGGACGCCCATCAACATCAGTCCCAGCCAGACAATCACACCCGTCCAGACGCTCAAAAGCGTTTTCAGCGCCAGATATTTGGAGACGCCCTTTAATGCGCGATGTAAACCGGCGATGTGAATTTGCGGGTTATTGAGTGCAAAACGCAGCTTATAGGGCACGTGGCGCACTTCGAACAACATAAACACCACTGTCATCACCAGCAGCAGAATACTGGCCATTGCCCCGGAAAGGCCGGTCATCAGTGTGGTGGCGTAGGTCATGATTTTTTCTGAATCCATCCTGCGTAGCATCCGCTCTGGCGAGATATGCAGGTTAAGAAAGGGCACTATTTCCTGTAGTGCGACTAGCTTACGCGTCAGCGCTTTGTTGTACTGTGGCAGCATCGTGGAGAATTCGCTAAGTGATGCTGCCAGCACACCAAAAAGCGCTGTCAGGGCAATTAGCATGACGATAACCACAATGGTGATGGCCACCGGGCGGCTGACGCCCCGACGTAAAAACCAGGTCACCAGCGGGTTAAGCACAATGGCGAAAAAGAGCGCCAGCAGGAGCTGAACAATAATGTCAGCGGCAGCATGGATACCCGCAAGGATAACCACCAGGCAGGCGAGTTTTAATAAGATGTGGAGCCCTGCTTTGTCGGACGGGTTGGCGATCATGCGTGTTCCTTAATATGCTGACCTATAAAGTGTAGTGTCCGGGCTTCGCTTCGTCTGGCTCCGTTAATCTGAAAGTCGGTGCTGATTTTCTTATTGTGTCGTGGTAATAGTGAAACACTGTTGTAAAAATCCAGGTAGAACCTCATGCCCGAACCTGCCGCTGAACCGGCGCTGAGCGGACTGCGCCTCAATCTGCGCATCGTTACCGTTGTTATTTTCAATTTTGCCAGTTATCTGACCATTGGCCTGCCGCTGGCGGTTTTGCCTGGCTATGTCCATGACGTGATGGGCTTTAGTGCGTTCTGGGCGGGATTGGTGATTAGCCTCCAGTATTTCGCCACACTTCTGAGTCGCCCACATGCCGGGCGCTACGCAGATCTGTTCGGGCCAAAAAGCATCGTTATTGTGGGACTATGCGGCTGTTTCCTGAGTGGTCTGAGCTATTTGCTGGCCGCCACAACCAGCCACTGGCCCCTGGTTAGCCTGGTGCTGCTTTGTCTTGGGCGCGTGATCCTGGGTATCGGTCAAAGTCTGGCGGGAACCGGTTCGACGCTGTGGGGCGTGGGTGTCGTGGGTGCGCCGCACATTGGCCGGGTGATTTCGTGGAATGGCATTGTCACCTACGGCGCAATGGCTCTGGGGGCGCCGCTTGGTGTGGCTTGTTATGCGTTTGGCGGCCTGTATGGACTGGCGATTACCATTATGGCGGTCGCTGCTCTGGCGATTATCTTTGCGTTGCCACGTCCGAAAGTGAAGGCCAGCAAAGGCAAACCGCTACCGTTTCGCGCAGTGCTGGGGCGCGTCTGGCCGTATGGTATGGCCCTGGCACTGGCAACTACGGGGTTCGGCGTGATCGCGACCTTCATTACCTTGTTCTATGATGCCAAAGGGTGGGACGGTGCAGCGTTTGCGTTAACCCTGTTTAGCTGCGCGTTTGTTGGTGCGCGTTTACTTTTCCCGAACGGTATCAACCGTCTGGGTGGACTGAACGTGGCGATGATCTGCTTTGCAGTAGAGATAGTTGGGCTGCTGTTGACCGGAATTGCTATGGCACCCTGGATGGCGAAAACAGGCGTATTTCTCTCCGGCGCGGGTTTTTCACTGGTCTTCCCGGCACTGGGTGTGGTGGCGGTAAAAGCCGTGCCGCAGCAGAACCAGGGGGCGGCGCTGGCAACCTACACGGTATTTATGGATATGTCTTTGGGCATTACCGGCCCGCTGGCGGGGCTGGTGATGACCTGGGCAGGGGTACCTGTTATTTATCTTGCTGCGGCGGGTCTGGTGGTTATCGCATTGATGCTGACATGGCAGCTAAAAAAATGGCCCCCGGTGCAGGCACCGGAGGCCACGTCATCTTCGTGAAGGATTACTGGATCACGAGGGTGTTAATGATGTTTTCAGCCGCAGTCTGCGCTTTCTGTTGATCGTCCGCTGGCAGGGTGATCTGCATGGTCAGCAGTTTATTATCAACCTTACCCAGCACCACTGAAGAGTATGCGGTCTGGCCTTTTGCGGAGATGATGCTGTCCAGCTGTTGCAGTGTGTGGCCTTTCAGTTCGATGGATTTATTGGTGACCACCTGCAGCTGCGGATCGCGGCTGCGCTGCTGATCTTCCAGACGTTTTGACAGCACGCCAAGATCTTCGCTGGTGTCGTCACCCACAATCACAATGACGGCTTTCTGCCCGGTTGCGTCGGAATAAACGTGCATATTGTTCGCCTGAGTGCCCAGCTTACCGCTCTGGTCAGTCATATCGGCTGGCAGAGAGAAACTGAGTTTACCATCCAGCAGATTCACCGGCTGACCGGTCGCATTACTCTCTGCAGATGCACCCTGAGCAGGCGTTTTCGTGTCGCTGTTATCACAGGCTGCAAGACCCACAACCAGCAGGCCAATCCCGACATATTTAACCAGATTGCGCATTGACTTCTTCCTTTCGATAAACGGCCATAACGGCTCATTCGCTCATCTTATCACAACTGATAAAGCGAACCCTTAACCAGCCTGCAATGCCGTGATTTCAGATTTATCTGCCAGCCTTTTCAGCATCATATTCAGCAATACACCATACATTGGCAGGAAGAAGACGATACTGATGAGCACCTTGAAGCAGTAGTCCACCAGGGCGATCTCCATCCAGTGCTCGGCCATGAACGCATCCGGGCTGTGCCAGAAGGCGATGAAGAAGAAGGCCAGCGTATCGCTCACGTTACCGAACAGCGTCGAGGCGGTCGGGGCCATCCACCAGCGGTGATTCTGACGCAGGCGGTTAAACACATGCACGTCGAGGATCTGCCCCAGCGCATAAGCCATAAAGCTTGCGGTGGCGATTCGTGCGACAAACAGGTTGAAGTGGGTTAGTGCCTCAAAGCCCTGCCAGCTACCCATGTAGAACAGGGACGAAATCACGTAAGACACGAACAGTGCCGGGAGCATGACCGCAAAAATAATGCGGCGAGCCAGCGGTGCGCCAAAAATTCGCACGGTCAAATCGGTGGCGAGAAAAATAAACGGAAAACTGAACGCGCCCCAGGTGGTATGAAAACCAAAGATGGAGATGGGGAGCTGTACCAGATAGTTGCTGGAGGTGATCACCAGCAAATGGAAAAGCGAAAGCCAGAACAACGCTTTTAAGCGCTGCGATTCAGAAAACTGCGTCATATTTTGACCTTTTTATACGTTGGGGTGAGGGAACCCAATAAAAACCGCAGCATGATACTGCTTTGGTCAGACATTGCAATGGTTAGTTTTTACGCAATCGTTAACCTGGTTTGCATTGATCGCTACGGGGCGTAAACTACAGCCGTTTTTACCTGACCGAGAAGATCATGACCGACCTGTTTTCCAGCCCAGACCACACCCTTGATGCCCAGGGCCTTCGCTGCCCGGAGCCGGTAATGATGGTGCGCAAAACCGTGCGTAACATGCAATCCGGTGAAACGCTGCTGATCATCGCCGACGACCCGGCGACCACCCGCGATATCCCCGGGTTTTGTACCTTTATGGAGCATGAGCTGGTGGCACAGCAGACCGAGGCGCTGCCGTACCGGTATTTGATTCGTAAGGGTTAGTCCTCCGCGGCCTGATGCCCTCACCCCGGCCCTCTCCCACGGGGAGAGGGAGAAAGTCATCCTTTCATCCACACCCGGATCCCGTCCAGGAACATCTGCGTCGCCATCATCACCAGAATCAGCCCCATCAGACGTTCCAGCGCGTTCACCCCTTTTTCACCCAGCAGGCGCAGGAACAGGGACGACTGCAGCAGGATGATAAATGTCCCACCCCAGGCGATCAGCAGGGCAATCACCAGATGGCTCATCTGGTTCGGATACTGATGTGACAGCAGCATCAGCGTGGCCAGAATGGTCGGCCCGGCGACGAGTGGAATTGCCAGCGGCACAATAAACGGCTCTTCACCCGCAGGCAGGCCGCTGCTGCTGCCTTCTGCGCTCGGGAAAATCATCTTTATGGCAATCAGGAACAGGATAATCCCGCCGGAAATGGAAACGGTTTCGGCGCGCAGGTTCAGGAATGCGAGGATTTTTTCGCCCGCAAACAGGAAGATAAACATCACCAGCAGGGCGATGAGCAGCTCGCGGATCATGATTGCCCGACGGCGCTTTGGTTCGGTGTGTTTTAGCACCGACATGAAGATCGGCAGGTTTCCGAGAGGATCCATTATCAGGATCAATAAAACCGCCGCGGAAATGATTTCACTCATGTAAATTATCCCTGAAACTCTCTATGGTTATTATGATGATTAGCTCTTTTTCTGATTGCCGGGCAATCATCGATTAATTTCGCTTGCGACTTTGGCTGCATTTTGTAATGTGAAGCATATCCCAGTTCAATACTGGCTTGCACAAACAGCACACACCCTCTGCAGGAAAAAAATGCTATGAAAAACGTTGGTTTTATCGGCTGGCGCGGTATGGTCGGCTCTGTACTCATGCAACGCATGGTTGAAGAGCGCGATTTCGACGCCATCCGCCCGGTCTTCTTCTCTACTTCCCAGCTCGGTCAGGCTGCGCCTTCATTCGGCGGCACCACTGGCACGTTGCAGGATGCTTTCGATCTGGAAGCGCTGAAGGCACTCGACATTATTGTCACTTGCCAGGGCGGCGATTATACCAACGAAATTTATCCAAAGCTGCGTGAAAGCGGCTGGCAGGGCTACTGGATTGACGCGGCCTCTTCGCTGCGCATGAAAGACGATGCCATCATCATTCTTGACCCGGTTAACCAGGACGTGATCACCAACGGCCTGAACAACGGCGTGAAAACCTTTGTTGGTGGTAACTGTACCGTCAGCCTGATGCTGATGTCTCTGGGCGGCCTGTTCGCTCAGGATCTGGTGGAGTGGGTCTCCGTGGCGACGTACCAGGCGGCTTCCGGTGGTGGTGCGCGTCATATGCGCGAGCTGCTTACCCAGATGGGCCAGTTGCACCACAGCGTGGCGCAAGAGCTGGCAAACCCGGCGTCCGCGATCCTCGATATCGAGCGCAAAGTCACTCAACTGACCCGCAGCGGCGAGCTGCCGGTGGACAACTTTGGCGTACCACTGGCGGGTGGCCTGATCCCGTGGATCGACAAACAGCTGGATAACGGCCAGACCCGCGAAGAGTGGAAAGGCCAGGCCGAGACCAACAAAATTCTCGCTACCGCGAATACCATTCCGGTAGACGGTCTGTGCGTGCGCATCGGCGCGCTGCGCTGCCACAGCCAGGCCTTCACCATTAAACTGAAAAAAGATGTGTCTATTCCGACCGTGGAAGAGCTGCTGGCTGCACACAACCCGTGGGCGAAAGTGGTGCCAAATGATCGCGAGATCACCATGCGTGAACTGACCCCGGCAGCCGTGACTGGCACGCTGACCACGCCGGTTGGCCGTCTGCGTAAGCTGAACATGGGGCCGGAGTACCTCTCCGCGTTCACCGTTGGCGACCAGCTCTTATGGGGAGCAGCAGAGCCGCTGCGCCGCATGCTGCGCCAGCTGGCGTAATAATTTGTTAACTACCGGGGGTGATTTTCGCCCCCTTTTTTTGCGTACTACATGGAGTAAAACGCGTATGTCTTATTTTTATCAGGAGTCATTTAGAGCGTTGGCTATGCTTTAAGGAAGAGTCATTTCTTACCTGAGGTTAGGACGGGCTGTGAGGATGCTCGTTCAGGTCACATTAAAGTCGTCCCAGGCGCTAAAAAAGGACGACATAAAAAACAGGATGAATACCATGTCCGATCGTGTGGATAGAGACGTGATTAATGCGCTTATTGCGGGTCATTTTGCCGACCCCTTTTCCGTGCTGGGGATGCACCGTACAGAGGCCGGGCTGGAAGTTCGGGCGTTGTTACCGGATGCGACAGAAGTGTGGGTTATCGAACCCAAAACCGGCCGCAAAGTGGGCAATCTGGAATGCCTCGACTCGCGTGGTTTCTTCTCAGGCGTGATGCCCCGTCGTAAAAACCCCTTTCGTTATCAGCTTGCCGTCATCTGGCACGGCCAGCAAAATCTCATTGATGATCCCTACAGCTTTGGTCCTCTTTTGCAGGAGATGGATGCCTGGCTGCTGTCTGAAGGAACCCATTTGCGACCTTATGAAACGCTGGGTGCCCACGCAGACACGATGGATGGTATCACCGGCACGCGGTTTGCTGTGTGGGCACCCAACGCCCAACGCGTCTCCGTTGTCGGACAGTTCAACTACTGGGACGGTCGTCGTCACCCGATGCGCCTGCGCCGGGAAACGGGGATCTGGGAACTGTTTATCCCCGGGGCACACAACGGCCAGCTCTATAAATTCGAGATGATCGATGCCCACGGCAAGCTGCGCATTAAAGCCGACCCGTATGCCTTTGAAGCGCAGATGCGCCCGGATACGGCGTCGCTGATTTGTGGCCTGCCGGAGAAAATCACCCAGACGGAAGAGCGCAAACAGGCCAACCGCTTCGATGCACCTATCTCCGTCTATGAAGTGCATCTTGGCTCCTGGCGTCGCCACACGGATAACAACTTCTGGCTCAGCTACCGGGAACTCGCCGAACAACTGGTACCGTATGCCAAATGGATGGGCTTTACTCACCTTGAGCTGTTGCCGGTCAACGAGCATCCGTTCGATGGTAGCTGGGGTTATCAGCCAACCGGGCTGTATGCGCCTACGCGCCGCTTTGGCACGCGCGATGACTTCCGTTATTTCATCCATGCCGCGCATGCCGCCGGGCTGAATGTGATCCTCGACTGGGTGCCTGGCCATTTCCCGTCGGATGACTTTGGTTTGTCAGAGTTTGATGGTACGAAGCTGTACGAGCACAGCGACCCGCGAGAAGGTTATCACCAGGACTGGAATACGCTGATCTACAACTACGGTCGCCGCGAAGTCGCGAACTACCTGGTCGGAAATGCCCTGTACTGGATTGAGCGCTTTGGCATTGATGCTCTGCGTGTTGATGCGGTGGCATCCATGATCTATCGCGATTACAGCCGCAAAGAGGGAGAGTGGATCCCGAACGAGTTTGGTGGCCGTGAAAACCTGGAAGCGATTGAGTTCCTGCGCAGCACCAACCGCATTATCGGTGAGCAGGTGGACGGCGCGGTAACAATGGCAGAAGAGTCGACCGACTTTGCGGGTGTCTCCCGACCACCGTCATTAGGTGGCCTGGGGTTCTGGTACAAGTGGAACCTGGGCTGGATGCATGACACGCTCGACTACATGAAGCTCGATCCGGTTTATCGTCAGTATCATCACGATAAGCTGACGTTCGGGATGCTCTACAACTACACCGAAAACTTCATGCTGCCGCTGTCGCATGATGAAGTGGTACACGGCAAAAAATCCATTCTTGACCGCATGCCGGGCGATGCGTGGCAGAAATTTGCCAACCTGCGCGCCTACTACGGCTGGATGTTTGCGTTCCCGGGCAAAAAACTGCTGTTTATGGGCAATGAGTTCGCTCAGGGACGCGAGTGGAACCACGACGCCAGCCTCGACTGGCATCTGCTGGAAGGTGGCGATAACTGGCACCATGGCGTGCAACGTCTGGTGCGTGACCTGAACCTGACCTATCGTCATCACAAAGCGCTGCACGAACTCGACTTTGACCCGTACGGCTTTGAGTGGCTGGTGGTGGATGACCATGAGCGCTCGGTGTTTGTCTTTGTGCGGCGAGATAAAGCGGGTAACGAGATCATCGTCGCCAGCAACTTCACACCGGTGCCGCGCCAGCACTATCGCTTCGGCATTAACCAGCCGGGTAAATGGCGCGAAATCCTGAATACCGATTCCATGCACTACCACGGCAGCAATACCGGTAATGGTGGTCTGGTGCAAAGTGATGCCATCGAAAGTCATGGGCGGCCAAACTCTCTGAGTCTCACGTTACCGCCGCTTGGCACCATCTGGCTGATGCGGGAGGGTGAATGACGCAACTTACGGCAGGTCAACCCGAACCGCTCGGGGCGAGTTTCGACGGAAAGGGTGTGAATTTCACCCTCTTTTCTGCTCACGCTGAGCGGGTAGAACTGTGTGTTTTTGACGGTGAGGGTAACGAGCACCGTTACGATTTACCGTCGCGCACGGGGGATACCTGGCACGGTTACCTGGCCGGAGGACGGCCAGGTATGCACTATGGTTTTCGTGTTCATGGTCCGTGGGAACCTGCTCAAGGGCACTGGTTTAACCCTGCAAAGCTGTTGATTGATCCGTGTGCGCACCGCGTGGACGGTGAGTTTAAAGACGACCCGATTTTTCATGTCGGTTATGGTGAACCTGACCATCGTGACAGTGCCCATGTGGTGCCAAAAAGCGTGGTAGTGCACGATCACTATGACTGGGAAGACGATGCGCCGCCAGCCACGCCGTGGGGCAACACCGTCATTTATGAGGCTCATGTCAAAGGGCTGACGTATCTGCATCCGTCCATCCCCAAAGAGATGCGCGGCACCTACAAGGCGCTCGGGCATCCGACCATGATCGCCTACCTGAAACACCTCGGCATCACCGCTCTTGAACTGTTACCCGTCGCCCATTTTGCCAGCGAGCCGCGTCTGCAGCGGCTGGGGTTGAGCAACTACTGGGGCTACAACCCGCTGGCGATGTTCGCGCTCGAACCCCGCTATGCCGTCCATCCGGAAAAAGCGCGGGACGAGTTCCGCGATGCGGTGAAAGCGCTCCATGCCGCGGGAATTGAAGTCATTCTGGATGTGGTGCTGAACCACAGCGCTGAAAGCGATCTTGATGGTCCAACGCTCTCCATGCGCGGAATTGATAACCGTAGCTATTATTGGATCAGGCAGGATGGTGATTATGAGAACTGGACCGGCTGCGGCAACACGCTCAATCTCAGCCATCCGGCGGTCATGCAATTCGCGTATGAGAGCCTGAAATACTGGGTGGAAACGTACCACGTGGATGGTTTTCGTTTCGACCTTGCGCCTGTGATGGGGCGGACACCGGCATTCAGCCAGCAGGCACCGCTGTTTGAGGCGATAAAAAACTGCCCGGTGCTCTCACAGGTGAAGCTTATCGCCGAGCCGTGGGACATTGGGGAAGGGGGATATCAGGTCGGGAATTTTCCCCCCTTGTTTGCCGAATGGAACGATCACTATCGCGATGCCGCGCGCCGCTTCTGGCTTGAGCGAAATCTCTCGCTGGGGGAATTTGCCGGGCGCTTTGCCGCGTCAAGCGATCTCTTTAAGCGCGACGGTAAACGACCGTCGGCCACCGTCAACCTGCTGACGGCGCACGACGGTTTTACGCTCAGGGACTGCGTTTGTTTCAATCAGAAACACAATGAGGCGAACGGCGAAGAGAATCGCGATGGCACTAACAATAACCATAGCTTCAATCATGGTATAGAAGGGTTAGGCGGAAGCCTTGACGTTATCGAGCGGCGGCGCGCCAGCGTTCATGCACTGCTGACAACGCTTCTGTTGTCGCAGGGGACACCGATGCTGCTGGCGGGCGATGAGCACGGCCACAGCCAGCACGGTAACAACAATGCGTATTGCCAGGACAACACCTTAACCTGGCTTGACTGGGGGGAGGCGAACAGCGGGTTGATCCATTTTACCGCTGCGCTGATCCACCTTCGCCAGCAAATCCCGGCCCTGACCACCGACCGCTGGTGGGAAGAGGGGGACGGAAACGTTCGCTGGTTGAATAAAGACGCGCAACCACTAAGCGCGCAAGAGTGGCAACACGGTGTACCACGGCTGCAAATCCTGCTTTCGGATAAATGGCTGGTTACGCTGAACGCGACGGATGATGTCGCAGAGATTGTTTTACCTGAAGGGGAATGGCGCGCCGTTCCCCCCTTTGCCGGAGCGGATAATCCGGTAGTAATGGCTGTCTGGCACGGGCCTGCGCACGGAGTGTGTGTATTCCAAAGATGATAAAAAAGGAGTTAGTCATGGTTAGATTAGAGAAGAACGATCCCTTAATGTTGGCACGCCAGCTACCATTAAAAACGGTTGCCCTGATACTCGCTGGTGGGCGTGGTACCCGTCTGAAAGATTTGACCATCAAACGCGCCAAGCCGGCTGTTCACTTTGGTGGTAAGTTCCGTATCATTGATTTCGCACTCTCCAATTGCCTCAACTCTGGCATCCGCCGTATTGGCGTCATTACGCAGTATCAATCACACACGCTGGTGCAGCATATCCAGCGCGGCTGGTCCTTCTTCAGCGAAGAGATGAATGAGTTTGTCGATCTCCTCCCGGCCCAGCAGCGCGTTCACGGCGAAAACTGGTACCGGGGCACGGCGGATGCGGTGACGCAAAACCTCGATATCATTCGTCGTTATAACGCGGAATATATCGTGATCCTCGCCGGGGACCATATCTACAAACAAGACTACTCCCACATGCTCATCGACCATGTCGAAAAAGGGGCGCGTTGCACCGTGGCGTGTCTGCCAGTGCCCGTTGCTGAAGCGACGGCGTTTGGGGTAATGCACGTGGATGCGGACGACAAAATTATCGACTTCGTCGAAAAACCCGCAAACCCGCCGACCATGCCGGGAGATGATACGAAGTCACTCGCCAGCATGGGGATCTATGTCTTTGATGCAGATTACCTTTATGAACTGCTGGAAGAAGACGACAAAGACGAAAACTCCAGCCATGACTTTGGCAAAGATATCATCCCGAAAATTACGCAAGCTGGCATGGCGTATGCACATCCCTTCCCGTTGTCCTGCGTGCAATCCGACCCAAATGCGGAACCTTACTGGCGCGATGTGGGAACGCTGGAAGCGTACTGGAAGGCGAACCTCGACCTGGCCTCGGTGACCCCTGAGCTGGATATGTACGATCAGAACTGGCCGATTCGTACTCATATGGAATCGCTCCCGCCAGCCAAATTCGTTCAGGACCGTTCGGGTAGTCACGGTATGACACTGAACTCGCTGGTTTCTGGCGGATGCATTATTTCAGGGTCGGTGGTGGTGCAGTCAGTGCTGTTCCCCCGCGTGCGGATAAATTCATTCTGTAATATTGATTCGGCAGTCTTATTGCCAGATGTCTGGGTTGGACGTTCGTGTCGCCTGCGTCGTTGCGTTATCGACCGCGCCTGCGTCATTCCTGAGGGGATGGTCATTGGTGAAAACGCGGAAGAAGACGCGCGTCGTTTCTACCGTTCGGAAGAGGGAATCGTGTTAGTAACACGGGAAATGTTGCGGAAGCTGCAGATCAAACAGGAGCGATGATGCAGGTTTTACACGTATGTTCTGAGATGTTCCCGTTGTTAAAAACGGGCGGCCTGGCGGATGTTCTTGGTGCATTACCGGCGGCGCAAATCGCCGGAGGGGTGGATACCCGAGTCCTGCTGCCCGCATTTCCGGATATCCGGCGTGGTATTCCCGATGCAAAAGTGGTGACGCGTCGTGAGACCTTTGCCGGGCGCATCACCCTGCTGTTTGGACATTACAATGGCGTTGGGATCTACCTGATTGACGCGCCGCACTTATATGACAGGCCCGGGAGTCCGTATCACGACACCAACCTGTTTGCTTACCCGGACAACGTGCTGCGCTTTGCGTTGCTCGGTTGGGTCGGTGCAGAAATGGCGACGGGGCTGGATCCATTCTGGCGTCCGGATGTGGTGCACGCACACGACTGGCACGCCGGGCTTGCCCCGGCGTATCTGGCCGCGCGCGGCCACCCGGCCAGGTCAGTTTTTACTGTGCATAACCTGGCATATCAGGGGATGTACTATGCCCATCACATGCATGAAATCGATCTGCCATTGTCGTTCTATAACATTCACGGGCTGGAGTTTAACGGGCAGATCTCGTTCCTGAAAGCCGGGCTTTACTATGCCGATCATATTACCGCCGTGAGCCCGACTTACGCCCGGGAAATTACCCAGCCGGAGTTTGGTTATGGCCTGGAAGGGCTACTGCGGCAGCGTCATCGTGAGGGGCGCCTGTCGGGTATTTTGAACGGTGTTGATGAAAAGATCTGGAGCCCGGAAACCGATCTCCTGCTGGCGTCGCGCTATGGCCGTGATTCGGTCGAGGACAAAGCCGAAAACAAGCGCCAGCTGCAAATTGCCATGGGCCTGAAGGTGAACGACAAAGTTCCGTTGTTCGCCGTGGTCAGTCGCCTGACCAGCCAGAAAGGGCTGGATCTGGTGCTGGAAGCTCTGCCTGGTTTACTGGAGCAGGGAGGGCAACTGGCGCTGCTCGGCGCGGGTGATCCGGTGCTGCAGGAGGGTTTTCTGGCGGCAGCAGCGGAACATCCCGGGCAGGTTGGGGTGCAGATTGGCTATCACGAAGCGTTTTCGCACCGCATTATGGGCGGCGCGGACGTCATCCTGGTGCCAAGCCGTTTCGAACCCTGCGGTCTGACGCAACTCTACGGCCTGAAATACGGCACGTTACCGCTGGTGCGCCGCACGGGTGGGCTGGCGGATACAGTTTCCGACAGTTCTCTGGAAAATCTGGCGGACGGTATCGCCAGCGGGTTTGTGTTTGAAGACAGTAATGCCTGGTCGTTGTTACGGGCGATTCGGCGTGCTTTCGTTTTATGGTCCCGTCCTTCCTTGTGGCGTTATGTTCAGCGTCAGGCGATGAGCATGGACTTTAGCTGGCACGTTGCGGCGCAGTCATACCGCGATCTTTATCAACGCTTGATGTAACAAGGCGGAGTCACTGATATGAATGCACCTTTTAGCTACTCTTCACCCACACTCAGCGTTGAGGCGTTAAAACACTCTATCGCCTATAAGCTGATGTTCACCATCGGGAAAGATCCGGTCATCGCGAATAAACACGAGTGGCTGAACGCCACCCTGTTTGCCGTGCGTGACCGTTTAGTTGAACGCTGGCTGCGCTCCAACCGTGCCCAGCTCTCACAGGAAACGCGTCAGGTTTACTACCTGTCGATGGAATTTTTGATTGGCCGCACGCTTTCCAATGCGCTGTTGTCGCTCGGTATTTATGACGACGTCAAAACCGCACTGGAAGAGATGGGGTTAGATTTAGAAGAACTGATTGACGAAGAGAATGACCCAGGCCTCGGTAACGGCGGTCTGGGACGCCTTGCGGCCTGCTTCCTGGACTCGCTGGCGACGCTGGCGTTGCCGGGGCGTGGTTACGGTATTCGCTATGATTACGGCATGTTCAAGCAGAACATCGTCGACGGACGTCAGAAAGAGTCGCCGGACTACTGGCTGGAGTACGGTAACCCGTGGGAGTTCAAACGCCATAACACGCGCTATAAAGTGCGCTTTGGCGGACGTATTCAGCAGGAAGGGAAAAAATCCCGCTGGGTGGAAACCGAAGAGATCCTGGCCGTGGCCTATGACCAGATCATCCCTGGTTACGACACCGATGCCACCAATACGCTGCGCCTGTGGAGTGCCCAGGCCAGTAGTGAAATTAACCTCGGTAAATTCAACCAGGGTGATTACTTCGCGGCGGTGGAAGATAAAAACCACTCCGAGAACGTGTCCCGCGTGCTGTACCCGGATGACTCTACCTACTCCGGTCGCGAACTGCGCCTGCGTCAGGAGTATTTCCTTGTCTCCTCAACGGTACAGGACATCCTTAATCGCCATTATCAACTGCATAAAACCTACGCCAACCTGGCGGAGAAAACCGCGATTCACCTCAACGACACCCACCCGGTGCTCTCCATTCCAGAGCTGATGCGTCTGCTGATCGACGAACATAAGTTCAGCTGGGATGATGCGTTTGAAGTGACCTGTCAGGTGTTCTCGTACACCAACCATACGCTGATGAGCGAAGCGCTGGAGACCTGGCCGGTGGATATGCTCGGCAAAATCCTGCCGCGCCATCTGCAGATTATCTTTGAGATCAACGATTACTTCCTCAAGACGTTGCAGGAGCAGTACCCGAACGATACCGGCCTGCTGAGTCGTACGTCGATCATTGATGAGTCGAACGGCCGCCGTGTGCGCATGGCCTGGCTGGCGGTAGTGATCAGCCACAAGGTGAACGGGGTGTCCGAGTTGCACTCAAACCTGATGGTACAGTCGCTGTTTGCTGACTTCGCGAAGATCTTCCCGACACGTTTTTGCAATGTGACCAACGGCGTTACACCCCGACGCTGGCTGGCGCTGGCCAATCAGCCGCTCTCTGAGGTGCTGGATGAGAATATCGGTCGCACCTGGCGTACCGATTTGAGCCAACTGAGCGAACTTGAACAGCACATTGATTTCCCGACGGTCAACAAAGCCGTGCGTGAAGCCAAGCTGCTGAACAAAAAGCGTTTATCGGTTTATCTTGCGCTGCATCTGAACGTAGTCGCCAACCCGAAAGCGCTGTTCGATGTGCAGATCAAGCGCATCCACGAGTACAAACGTCAGCTCATGAACGTGCTACATGTGATCACCCATTACAACCGCATCAAGGCCGATCCTACGGCCGAGTGGGTGCCACGGGTGAAGATCTTTGCTGGTAAGGCGGCTTCCGCCTACTACATGGCAAAGCATATCATTCACCTAATCAATGATGTGGCGAAGGTGGTCAACCTGGATCCGGAAATTGGCGACAAGCTGAAGGTGGTGTTCATCCCGAACTACAGCGTAAGCCTGGCGCAGTTGATTATCCCGGCGGCGGATCTCTCTGAGCAGATTTCCACAGCAGGTACGGAAGCGTCCGGCACCAGTAACATGAAGTTTGCTCTCAACGGCGCGCTGACCATTGGTACGCTGGACGGGGCGAATGTTGAGATGCTGGAGCATGTCGGTGCAGATAACATCTTTATCTTCGGTAACACAACGGAAGAGGTCGAAGCGCTGCGTAAGCAGGGTTACTCACCGCGTAAATACTACGAAGAGGATGAAGAGCTACGCCAGGTATTGACGCAAATCGCCACCGGCGTGTTTAGCCCTGAGGAGCCTGGCCGTTATCGCGACCTGGTGGATTCGCTGATTAATTTTGGCGATCACTATCAGGTGCTGGCGGATTATCGCAGCTATGTGGATTGCCAGGATAAAGTGGACGAACTGTACCGGCATCAGGAGAAGTGGACCTGTGCCGCGATGCGCAACATCGCCAATATGGGGTATTTCTCGTCAGACAGGACCATCAAAGAGTATGCCGAGACAATCTGGCATATTGATCCGGTAAGGTTGTAAAAACAAAGCCGGGTGGCGGCTACGCCTTACCCGGCCTACTCGATCCCGTAGGCCCGGTAAGCGGTAGCGCCACCGGGCTTTTTTTCACGTCAAGATGCTAACGACAGCTCACGCTTCCCCGCATTTTGCAGTAACCACTGCGCCACGCGAGATTGCTGCTCGGCATCCAGCCACATCCCTTCTTTAGTACGACGCCAGATGGCGTCATCCAGGCGGCGAACCCATTCGTGTTCAACCAAATAACGCAACTCGGCTTCGTACAGTTCATGGCCGAAATGTTCACCCAGATCAGCAATCTCTTTGGCTTCACCGAGGATCCACTCGGTGTTGCTACCGTAAGTACGGGCATAATGGCGTGCCATCCCTTCGGTGATGAACGGGTAGCGGCGACGCAGCTTCGCGGCATAATCATCGCGGTTATCCCCGATATCTCCGCCAGGCAGCACGGCACCTTTGGTCCATGCCGGGCCAATGCCTTTATAGTACGGCACCAGTTTTTCCAGCGCGTGCTCAGCCAGCTTACGATAAGTGGTGAGTTTACCGCCAAATACCGACAGCAGCGGTGCCTGGCCATCTACGTCGTGAATATCAAGCGTATAGTCGCGGGTGATGGCTTGTGGTGAATCCGATTCGTCATCGCACAGCGGACGCACGCCGGAGTAAGTCCAGACTACATCATGACGAGACAGCTGTTTCTTAAAGTGCGCGTTATACACTTTCAGCAGGTAGTTGACCTCGCTCTCGTCGATCTCAACGTTTTTCGGATCGCCTTTGTACTCCACGTCGGTGGTACCGATAATGGAAAATTCGTCCATCCACGGGATCACAAACACGATGCGCTTATCTTCGTTCTGCAGAATATAAGCCTGCTTCTGAGTATGTACGCGCGGCACCACAATATGGCTGCCTTTGATCAGGCGAATACCGTACGGCGAAGGCAGGTGCATGCCTTCGTCAAAGAACTGTTTCACCCACGGACCGGTGGCGTTGACCAGGCCGCGTGCTTTCCAGCTGAATTTCTCGCCGGTATCGATGTCTTCCGCGTCGACAATCCACAGACCGTTTTCACGACGAGCAGAGGTCGCGCGGGTGCGGGTTTTCACCTCGCCGCCTTTCTTCACCACCATCTGTGCGTTCGCCAGAACCAGACGCGCATCGTCTACCCAGCAATCGGAATATTCGAATCCGCGCACGATTTCAGGTTTAAGGACCGATTCTGAACCAAAACGCAAACCGTTCGAACCCGGCAGACTGGTGCGTTTACCCAGGTGATCGTACATAAACAGACCGATTCGGATCATCCAGGCCGGACGCAGATGCGGGCGATGGGGCAGGCGGAAACGCATCGGAATCGCCAGATGCGGTGCCATTTTTAGCAACACTTCACGTTCAGCCAGCGCTTCACTGACCAGGCGGAATTCGTAGTGTTCCAGGTAGCGCAGGCCACCGTGAATCAGTTTGGAGCTGGCGGACGACGTCGCGCAGGCGAGATCGTTAGCTTCCAGCATCAGTACGGATAATCCGCGTCCTGCGGCATCGACCGCAATACCGGCACCGTTGATGCCACCGCCTATCACAATCAGATCTTTGGTTTCCATAACACCCTCATGCACTTTCGTTAAAGCTCAGAAATGTTCGATATCGCTCATAATAGCAAAGGAACGCGCTTTTGGTAACATCAAAAAAACAATTTAGAGTGATATGGATAACATAATGGCGTTTACCCGCCGCCAGGACGTACACTACGGGGTAAAATAGTGCCGTTGACCAATGTAAAGAGAACACAATGGATCAGTTTGAATGTATTAACGTAGAAGAAGCCCATCAGAAAATGCACCAGGGAACGGCGGTGCTGGTGGACATCCGCGATCCGCAGAGTTTTGCGATGGGCCACACACCGGGTGCGTTCCACCTCACCAACGATACGCTGGGCGCGTTTATGCGCGATAACGACTTCGAAACGCCGGTGATGGTGATGTGCTACCACGGCAACAGCAGTAAAGGTGCGGCGCAGTACCTGATTCAGCAAGGCTACGACGCGGTGTACAGCGTCGACGGTGGATTCGATGCATGGCATCGCCATTTCCCGGCAGAAGTTGAGTACGCGTTTGAGCGCTGATCCCGCTATACTGTCCCCTTTTGTGTGGAAATAAGCGACCGCTACCCATGTTGATGATCACCTCTTTTACCAACCCGCGTGTCGCCCAGGCGTTTGTCGACTACATGGCAACGCAGGGTGTTATTCTGACCATCCAGCAACATACTCAGACCGATGTCTGGCTGGCCGATGAGAGCCAGGCAGGGCGGGTAAACGAGGAGTTGGCGCGTTTTCTTGAGAACCCCGGCGACCCGCGCTATCTGGCAGCCAGCTGGCAATCTGGCCAGACGGGCAGTGGGTTGCATTATCGTCGTTTTCCTTTCTTTGCCACCGTGCGTGAACGTGCAGGGCCGTTTACGCTACTGCTGATGGCGGCCTGTATTGTCGTCTTTATCATTATGAACGTGGTGGGTGACCAGAGCGTGATGATCGCTCTGGCGTGGCCGTACGACCCCTCTCTGGAGTTTGATGTCTGGCGCTACTTTACCCACGCGCTGATGCACTTCTCGGTGATGCACATCCTCTTTAACTTGCTGTGGTGGTGGTATCTCGGCGGTATCGTTGAGAAGCGGCTCGGCAGCGGCAAGCTGATCGTTATCACCATTATTAGCGCCCTGCTGAGCGGCTATGTGCAGCATAAATTCAGCGGTCCGTGGTTCGGTGGGCTGTCTGGCGTGGTATACGCCCTGATGGGCTACGTCTGGCTTCGCGGGGAGCGCGACCCGGAAAGCGGCATCTATTTACAACGCGGACTCATAACCTTTGCGTTAATATGGCTAATTGCCGGATGGTTTGATCTGTTTGGTATGTCTATCGCCAATGGTGCACACGTCACTGGCCTGGTTGTCGGGTTGGCAATGGCCTTTGCCGACACGCTCCATGCGCGAAAACGAACATAATTCTCAGGGATAATTGATGAAACAAACACAACGTCATGACGCCATTATCGAACTGGTAAAAAAACAGGGATACGTCAGTACTGAAGAGCTGGTTGAACAGTTTGCCGTCAGCCCGCAAACCATCCGTCGTGACCTGAACGATCTGGCCGATCAGAACCGTATTCTGCGCCACCACGGCGGGGCGGCGTTGCCGTCCAGCTCGGTCAACACCTCCTGGCACGATCGTAAAGCCACGCAGACGGCAGAGAAAGAACGCATTGCCCGCAAGGTCGCCAGTCAGATCCCGAACGGGGCGACGCTTTTTATTGATATCGGCACCACGCCGGAAGCGGTCGCCCATGCGCTGCTGGATCACGAGAACCTGCGCGTGGTCACCAACAACCTGAACGTCGCCAACACCCTGATGCAGAAAGACGATTTCCGCATCATCCTCGCGGGCGGCGAGCTGCGCAGCCGCGATGGCGGGATTATCGGCGAAGCGACCCTCGACTTTATCTCTCAGTTCCGCCTCGATTTTGGCATTCTCGGGATCAGCGGCATTGATAGCGACGGCTCACTGCTGGAATTTGATTATCATGAGGTGCGTACCAAGCGCGCGATTATTGAAAACTCACGTCACGTAATGCTGGTGGTAGACCATTCGAAGTTTGGCCGGAATGCGATGGTGAACATGGGAAGCATCAGCATGGTGGATGCGGTGTATACAGACGTGATGCCGCCAGCGGGCGTTATGCAGGTGATTAAAGATAATAATTTGCAGTTAGAGCTGTGCTAAGAAACCTTTCTCCCTCTCCCTGTGGGAGAGGGCCGGGGTGAGGGCATCAGGCCGCACCAAACCTAAACTCCGTACCCCATCATCTTCAACAATCGCTGCGCATGCTGCACCGCATCCTGACGGTGCGCCACGCCCAGTTTCTGATACAGATTTCGGATATGCGTTTTAATGGTGGTCGCAGCAACCGCCAGTTCACCCGCAATTTGTTCATTGCTGTAGCCGGAATAGATCAGCCCCAGTACCTGCCATTCACGCTGGGTGAGCGGGCTGGTGCGGATAAGCTCCGGTACTTCCGGGTGGTTCAGCAGACGTTCGACAAAGTTCTCATCGAAATGCGCAAACTTATGGCGATGATGTTGGTTGATTTCACGCAGAATACGTTGAGCGCGATGCTGATCGAGTTCCGGCAGCGTATTGAGCTGAATCAACTGACGCAGTTGCTGCGCCATCACTTCACCTTCAATCACAAAGTGGCTGATAAAACCGGTGCGGTTCGCGAGTTGCAGCGCTTCCAGCAGTACACGCTGAGCATCATTTTTACGACCCGCCTGCCAGTAGAGCTGGTTCAGCAGCAGCAGGTTGCGGTTGAGATCGCTCATCAGACGCAGGCCGCGCGCGTTCTCGTTTAGCTCTTCAAGCACAATCTCCGCGGACTCTAATTCACCGAGCAGGATCTGCGCGCGGGCAATGTTACGCCACTGGCTCTGCAGGAAATGGTTGTTAGCAAATTCCGGTTTTGGCGTCTGACGTAACCAGTTGGCGGCGGATTTTTTGTCGCCAGTCATTTGCCAGTAAATCACCCGGACCTTATCGGCGTTAGATACCCAGTCGCTATGATACTGACCGTTGCCGAGCAGGTTTTCCAGACGGTTAAGATGGTTACGGGCGTTATCGAGATCACCGCGCGCCAGCGAGCACTGCACCAGCAGTGCCAGACACTGCAACTGTTGCTGCGGCTGGAAGCCAGAAAGCACGTCCACACCCTGGCGAGCGCAACTTTCTGCTTCATCCAGACGTGACCATGCCCACAGGAGTTGAGCGCGAATACGCAACAGGAACTCGTGCATTGGCAGCTGTTCCAGGTGCTGTTCACGAATCAGCTGGAAGGCTTTTTCCTGATTTTCCCAGGCTGCCTGCAGGAACCCCTGAGCGAACAGAATTTCGCTTTGCTGGATCAGGCTCCATAACGCGTAGTGCCAGACATCGTGACGCCGTGCCATTTGTTCAGTTTGCTGCATCAGCGAAAGGGAGCGCGTCAGCTCGCCTTTGCAGTGCAGCACTTCACCGTGTACCGACGTGGCAACGATCCGGCTGTAGAAGTTGGCCAGCGGCAGTTCATCCAGTGCGACCATCGCCAGGCGCTCGGCTTCATCCGGGTCGCCGTCGTTAATCGCGACCTGGGCCCGCAGGGCGTTAAATTCACCGTGCAGGGGCGTGTCCATGTTGCTTTCCATCTCCTGTTCCGCACGTGCCAGCAGGGTATTCACTTCGCTATAGCGATGTTGGCTCTGCATCAGCCAGGCCTGCAGCAACACCAGACGCGGGTTCTCCAGCAGACTTTCCCACGGCAGCGCTTTGAGAGACTCTTCAAGTAGCGTCAGCTCGCTGTGGTTGAATAAGCCCCACGCATGGTTGAGGAGAATATCACGCAGCATGTTGGCATCACCTGCGGCCAGCGCATGGTGGATCGCCTCGCTCGGGAAGCCTTGTGCCATCCAGCTTTCGGCGGCAGCGCGATGAATTTCCGGCAGTTCAACCGCAAGCTCCCACTGGCAACGCTGGCGCAGGAAACTGCCAAACAGCGGATGGTAGCTGAACCATTCGCCGGGATCGTCCATACGCGTCAGGAACAGGCCCTGACGTTCAATTTCTTCAAGCTGTAACTGGCCGTTTTCGCAGCCCGTCACGCGTACAATCAGCGCATCGTTCATGGAACGCAGCAGCGAGCTTTTCAGCAGGAAATTACGGGTAGACGGATCGACGCTGTCCAGCACCTCATCCACGAGATAGTCAGAAAGATGGCTGGCATTGATGCCCGCCAGACGCCGCGCTGACTGATGCGCCGGGCTGTTGTTTTGCCGGGCAGAGAGGGCAATTAACTGCAGTGCAGTGGCCCAGCCAGCGACATCATCACACATCCGGCTGCTTTCTGATGCCTCAATGGGGGAGGTCAGACGGCAGTCAAAGAACTGTTTCGCTTCCTGATGAGTAAAAGCCAGCTGCTGGCTACCCACTTCCAGAAGTTGATCGCGCACGCGCAGGTTGGCAATGCCCAACTGCGGCAGGTTACGTGACAGTACCACCAGGGTCAGGTTTTCCGGTTGATGGCGGAGGAAGAAACGCATCGACTCATGGATCACCGGGTTAGTGATGAGATGGTAATCATCAATCACCACATACAGCGGGCGATGCCATTCGGCCAGTTCAATAAACAACTGAGAGAAAAGGGAGGACAGGCTGGCGTACTGGCGCTTTTGCACCATCACCTCACTGGCGATGCAGTGTCCATTGGTTGCCTGTTGAATAGCGGCAATCAAATAGCTGGCAAAACGCTCTTGCTGGTTATCGCCCTCATCAAGGGAGTACCAGCCAAGATCGCTCTTACCTGCGGCCCATTGCGAAATGAGCGTTGTTTTTCCATAACCTGCAGGGCTCGTAACCAGCGCCAGTCGGAAATTATGCGCGCCGGAAAGTTTAGCCAACAGGCGCTCGCGGACCACTGTATGGTCAAGGCGAACCGGGCGACTTAATTTAGACGGAATCAACATAGGTTTCACTTCACTGTGGGGAACGAGAGATTTTATTTTTTTTGCGCTTCGTAATTAATACGATATAAGGTCGGCCAGAAAGAGAACTATTGCAAGTTATGTCTGGATTTGGTGGCTCTGAATTTGCACTCTGTCACAAAACATTCAGACAGATGATGGAACTTTCTGGAATGGGCTTTAACGCCGCGTCAATGCTGGCTTGTATGGTTCTGGTGCGGCTACGCTGAAACTGGTTTCAGAAAGGAATAGTGACGTCAAATGTAATAAAGTTCGGGTAAAATTATAAGTGATTAATAATCTCCTTAGTTATTACCCGATTGCAGAAATATTATTCTACGTAAGTAATCATTTCAGAGAGGTTTAATTACACACGAAACTGCATTTCATTTCTTTGACATTCTCCCCGGTTACTTTTTTATCTTCAGGGCACACTCGAACTATGCTCTGAGAGTGGCCTCGATCACATTTTTATGCTCATCCCCGCTACTCCTCCCTGTCTAATCCCCCACAGGAGGAGGAAGAGGTGAAATGAGCCAGGCACACTAGCGCCAACTTGTGTTTTCTTTCTAAAGGATGCCGATCCCCTATGTCACAGCCTACCTTCAACAAAGCTCAATTCCAGGCTGCCCTGACGCGTCAGTGGCAGCGTTTTGGCCTTCATGCGGCAAACGAAATGACGCCTCACCAGTGGTGGCAGGCGGTGAGTGGTGCGCTCGCGGAACAGCTGGATGCTCAGCCTTTGGCAAAGCCGGTGAAAAACCAGCGACACGTGAACTACATCTCGATGGAATTCCTGATTGGCCGTCTGACGGGCAACAACCTGCTGAACCTTGGCTGGTATCAGGACGTTGGTGATGTGCTCAAAGAGCATGACATTAATCTGACCGATCTGCTGGAAGAAGAGATTGACCCCGCGCTGGGTAACGGTGGACTGGGACGTCTGGCTGCCTGCTTCCTTGACTCCATGGCAACCGTCGGCCAGTCAGCAATTGGCTATGGTCTCAACTACCAGTACGGCCTGTTCCGTCAGTCATTTGCCGATGGTCATCAGATGGAAGCGCCGGACGACTGGCACCGCAATACTTACCCGTGGTTCCGCCATAACGCGCAGCTGGATGTGCAGGTCGGGATTGGTGGGAAAGTCACGAAGGAGGGGCTCTGGGAACCGGCCTTCACCATTACTGGCGAAGCCTGGGATCTGCCAGTACTGGGTTACCGTAACGGCGTGGCGCAGCCTCTGCGTCTGTGGCAGGCGAAGCATGCGCATCCGTTCAACCTGACCAAATTCAACGATGGCGATTTCCTGCGTGCTGAACAGCAAGGTATCGACGCCGAGAAGCTGACGAAAGTCCTCTACCCGAACGACAACCACCTGGCGGGTAAAAAACTGCGTTTGATGCAGCAGTACTTCCAGTGTGCCTGTTCCGTGGCGGATATCCTGCGTCGTCATCATCTGGCAGGCCGCAAGCTGGCTCAACTGCCTGATTTCGAAGTGATTCAACTCAACGACACACACCCGACGATCGCGATCCCGGAACTGCTGCGCGTGCTGATCGACGAGCATCAGCTGAGCTGGGATGACGCATGGGCGATCACCAGTCGTACCTTCGCTTACACCAACCACACCCTGATGCCAGAAGCGCTGGAGTGCTGGGACGAGAAGCTGGTGAAAACACTGCTGCCGCGTCATATGCAGATCATCAACAAGATTAACGACAACTTTAAAGTGCTGGTGAAAAAGACCTGGCCTGGTGACAAAGAGGTCTGGGCGAAGCTGGCAGTAGTTCATGACAAACAGGTCCGCATGGCAAACATGTGTGTGGTAAGCGGCTTTGCTGTAAACGGTGTGGCAGCGCTGCACTCGGATCTGGTGGTAAAAGATCTGTTCCCGGAATATCACCAGCTGTGGCCGACCAAATTCCACAACGTGACTAACGGCATCACGCCGCGTCGCTGGATCAAGCAGTGCAACCCACTGCTGGCAGGACTGCTGGATAAAACCCTGAAAAAAGAGTGGGCCAACGATCTGGACCAGCTCATCAACCTGGAAAAATACGCCGACGACGCGAAATTCCGCGAGCAGTACCGCGCGATCAAGCGGGAAAACAAAGTTCGCCTGGCAGCGTTTGTCAAAGCGCGTACCGGAATTGAGATCAACCCGAATGCCATTTTCGACATTCAGATCAAACGCCTGCATGAGTACAAACGTCAGCACCTGAATCTGCTGCACATTCTGGCGCTGTACAAAGAGATCCGCGAGAATCCGAAAGCCGATCTCGTTCCACGCGTGTTCCTGTTCGGTGCGAAAGCGGCGCCGGGCTACTACCTGGCGAAAAACATCATTCTGGCAATCAACAAGGTTGCTGAAGCCATCAACAACGATCCGAAAGTCGGCGACAAGCTGAAAGTGGTGTTCCTGCCGGATTACTGTGTCTCGGCGGCTGAAATGCTGATCCCGGCGGCAGATATCTCCGAGCAGATTTCTACAGCGGGTAAAGAAGCATCCGGTACCGGCAACATGAAGCTGGCGCTCAACGGCGCGCTGACGGTTGGCACACTGGACGGTGCAAACGTCGAAATCGCCGAGAAAGTGGGTGAAGAGAATATATTTATCTTCGGTCATACCGTGGAAGAAGTGAAAGCCATCAAGGCTAAAGGCTACGACCCGGTGAAATGGCGTAAGAAAGATAAAGTGCTCGATGCGGTGCTGAAAGAGCTGGAAAGCGGTAAATACAGCGACGGCGACAAGCATGCGTTTGACCAGATGCTGCACAGCATGGACAAGCATGGCGGCGACCCGTATCTGGTGATGGCGGACTTCACAGCCTATGTCGACGCACAAAAACAGGTTGATGTTCTGTATCGCGACCAGGAAGCCTGGACCCGGGCGTGCATTCTGAATACCGCCCGCTGCGGTATGTTCAGCTCTGACCGCTCAATTCGTGATTATCAGGCCCGTATCTGGCAGGCAAAACGCTAAGGAAGCGCGATGGAGAGTAAACGTCTGGACAGTGCCGCACAGGCGGCGGGAATTAGCCTCAGTTACATCAATGCGCACGGCAAACCGCAGTCTATTGGTGCGGACACCAAAAGACGTTTGCTGGATGCCATGCACAAAACCGACGCGAAAGCGTCGGTTGCTCCGGTGCCGAATGTGAATGTTTTCACTTCAGGCAAAAAGATGTCGCTGGCGGTGGAGGGGCGCGGTGAATTTAGCTGGCTGCTCACCACCGAAGAGGGGCATCAGCACAAAGGCCATGCCACCGGCGGCAAAATGCTAAACCTTCCGGCAAAACTGCCAGAGGGCTATCACACCTTAACGCTCACCCAGGACGACCAGCGATACCCTTGTCGGGTGATTGTGGCACCAAAACGTTGCTATGAACCGCAGGCGTTGCTTGAAGGTAAAAAGCTGTGGGGCGCCTGCGTGCAGCTCTACACGTTGCGTTCCGACAGCAACTGGGGCATCGGTGATTTTGGCGACCTGAAAAAAATGCTGGCATCGGTGGGGGAGCGCGGCGGCGCATTTATTGGTCTTAACCCTATTCACGCTCTCTATCCGGCCAACCCGGAAAGTGCCAGCCCGTATAGCCCGTCGTCCCGTCGCTGGCTGAATGTCATCTATATCGACGTTAACGCGTTAGATGACTTCAAAAACAACAAAGAAGCGCAGGCATGGTGGAAGCTTCCGACCACCCAGCAGATGCTGAAGCAGGCTCGTGACGCAGAATGGGTTGATTACTCAACGGTTACCTCGCTGAAGATGGCGGCTTTACGTCTGGCGTGGAAAGGTTTTGCCCGGCGCGATGATGAGCAGATGGCGGCTTTTCGTCAGTTTGTTATCCAGGAGGGCGAAAGCCTTTACTGGCAGGCGGCATTTGATGCTTTACACGCGTATCAGGTGAAAGAGGATGAAATGCGCTGGGGCTGGCCGGTATGGCCACAAGCGTATCAATCTGTTGATACCCCGGAAGTGAAAGCGTTCTGTAAGAAACATGCAGACGAGGTGGATTTCTACCTGTGGCTGCAGTGGCTGGCGTACAGCCAGTTTGCTGCCTGCTGGCAGGTAAGCCAGGGCTACAAGATGCCGATTGGCCTGTATCGTGACCTGGCCGTGGGTGTAGCTGAAGGCGGGGCGGAAACATGGTGTGACCGTGAGCTTTACTGCCTGAAGGCCTCTGTAGGCGCACCGCCTGATATCCTTGGCCCGCTCGGTCAGAACTGGGGATTACCGCCGATGGATCCGCACGTGATGGCGGCGCGTGCTTACGAGCCGTTTATCGACCTGCTGCGCGCTAACATGCAGAACTGCGGGGCGCTGCGTATCGACCATGTGATGTCCGTGCTGCGTCTGTGGTGGATCCCATACGGTGAAACGGCGGATCACGGGGCGTATGTGCAGTATCCGGTTGACGATCTCCTGTCAATTCTGGCGCTGGAAAGTAAGCGCCATCAGTGCATGGTGATCGGTGAAGATCTGGGTACTGTACCAGTGGAGATTGTCAGTAAACTGCGTGATAGCGGTGTGTATTCCTATAAAGTGCTCTATTTTGAAAACGACCATGAGAAAACCTTCCGCGCGCCGAAAGCGTACCCTGAACAGTCAATGGCAGTCGCGACGACGCATGATCTTCCTACGCTGCGTGGCTATTGGGAAAGCGGTGACCTGACGCTTGGCAAAACGCTGGGGCTGTATCCAGATGAAGAGGTATTACGCGGTCTGTATCAGGATCGTGAGCTGGCGAAACAGGGCTTGCTGGATTCGTTGCATAAGCATGGCTGTCTGCCGAAACGTGCCGGGCATAAAGCGTCGCTGATGGCGATGACCCCGACGCTCAACCGTGGCTTGCAGCGCTATATCGCTGACAGCAACAGCGCCCTGCTGGGGCTGCAGCCGGAAGACTGGATTGATATGGCCGGGCCGGTGAACATTCCGGGAACCAGCTATCAGTACAAGAACTGGCGTCGCAAGTTGTCCGTGAGCCTTGAGAAGATGTTTGCTGATGATGGGGTGAACAAGCTGATTAAGGATTTAGATAAGCGCAGACGAGCAGTAGTGAAGAAGAAATAAAAAAGAACCCGCCAGTTGGCGGGTTCTTTTTTTACATCAGATAACCATATTCAACAGCAGAACCCCGACCAGACCACACACTGAAATAATGGTTTCCAGCGCAGACCAGGACTTGATGGTTTCACCGATAGTCAGGTTGAAGTACTCCTTGAACAGCCAGAAGCCCGGATCGTTTACGTGAGAGAAAATCACGCTACCGGAACCGACTGCGATAACCATCAGTTCAGGGCTAACACCCGTCGTGGCAATCAGTGGCGCAACGATACCACCGGCGGTGATGGCGGCCACAGTCGCAGAACCGAGAGCAATACGCAGAACCGCGGCGATAGACCAGGCCATCAGGAGCGGAGACACGTTGGTTTCATGCATCATGGCTGCGATGTATTTATCCACGCCGCTGTCGACCAGTACCTGCTTGAACGCACCGCCACCACCGATGATCAGGAGCATCATGGCAATGATTTTGATGGAGGAGGTCAGCGTGTCGTTGATCTGATCCATTGAACGACCACGGTTCAGACCGAAGGTGAACATCGCGATCAATACCGCAATCAGGGTTGCCATCACCGGGTCACCCAGGAACTCCGCAACGGACAGGAACGGGTGACCTTTCGGCAGGATCATCTCTGCCACGGCACGCATCGCCATCAGGATAACCGGCACCAGAGAGGTCCAGACGCTGACGCCAAAGCCAGGCATCTCTTCTTCGGTGAAGGTTTTTGCGCTGTACAAACCTTCCGGGATTGGCTTATCAATTCCTTTCAGGAAACGGGCATAAACAGGGCCAGCCAGGATCACTGTTGGGATAGCGAGAATTGTGCCGAACAGCAGCGTTTTACCCATATCGGCGTGGAAGATGGTCGCGATAGCGGTTGGACCCGGGTGCGGTGGCAGGAAGCCGTGCGTGACGGACAACGCCGCAGCCATTGGTACACCGACATACAGCAGGGGAATGTTTGCCGCTGCCGCAATGGTGAACACCAGTGGCAGCATCAGCACAAAGCCCACTTCATAGAACAGTGCGAAACCGACGGTAAAACCGGTTAAAACCACCGCCCACTGGATGTTCTTCTTACCAAATTTGGCAATCAGCGTGGTGGCAATACGTTGAGCACCACCGCAGTCCGCCAGCATTTTGCCGAGCATGGCACCGAAGCCCATGATCAACGCCAGGCTGCCGAGCGTCCCGCCGACACCGGCTTTAATGGAGCTGATGACTTTCACCAGCGGCATCCCTTGCATCAGACCGACTGCAAGTGCCACCAGAACCAAAGCGATAAATCCGTTCATTTTGAAACGGATCATCAAGAGCAGTAATAACACAACACCGATAGCAACGATGACTAATGGCATGATTTACCTGGCCTTTGAATTGTTATGGGTAACGTCATTGTTTCAACGACAAATTCCGCTTGTCCCAACTGGGAACAGAGTGATTACGGCACTAGTACTGATACCTTAGAAACTAATTAGTTTAGTCGGCTGTTATGAGAGTGCTTAGTGCCCACGAGAATGATACGGGTAACATGATGTGATTGAGAATCACCCTGGGAGGCTAAATTTGAATTATGAGACGCAGGTCAACATATGGGGGGAGGGGGAGAAGGTGTCAGGCCCACATTGTTTCTGTAGGCCCGGTAAGCGCAGTGCTACCGGGCGATACAGACGGGCACTGAATCAGTAGTAAGAGTGCTCGCCGCGCTGGTGTTCGGTCAGATCACGCACGCCTTTCAGTTCCGGGAATTCGTTCAGCAGTTGCTTTTCGATCCCTTCTTTCAGGGTCACATCGACCATGGAACACCCGTTACAGCCGCCGCCAAACTGCAGAATGGCGAAGCCTTCGTCAGTGATTTCCATCAGGGAAACACGACCACCGTGGCCCGCCAGCTGTGGGTTGATTTGGGACTGCAGAAGATACTCTACGCGCTCCATCAGCGGCGCATCGTCTGCCACTTTACGCATTTTCGCGTTTGGCGCTTTCAGGGTCAGCTGAGAACCCAGCTGGTCGGTGACGAAGTCGATCTCCGCATCTTCAAGATACGGTGCGCTCAGTTCATCAACGTATGCGGTGAGCTGTTCAAATTTAAGGGCAGTGTCAGTTGCTTCTACCGCATCCGGCGGACAATAAGAGACACCACATTCTGCATTCGGAGTGCCTGGATTGATCACAAACACGCGGATCTGCGTCCCTTCTTCCTGATTTGCCAGCAGTTTGGCAAAGTGCGCTTGTGCAGAATCGGAAATACGGATCATAGCTTTGGCCTAATAGTTGACTAAATTACCTGGGTATAATCATACGCCCATTGAAGAAGGGCTACAAGGTACGGCACAGACACCATACCTGAACCGACGCGGCGCCGCTTCGCAAAAGCAGTCGGGAAAGTTCAGCAACGGTACTGCCAGTGGTGACGACATCATCCACAATCGCGATATGGAGGCCTTTGACCGCTAATTCAAGGCGAAAGGCATTTTTGAGGTTTCTTTTGCGAAGCCGGGCGTTGAGCTGGTGCTGGATGGCGGTGGCATGGACACGCGTGATCGCGCAGGCATCATACTCACAGCCGAGCCAGCGGGCGAGTGGTCGACAGAGCAGGTCACTCTGGTTGTAGCCGCGCCGCCAGTGTCGGCGTCGGTATAAGGGGACATTCACCACCCTGTCGATTCTCGGCAGTGTGCGGCTACGCCGAGCCTGTAAAACCGCCAGCAATAAGAGGCGTGCGAGGGGTTGCGCCAGCGAACTCTGGCCGGAAAACTTCAGGGCGTGAATGAGCCTGCTCAACGGTGGAACATAATCATCTACCGCCACCAGCGTGCTCCACGGCGGGGATTTTTTCAGGCAGCGGCCGCAGGGTATATGTCGGCTCGTGGCCGGTAAACCACATTGTGGGCAGACCGTGAGACGTCCTTCCAGCGACCGCGTACAGACGGAACAGATCCCCCACCCACTGAGTGCAAGTGGCATTTGGCATAGCCAGCACAAGCCAGGCACTGTTAGCATGTGCAACCTCCATGTGAAATAAAGAGAACAGTAACTGATGAAGACGCTGTGGTGGCAGACTGTAGGGACAGGAAATTGCCATCTTGTGCTGCTGCACGGATGGGGCCTGAATGCGGAAGTATGGAATTGCATAAACGAGGAACTGGCCTCGCATTTCACGCTGCATCTGGTGGACTTACCGGGTTTTGGTCGCAGTCGTGGTTTTGGCCCTATGTCGCTTGATGAGATGGCACAGCAGGTTCTGGCCGCCGCGCCACAAAACGCCATCTGGCTGGGCTGGAGCCTGGGCGGGCTGGTGGCGAGCCAGATTGCGCTCACCCGACCTGAACGCGTGAGCGCGCTGGTGACCGTAGCCTCGTCGCCGTGTTTTAGTGCACAAGCGTCGTGGCCAGGTATAAAACCGGATGTGCTGGCGGGCTTCCAGCAACAACTGAGTGAAGATTTCCAGCGGACCGTTGAACGGTTCCTCGCATTGCAAACGATGGGAACCGAAACCGCTCGTCAGGATGCGAGAGCGCTGAAGCAGACCGTGCTTTCCCTGCCGATGCCGGATGTTGAGGTGCTTAACGGTGGTCTTGAGATCCTGAAAACGGTTGACCTGCGTGAACCGCTGTCTGCGCTGACGATGCCGCATCTGCGTATCTATGGCTACCTCGACGGACTGGTTCCACGGAAAGTGGTTCCATTGCTGGATTCGCTCTGGCCGGAAAGTGAATCGCAGGTTATTGCCAAAGCGGCGCATGCCCCGTTTATCTCTCATCCGGTGGAGTTTTGTTCAGCGCTCGTTGCGTTAAGTCAACGTTTAGACTGATTAATTTCTATCCAGCCTGGAAAAAGTCATACACCGCAACCATACTCCAGATGTCGTTGCGGTGGTTCTGCCTACGACAATCAAAACAACAATCCTAAGGAGAGTCAGGCTATGAAACTTGTTACAGGTATTGTCACTTCTCTGGTTATTGGGTCACTTTCATTTGGCGTCTTTGCGGCAAAAGAGCTGGAAAAAGATAAAGTTGCCGGGATGAATCTGACCAAAATTGGTGAGATTTCTACGTCTGACACTACCGCGCCGATGGACGCCAGAAGTGAGCTGTCGAAGAAAGCGGATGAACTGGGTGGGACGTACTACGTGATAACCAGTGCGAATAAAGATACAAAAAACGTGCGCGCAACGGCGGACGTCTATAAGTAATACGATAAAGCCGGGCATCTCTGCCCGGCTTTATTAACGCAAAGCCCACCACTCCCTGAGGCAGGCCTTACCTTCCGGGCAGCTTTTACAACTGCCGGAGAGACAACCTTCCGCTTCTTCCTGAATCCGCACGGCTTTCCCCATGGCTTCCAGCCTTTCCAGCATGGCATCGATCATCGGTTGCGGCGTATTCAGGCTGAGGCTCAGCTGTTTCGCCTCCATCCGCCCTTGTAATGCCAGCAGATCACGAACCTGAATCAACGATGCCATGGCTTACTCCTTAGTGACAGTCACCCGCCGGGCTGCTGCAACAAGTGGCGGCGGTTTTACGGCTTGCCAGCAGGTCGATATCGACACGGCTGCGTGCCCGACGTAGCAGACTGATAACTAACACGTTAAACAGGACAACCGCCAGAATACAGACCAGGCTGTAACGCGGGTGCTGGCTAAAGTTAACGGTCTGGTAAAAGAGCGTCGCCAGCGAGTAAGCAATGTTTAACCCCCACAGAATGGAGAATCCCATCCAGCCACGGCTGGACTCACGGGAAATCGCCCCCATCACGGAGATGCACGGAATATAGAGCAGGACAAAGATGAGGTAGCTGTAAGCTGCGGACTCGCTGCCAAACTTCTCACTCATCACGCCCATCGCACCCGTCGCCATTTCACCGTCGCCTTTGCTGGCTTCAATGGGGTTTGCCAGTACGCTCAGGCTGAAGGTGTCTTTCAGGCTCTGCCAGGTTTCCTCTACCGCACCCAACAGTTCGTTACCGAGGTGAAACTCTGCCGGATTAAATTCCTGCTCCTGAATGTTCTCAGCGGTGTAAAGCGTGTTCAGGGTGCCGACAACCACTTCTTTCGCCATCGCACCGGTGAACAGGCCAACGGTCGCCTGCCAGTTGTCCTCATGCACGCCAATCGGTTTGAAGACTGGCGTGATGACGCGGCTGACAGAGGCAAGAGCAGAATCGTTGATGTTATCTGCTGCTTGTCCACTCAGAGTGAAGCTGTTCAGTGCGCTCAGGAAAATGCTGACGATGACGATCACTTTGCCCGCGCGCAGCACAAAGCCTTTCAGGCGTTGCCAGGTCTGGATCACCAGGCTCTTAAGATGTGGTACGTGATAGACCGGCAACTCCATGACAAAGGGTGATGCTTCGCCACGCATAATGGTGTGTTTCAGCATTAAGCCGGTCAGGATCGCCATCACAATGCCCAGCACGTACAGCGAGAAGACTGCCAGCGCCCCTTGCTGACCAAAGAAGGCTGCCGCAAAGACCGCAAAGATGGCCAGGCGCGCACCGCAGGACATAAACGGCGCCATCATGATGGTCATCAGACGTTCACGCGGTGCATCCAGGGTACGTGCGCCCATCACCGACGGTACGTTACAGCCGAAGCCAACAATCAGCGGGACGAAGGATTTGCCCGGCAGACCAAGAGCCTGCATCAGACGGTCCATGACAAACGCTGCGCGTGCCATGTAACCGGAATCCTCCAGGAAGGAGAGGAACAGATACATCATGCCGATTTGCGGCACCAGTGGCAGAACGGTGTTGATACCGCCACCGATCCCCTGGGCCAGGAAGATGGTTAGCCATTCCGGGAAGTGCAGGGTGTAACCCACCCACTGAATACCGTGCACGAAGACCGCGACGGAACCCGCATCGAAAATAGGCTGCAGCGCGCCACCGATGTTAATGGCGAGCAGGAACATCACATACATCACCAGCAGGAAGATCGGCAAACCCAGGAAACGGTTAAGCACAATCTTATCTACCGCAGCGGTAAAACGGCTCGGTTCCGCCGTGAGGGCGTTACTGACAACGTCGCAAATCGAGGCGATAGCCTGATAACGTGCATCTGCGATGTGCAGGGCCGGGTCATCCAGCTCGTCGCTAAGACGGGCGATTGTGACATCCAGTTTATCTGCCGCATGCCCGGCGTATGCACGGCTGTAGATATCCCCTTCCAGCATTTGCAGGCCGAGCCACAGACGCTGTTTTGCGGGCATGCTTTTGTCCATTTCCTCTGCCAGCAGACCGGCTTCGCGCAGAAGTGGTTGTGCGTAATGCACCAGCTCAACGTCGCGATTTCCCGCATGACGGTCAATCGCCAGCTTCAGGGCATCAATCCCGCGAGCACGCGTCGACACCAGCGGAACCACCGGGCAACCCAGACGCGCGGAGAGAGCATCGACGTCGATGCGCAGCTTCTGTTTCTCTGCAATGTCGAGCATGTTAAGCGCCACGATGCAGGGAATACCCAGCTCCAGCAGTTGCAGCGTCAGATAGAGGTTACGCTCAAGATTGGAAGCGTCGACCACGTTGATCAGCAGATCCGCGTCGCCGCCAAGAATATAGTGACAGGCAATCTGCTCATCGAGCGAAGTTTGCGACGAAATCGTGGTTAAGGAATAGGTGCCCGGAAGGTCAACCAGTGTGACCTGGTTGTCTGTTGTCGTGAACTGGCCTTCTTTACGCTCAACCGTCACGCCTGCCCAGTTACCCACGCGCTGACGTGCTCCGGTTAACTGGTTAAATAACGTGGTCTTGCCGGAATTCGGATTACCAATTAAGCCAATAGTTAATTTTTTCATTTTAGTAGACTCACTGAAACCGCTGGCTTGTTATTGAGATAAGGCTTCGACTTCTATTAATGCGAGGTCTTTCTTACGCAGCACCAAATTCACGCGGCGGGTTTCGATATGAACGGGATCACCTAACGGGGCAACGCGCACGACCTGGAAAGACGAGCCGGGTAGCATGCCCAGCGACAGCAGCTTTTGCCGATAGGCTGGGCTAATTTCACGGGTAAAACCGGTAATTTTCCATGCACTGTCTGGAGTGAATTGCATAATGCCTGATCCCACGAAGGTTAAATAATCTACTATGCGATGATAATGAGAATAGTTTGTATCAGCAATAATAAAACTGTGACGGAATGTTGTTTGCGGGATTAATTTACGGCCTGTTTGACCTTGCTCAATATTTGCTGAAATGCCTGGAAAACGAAAAGGGGAGTATTTGTTAACGGGGTGATAATTAGTGGTTTAAATATGGCTACACCATATATTTTATTTCCCTGCGGCCTGCTTGCCGGGCGGCACTGCGTTTGCCCGGCCTACAATACTGTATGCCCGGTAAGCGTAGCGCCACCGGGCATTTACGACCTTAGCGTTTTTTACCCATCGCGGCCGCCAGCGCATCCATCATCGCGCTGTTACCTGCAGGCTGCGTATCACGTCCACGCGGTTTCGCGGCTTTAGCGGCCGGGCGCTGCTGCTCGCGACCACCACCATTGCCGCCACGGCGCGCGTTGGTTTCGCCTGGTTGTTCATCCAGACGCATGGTCAGGGCGATACGTTTGCGCTGTAAATCCACTTCCAGCACTTTAACCTTCACGATATCGCCCGCTTTGACCACGGTATGCGGGTCTTCCACGAACTTGTCAGCGAGGGACGAGATATGGACCAGACCATCCTGATGCACACCGATATCCACAAACGCGCCAAAGTTGGTGACGTTGGTCACCGCACCTTCCAGCACCATGCCTGGCAGCAGGTCGTTCATGGTCTCGATACCGTCGGCAAAGGTCGCTGTTTTGAACTCAGGACGTGGATCGCGGCCCGGTTTTTCCAGCTCTTTGATGATGTCAGTGACGGTTGGCACACCAAATTTATCATCGGTGAAATCCGCGGCTTTCAGGTTGCGTAGCGCACTGTTATCTCCCATCAGGTCTTTCAGTGCCTGTTGGGTAGCGGCCAGAATGCGTTCCACCACCGGGTAAGCTTCCGGGTGAACGGTTGAGGCATCCAGCGGGTTATCACCGTGGTTGATGCGCAGGAAGCCCGCACACTGCTCAAAAGCTTTTGGCCCCAGACGGCTCACCTTCAGCAGCTGCTGACGGTTCTGGAACTGACCGTTCTCATCACGCCAGGCGACGATGTTCTGCGCCATCATGCGGGTTAAACCTGCAACACGGGTCAACAGGGGAACGGAGGCGGTGTTCAGATCTACACCGACGGCGTTTACGCAGTCTTCCACCACCGCATCCAGCTTACGTGCGAGCTGAGTCTGGCTTACGTCGTGCTGATACTGGCCCACACCGATGGATTTCGGGTCAATCTTCACCAGCTCTGCCAGCGGATCCTGCAGACGACGAGCGATAGAGACCGCGCCACGCAGAGAAACGTCCAGGTCCGGGAACTCCTGCGCCGCCAGTTCAGATGCGGAATAGACGGATGCCCCCGCTTCACTGACGATCACTTTCTGTGCCGTTACTTTCGGGAATTGTTTCTGCACGTCGAGGTAGAAACGTTCGGTTTCGCGGGATGCCGTACCGTTGCCGATAGCAACCAGCTCCACGTTGTACTTCTCGCACAGTGCCGCCACTGCGACAGCCGCTTTCGCTGCCTGGCCAGTGTGTGGATAGATGGTGTCGGTTGCCACCAGCTTACCGGTGCCGTCAACTACCGCCACTTTTACGCCCGTACGCAGACCCGGATCGAGACCCATGGTGGCGCGAAGGCCAGCCGGGGCGGCCATCAGCAGATCGTGCAGGTTGCGGGCAAACACATTGATTGCTTCATCTTCGGCGCGCTCGCGCACGGTGCCCATCAGCTCGGTTTCGAGGTGCATCAGCACTTTGATACGCCACGTCCAGCTCACCACACCTTTACGCCAGCTGTCCGCCGGGGCGTTGTTCAGGCGCAGGCCGAGGTGATCGATAATGATCTGCTCGCAGTGGCTCTCTTTCGGCGGCTCGTCAAACTGCGGGTCGGCATTCAGGGAAAGCTGCAGCACGCCTTCGTTGCGGCCACGGAACATCGCCAGCGCACGGTGAGACGGGGTCGTTGAAATGGGTTCGTGGTGATCGAAGTAGTCGCGGAATTTCGCGCCTTCTTCCTCTTTACCCGCGACGACGGTCGAGACAATGTGGGCGTTTTTCCACAGATAATCACGCACTTTGGCGAGCAGGGCGGCGTCTTCGGCGAAGCGCTCCATCAGAATATAACGCGCGCCGTCGAGGGCGGCCTTGGTGTCCGCTACGCCTTTGTCAGCGTCGATGAATTTCGCCGCTTCGGTATCTGGATCGTGGGAAGGTTCGTTCCACAGCAGGTCGGCCAGTGGCTCAAGACCCGCTTCAATCGCAATCTGCCCGCGCGTGCGGCGCTTTGGTTTGTACGGCAGATAGAGGTCTTCGAGTTCAGTTTTGCTCAGGGTGCCGTTAATGGCGCTTTCCAGCTCGGTGCTCAGTTTACCCTGTTCGCCGATGGATTTGAGGATCGCCTGACGACGTTCTTCCAGTTCGCGCAGATAACCCAGACGGGTCTCCAGGTTACGCAGCTGTGTGTCATCCAGACCGCCGGTGACTTCCTTACGATAACGTGCAATAAACGGCACGGTGTTCCCTTCATCAAGCAGGCGAACGGCAGCTTCTACCTGTTCGGCTCTGGCCTGAAGTTCACCCGCAATAATGCGGCAGAGCGAATCTTTCATCATGGCTTTATCATCTTGTGGGTCAAAAATCAGGGGATAGTTATACGGGCTGACACGGCAAAATGCCAGCCGGGGAGGGCGCTCTCGGACTATTTTACGTACTCGATCTCATTGACGTACCAGCTGGCTTCACCGGCAGGTGTCTGAACGATGGCTAAATCGCCCACTTCTTTTTTCAACAGCGCGCGGGCCATAGGGGAGTCAATAGAGATGTAATCCTTACGACCAAAAATTTCATCATAGCCGACGATGCGAAAACGCAGGGTATCGCCGTTATCGTTTTCAATTTCCACCCATGCGCCGAAGAACACTTTGCCCTCCTGCTGTGGGGAGTAATCGACAATTTTGAGGTTCTCAAGGCATTTCGTCAGATAGCGCACCCGACGGTCGATCTCGCGCAGTCGCTTCTTGTTGTACTGATAATCAGCATTTTCGCTGCGATCGCCGAGGCTCGCAGCCCAGGTGACTTTTTTCGTCACTTCTGGACGCTCTTCGCGCCACAGGTAATCCATCTCTTTTTTGAGTTTTTCGTACCCTTCGCGGGTGATCAGGGGCGTTTTCATGGGGTGACCTTCAGACTCGACATCATTGCAAACCTTGCGCACATTACGTATCACATAGCGTAACAGACAGCATTAATAATGATTTATGTGATGAAATGTGCAGATAAGCTGCTGTTAAATATGCTTTGTAACAATTTCGACTAGAATTTATACCAGAATTAGCTGGTCGAACACGTGCACTTTTTTAGAATACGCTGTTACAAAGACTATCCGAACCTTTGGGAGTAAATACAATGCAAGAGAACTACAAAATTCTGGTCGTGGATGACGACATGCGCCTGCGTGCGCTGCTGGAACGTTATCTGACCGAGCAGGGCTTCCAGGTTCGTAGCGTCGCGAACGCTGAGCAGATGGATCGTCTGCTGACCCGTGAATCTTTCCACCTGATGGTGCTCGACCTGATGCTGCCAGGTGAGGATGGGCTTTCTATCTGCCGTCGTCTGCGTAGCCAGAGCAACCCGATGCCGATCATCATGGTGACGGCGAAGGGTGAAGAAGTTGACCGTATCGTGGGCCTCGAAATTGGTGCTGACGACTACATTCCAAAACCGTTTAACCCGCGTGAACTGCTGGCACGTATTCGCGCCGTGCTGCGTCGTCAGGCAAACGAACTGCCTGGTGCACCATCGCAGGAAGAAGCTGTTATTGCCTTCGGTAAGTTTAAGCTGAACCTCGGCACGCGCGAGATGTTCCGTGAAGACGAACCTATGCCACTCACCAGCGGCGAGTTTGCCGTTCTCAAAGCACTGGTCAGCCACCCACGTGAGCCGCTGTCCCGTGACAAGCTGATGAACCTGGCGCGTGGCCGCGAATACTCCGCAATGGAACGCTCCATCGACGTGCAGATCTCTCGTCTGCGCCGCATGGTGGAAGAAGATCCGGCGCATCCTCGTTATATTCAGACCGTTTGGGGTCTTGGCTACGTATTTGTCCCGGACGGTTCTAAAGCATGAGGCGAATGCGCTTCTCGCCGCGAAGCTCGTTTGCCCGCACCCTGCTGTTGATCGTCACCTTGCTGTTCGTCAGCCTGGTGACGACCTATCTGGTGGTGCTGAACTTTGCGATCCTGCCAAGCCTCCAGCAGTTTAATAAGGTTCTGGCGTACGAAGTCCGTATGCTGATGACCGATAAACTGCAACTGGAGGATGGCACGCAGCTGGTTGTCCCCCCTGCCTTCCGTCGTGAAATCTACCGTGAGCTGGGCATTTCGCTCTACTCAAATGAAGCGGCGGAAGACGCGGGACTGCGCTGGGCGCAGCATTATGAATTCCTTAGCCAGCAGATGGCGCAGCAGCTCGGCGGCCCGACGGAAGTGCGCGTCGAGGTCAACAAAAGCTCACCTGTTGTCTGGCTGAAAACCTGGCTGTCACCCAATATCTGGGTGCGCGTTCCACTGACCGAAATCCATCAGGGCGATTTCTCACCGCTGTTCCGCTATACCCTGGCGATTATGCTGCTGGCGATAGGCGGAGCCTGGTTGTTTATCCGTATACAGAACCGACCGCTGGTCGACCTGGAGCACGCTGCGCTGCAGGTCGGTAAAGGGATTATTCCTCCTCCATTGCGTGAGTATGGTGCCTCTGAGGTCCGTTCCGTGACGCGTGCGTTTAACCATATGGCAGCCGGTGTGAAGCAACTGGCGGATGACCGTACACTGCTGATGGCCGGTGTGAGCCATGACCTGCGCACGCCGCTAACGCGTATTCGTCTGGCGACGGAGATGATGGGGGAAGAGGACGGCTATCTTGCCGAGTCCATCAACAAGGACATCGAAGAGTGTAATGCCATCATTGAGCAGTTCATCGACTACCTGCGCACCGGGCAGGAGATGCCAATGGAGATGGCAGATCTGAACGCGGTGCTGGGTGAAGTGGTGGCGGCGGAAAGCGGCTACGAGCGCGAGATTGATACCGACCTTCAGGCGGGTGAGATCCAGGTCCGCATGCACCCGCTCTCTATCAAACGTGCGGTGGCGAACATGGTGGTCAATGCGGCGCGCTACGGCAATGGCTGGATTAAAGTCAGCAGCGGGTCTGAACTCAACCGCGCCTGGTTCCAGGTGGAAGACGATGGTCCGGGCATCAAGCCTGAGCAGCGTAAGCATCTGTTCCAGCCATTTGTTCGTGGTGACAGCGCGCGCAGCACCAGCGGTACAGGCTTAGGTCTGGCGATTGTGCAGCGTATCATTGATAACCATAACGGGTTGCTGGAGATTGGGACCAGCGAGCGGGGTGGGTTGAGCATTCGCGCCTGGTTGCCGGTGCCGGTAACGCGGGGACAGGTGAAAGAGAGTTAACAAAAGGGTGCGGCCTGATGCCCTCTCCCACGGGGAGAGGAAGAAAACATTAAAAAAGGCAACTTTCGTTGCCTTTTTGCTTTTACCTACAGCTTCGGTCCCGCACTCACCAGCGCTTCACCCGCCGGGGTATCGGTGTACTTCTCGAAGTTCTCAATAAACAACTTCGCCAGCGATTCCGCTTTCTCGCGCCATTGTTCCGGCGAACCGTAAGTGTTGCGTGGGTCGAGGATATGCGTATCCACACCCGGCAGCTCTGTTGGGATCGCCAGATCAAACATTGGCAGCGTGAAGGTTTCCGCGTTATCCAGAGAACCATCCAGAATGGCGTCGATAATGGCGCGCGTATCTTTGATGGAGATACGCTTGCCGGTACCGTTCCAGCCCGTGTTCACCAGGTACGCCTGCGCACCGGATGCCTGCATGCGTTTTACCAGCACCTCAGCGTACTGCGTCGGATGCAGCGACAGGAATGCCGCGCCGAAGCAGGCGGAGAAGGTTGGGGTGGGTTCAGTCACGCCGCGCTCAGTACCCGCCAGCTTGGCGGTGAAACCGGAGAGGAAGTGGTACTGTGTCTGGCTGGCAGTCAGGCGAGACACCGGAGGCAGCACGCCGAACGCATCCGCCGTCAGGAAAATGACCTTCGTGGCATGACCCGCTTTTGACACCGGCTTCACGATATTGTCGATGTGATAGATCGGGTAAGAGACGCGGGTGTTTTCCGTTTTCGACGCATCGTCGAAGTCGATGGAGCCATCGGCACGCACGGTGACGTTTTCCAGCAGCGCATCGCGACGAATAGCGTGGAAGATATCCGGCTCGGCCTCTTCAGACAGGCGAATGGTCTTCGCGTAGCAGCCGCCTTCAAAGTTGAATACCCCGTCGTCATCCCAGCCGTGTTCGTCATCGCCAATCAGACGACGTTTCGGATCGGTGGACAGAGTGGTTTTCCCGGTACCGGAAAGTCCGAAGAACACCGCCACGTCACCTTTTTCACCGACGTTAGCCGAGCAGTGCATGGAGGCGATGCCCCGCAGCGGCAGCAGGTAGTTCATGACGGAGAACATCCCTTTCTTCATTTCGCCGCCGTACCAGGTACCACCGATCAGTTGGATACGCTCGGTCAGGTTGAAGGCAACAAAGTTTTCGGAGTTCAGACCCTGCTCTTTCCACTGTGGGTTAGTGCATTTCGCACCGTTCATCACGATGAAATCCGGGGTGAAATTCTTCAGCTCTTCGTCGGTTGGACGAATAAACATGTTTTTCACGAAATGCGCCTGCCAGGCCACTTCGGTGATAAAACGTACGGAGAGACGGGTGTCGGCGTTTGCGCCACAGAAAGCATCGACAATGAACAGACGCTTGCCGGAAAGTTGATGGGTGACGAGCCCTTTCAGATGCTGCCAGGTCTCCGGGGAGAGCGGTTTGTTATCGTTCTTCCCTTTGCCCTTGTCAGCCCACCACAGCGTATCGCGGGTGGTTTCGTCGCGGACGATATACTTATCTTTCGGCGAACGACCGGTAAAGATACCGGTATCGACGGCGATAGCACCAAGATTCGTCAACACACCGCGCTCGTATCCTTCCAGTGCTGGATTGAGCTCTTCCTGATACAGCGTATCGTAGTCGGGGTTGTAGACGATTTCCTGGACGTCGTTAATACCATAAGCCTTGAGATCTTGCGGGGTTAAACCAGTAACACGCATATCACTGCTCCTTAGCCAATATGTACTGCCTGAAATTGTAGGGTTTTTCTGAGGTTGTTAACCGCGACGGGGCTCATAGATTTACGCATCTGGACAAAACCCTTACTAACGGAAAACGCTGCGACTCCAGTCACAGGGCAGGCGGATTATCGCAGGAATCGCTTTTTGGTTGGGGAAAATGTTCCGAAAAGGTTAAAGGCTGGTGATATTATCGGAAGGAATGTGAATGTAATCGCATACACGTAAGAAAATTACGTAAGAGTTACATTATGAAAACGATTCAGCATGGGCGGGGATTTTACCCCTCCCCCACGGGGAGAGGGGAAAGTACTAGTGTACCTGTGGGTCAGCCGGGGAGGCGTTATTGCGGATCTCAGCGATATCCATCGAATTGAACACATAGTGCGTACCGCAGTAGTCACAGTGCATATCAATTTCGCCATCTTCCGCCATGATGCTGTCGATCTCTTCGTCCGGCAGCGTCTTCAGTGCGCCAGCACAGCGTTCACGTGAACAGGTGCACTTAAACTCCACCGACTGCGGGTCGTAAACGGTCACTTCTTCTTCGTGATACAGACGCCACAGCACATCAGTCGCCGACAGGTTGAACAACTCTTCCGCTTTGATGGTTTCAGTCAGCGTCGCCAGGTGTTCAAAATCATTGGTCTGCGCGTCCTGAGCCGGCAGAACCTGCAGCAACATACCACCTGCAGCTGGCTGACCGTCCACTTCACCGGTGCGAATGAACAGACGGGTTGGCAGCTGCTCAGAACGCATAAAGTAATCTTCCAGGCAGGCCGCCAGCGTATCGCCTTCCAGACCGACCACGCCCTGATAGCGTTCACCTTCCTCAGGAGAGATAGTGATCACCAGGTAGCCATTACCCACCAGCGTTTTCAGATCTGCATTTTCAGGTACATCGCCCTGAACGCGTGCCACGCCGCGCATCTGCTGCTGGTTATTGCCGTTGATCACCGCCAGCGTCATCGGGCCATCACCCTGCAATTGCACGGTGATATCACCCGCGAATTTCAGCGTCGCCGTCAGCAAGCTGGTGGCAACCAGCAGTTCGCCCAACAGGGTCTTCACCGGCAGTGGGTAGTTGTGGTTTTCCAGAATCTGTTTCCAGGTTTCGGATACGGTGACCAGCTCGCCGCGCACGGCGAATTGTTCAAACAGATAGCGGTGTAATTGGTCGTGTTGGGCCATTTTAGTCTCTCGTGCGGGTGAGGTTACTCAGTCTCACCGTGTTTAAATTTCATCAGATCGCGGCGCTCTTTTTTATCCGGCCGCCGGTCCGGGTGTGGCATAGTCAGCGCGTTCATTTTGCGCGCCAGCGCGGTTTTCTCACGCTTTTCAATGCTTTCAGCCGTCTCTTCATAAAGCAGTACGGCTTCGGTTGAGGGCCGTCGTTGTTCGGTAATGGCTTTAATCACCACCGTTCGTTCATCGTTGCCCTGACGCAGCGTCAGGGTGGCATTCAACTCAACCAGTTTGCTCGATTTACTGCGCTGGCCGTTGTAATGCACTTTCCCGCCGTCAATCATCTCGCGGGCAAGGGCGCGCGTTTTATAAAAACGGGCTGCCCACAGCCATTTATCCAGTCTTACCCCGTCAGAGGGTTTTTCTTTCATGGCGTCTCCTTCACGGTGAGTGAGGGGATCATCTGGCGATAGTCATTCAGCCCAGGATGGCGCAGATAGCTTTTTTCAGCCAGGCCAGAGTCAGGATTAGTGACCCCCAGACAATAGCGAATGCCAAAGGTGGCTGCGGAATCCAGAATGGGCTCGCTATCGTCAATAAACAGCGTGCGTTCGGGCTGCAATCCCGTCTCTTCTTTCACCGCGTGCCACAACCGCTGATCCTCTTTCGGATAACCAAATGTGTGGGTAGAAAGTAATAAATCAAGGTGTGAAGCCAGACCCGTATGTTCCAGCTTTACCGCCAGATTATGAGGATGCGCATTGGTCAGCAAAATACGGCGCTTGCCGCTGGCTTTCAGTGCATCCAGGAAAGGAACAGTATCTTCACGCAGCACGGCGCGTGGGCCCTGAGCGGTAGTCATGGCACAAATATCCAAACCGAGGCGTTCGCTCCAGTAGTCAAGACAGTACCAGTTAAGCGTATGCTGCACCGCGCTATATTGCGAACGAATGAATGCCTGCGCTTCTGCCGGGGAGATCCCCTGCTGTTCGCCATAGGTTTCCGGAACCAGCTTTTGCCAGAAATAGTTATCAAAGGCGAGATCGAGCAGTGTGCCGTCCATATCCAGCAGAACGGTATCAACCTCCTGCCAAGCGATATCAAGATGCATAAGGGGTACTCCAGCCAGAAGAAACGTGCGCGACAGGGTAGCACATCTTGTCGCGCGAGGACGTTATCAGATCAGGCTCTCAGAGGAGGGGAGCAGCTTAGGATTGAGGCAATTTTCGTAATACTGCTGGATGTCAGCCAGCCGGGTGCGTGAGCGCTGGTAGCGACGCAGGGCCATAAAACCGTTCCAGAAGATAGAGAACAACATGGCTAACATCAGCAGCGAGGTACCAATGTAGCGCCACAAACCTGCGCTATCCGGCATCCGGTGCAGGCCGATATGACGGGTACCGTTGGCATCAGTATAAATACTCGTGACGATCCCTTCGGCACTGAACGGTGTTTGCATCAGCATCTGCGCCAGGCGCTGAAATTGGCCCCACTGCTCTTGTGCCGGGTAATCATAAAGCGCAACCTGCGGATAAGGTTGATCGACCAGGTCACTACCTTCATCACTGACAATGACAAAGCCACCCGGTGCCGGGCTGTTCAGCGCCTGAGCCGCACGGGTGGTTTCACGCATCATGAACGGTGCTGTCGAGGTAGCCACCAGGTTATCCAGCGATTCCGCGCTAACCGGACGCAGCAGCACGTTGACGCCATCCAGTCGACCCGCTTCGGCACGTTTCACCAGCGAGTCCCAGTCTTTACTGTTCCCCAGGTTTACCAGGGCGTTTTTGAGACGCACACACTCGTCTTGCGAGGAGCATAAATCCTTCGTTTTCAGAACAATGTCGCCAAAATCATCCAGCAGAACCATACCTGATTTCTGAATAGCTGAGCGCAGCGCAGGGCTGACGCGCGAATCATCATCCGGTTTCGGATGTAACTGGCGGTTGACCGTCTGAGTGAGGGCGGTGGCTTTATTCACCACTTCGGATTCCGGCAACGGCAACGGTGGGGCGTCGTTCCAGATGATTTGCGAGCAATCGAACGGCATGAACGGTGAGTTCTGGCGTGTATTCCACGCCCCTGGGGTATGAATATTACACATCCCGGTTCCCTTCAGGCGCAGCGTGTCTCCTACGCGCACACCGGCTTCATCCAGTTTGTTGACGCTGGACGCTTCGATGGTTTGCGCCCCTTTGATCCACGACAGGGTGAATTTGATGGGCATATCCAGCGGCACGAAAAGCAGCAGCATGACAAAGACCAGCGCGGCGCCTCCGGCAATAACAGTGCTACGTAGCCAGTGCTGGAGCGGGAAATTTTTCACTTCGTCATGCAGAGATAAAAATCGCCCCTGACGCACAACGTGGCGGTCAAGGTAGATATCAATATCGGTTTTCTGTCCTAAATCCTGCGCAATCCATGGTTGCCAGTGGCGCGGGTAGATAAGGTCGATAATGCCGAGTGAGATATTGTTGAGATGCTCCTGATCGTTTTCACCGAACAGACCCCAGCGCTTCGGCGTACCGCGCAGGCAGTGGATCTCTCGCAACGAGGTTTTTGCTGGTGGGGCAAAAAGCCCCCAAAGCCCGGCAGCCAACAGTAACACCGCTCCGCCAGCCAGCCAGGGGACAAACACATCCGGCGTCAGCAGACAGCAGAAAAAGAGCAGGAAAGCGGCAACGATCAGGATGGCTTCACGAATGCCATCCGGGCGGCTCAGGGCGTATTCTTCATGCGTCTCCTGGCGGATATTCAGCAGCTCGATCTGCTCTGACTCTTCGCCACGGATGGAAGCCTGGGTTGAACTTGCACGTTCCAGTGCAAAGCGAGGCGCTTCCTGTAGGTATTCACTTAACGTGTGACCGTTAAGCGAGATGACCAGAGGTAATGAATCGGTGTGGATCAGTTCAACGCTGTTTTCGTCAGTAATATATTGCTCCCAGGAAGGGGGCAGATGTACTTCGACAGAATCAAGGTAATAGCGCCATTTGTTGGGATCATCAGTGGTGATGCCATAGCGCGTGATGGAGCGCGTCAGGCACAGCACGGTATCACTTTGCGCATTAAGCTTAAGTGAGACTGGCGCAGTAGTAGCTCCCGTCGGCCCAGGGGTTAACTGAGAACGGTTCAGCGTTTCGAGATAGTTTTCAACTGCATCGCGCTCGTCTTGCGTGAGTTTACGCGTCGTTGCGCCAGCGAACGCATTTAAAAAAGGCAACCGGTAACGGCGTTGTATGCGACGCCTGTACACCCACCCTGCAAACAATGCGCCGGCCAGCATAGCAGCGAGAACAATCAAAATGGTGCTCATGCTTTCCCCATCTTACTTATCTTCTTACAGGTGTAGTCTGTAGCACCTTTAATATTGAATGAGAGTCTGTGGTTGGCTATCGGCAAGTATGGAGTCGAACTTGAGCATTCTGAAGCGCATCCCAGTGACCGATGATGATAGCAAAGCCTGTTATGGCGCGATATCAGCAAATTCCTGGAAACATTTCAACCTCTTGACATTTGTTTTGAATTGAGGATTGATCTTTATTACGTTGCATAAATGTAAATAAAGAACGATTGACATTGCCGAAACCGTGCGGCGTATCGCACAATAAAGCCCGTTCTCACTGCTAAGACCCATCAAGATGAGCAAACCACTACAAAAACCCACCATTCTGAATGTTGAAACTATCGCCAAATCGCGCCTGTTTAATGTCGAAAGCGTGGATCTGGAGTTCAGCAACGGTGTGCGTCGCGTTTATGAGCGTATGCGCCCCTCTGCGCGCGAAGCGGTGATGATTGTTCCCATTGTCGACGATCATCTGATTTTGATCCGCGAATACGCTGTGGGAACGGAATCTTACGAGCTCGGGTTTTCGAAAGGACTTATCGACCCGGGTGAAACCGTCTTTGAAGCGGCAAACCGCGAGCTGAAAGAAGAGGTGGGTTTTGGTGCAAATGAGCTGTCGTTCCTGAAAAAACTGAGCCTGGCACCGTCCTATTTTTCCAGCAAAATGAATATCGTGGTGGCTGAAGATCTCTATCCAGAATCGCTGGAAGGTGACGAACCGGAGCCACTGCCGCAGGTTCGCTGGCCGTTAGCACACCTGATGGATTTGCTGGAAGACCCGGACTTTAACGAAGCGCGTAATGTGAGTGCGCTGTTCCTGGTACGGGAGTGGTTGAAGGGGCAGGGGCGACTGTAGGCCATAAAAAAAGCCGGGTGGCGGCTTCGCCTTACCCGGCCTACGATACTTTGCCCGATTTTTATCGGGCATTTTTATATTTAGAACAACTCGTGCGTTTCACCGTTATCAATAATCTCTGTACCCATCTCGTGCACCGCCTGTGTGGTTGGCTGCGTGCCCTCGATGAAATACTCTTCTCGACTATTCCCGCCGTTGGCGAGCTGGCCTGTACTGCGGTCGATATTGACTGTCACCACGCCTGGCGGTGGCGTCAGCGGCTGTTCCGGAACACCTTCAAGAACAGACTTCATATACGCATCCCAGGCAGGTTGCGCGCTTTTCGCTCCGCCTTCGTAGCCAGAAATCTGATCTTTAATCGCGCCAGATGCCGTTGTACGACCTAAGTCACGACGATGATCGTCGAAACCGATCCAGACTGAGGTCACCACACCCGGGCCGTAGCCGGAGAACCACGCATCTTTCGAGCTGTTGGTGGTCCCTGTCTTACCGCCGATGTCATGACGCTGCAAATCACGTCCTGCACGCCAGCCGGTACCTTGCCAGCCTGGTTCACCGAAGATATTAGTGTTCAGTGCGCTTTTGATCAGGAACGACAGCGGCGTGTTGATCACATGCGGGGCATACTCCTGCGCACCAGTCTGCGCCACCAGCGCCTGGTTCGCCTGTTCCAGTTGCGGCTGTGGTACTACGCCGTTCTGCTGCTCCTGAGACACAGCGACGTCTTCCATGTCCTTATTTTCAAGCACGTCAGATTTCGGCGTATTGCCGTAAATGACCGGAATATCGCAGTCAGGACAGGCAATTTTCGGCTTCGCTTCAAACAGTACGCCACCCTGATCGTTCTCGATTTTACTGATGAAATACGGATCAATCAGGAAGCCACCGTTGGCCATTACCGAGTATCCACGTGCAACCTGAAGCGGCGTAAAGGAGGCTGAGCCTAACGCCAGAGATTCGGTACGAACGATGTTCTGCGCCGGGAAACCGAAGCGCTGCAGATACTCGGCAGCATAGTCGACACCCATCGCGCGCATAGCACGCACCATCACCACGTTTTTCGACTGTCCCAGACCCTGACGAAGACGAATAGGACCGGCATATTCCGCCGGGGAGTTCTTCGGCTGCCAGTCGGAACCGGCACCGGCATCCCAGCGAGAGATGGGCACGTCGTTAAGGATGCTGGCGAGGGTCAGGCCCTTATCCATCGCGGCAGTGTAGAGGAACGGCTTGATATTGGAACCGACCTGACGCAGTGCCTGGGTAGCACGGTTAAATTTACTCTGGTTAAAATCGAACCCACCGACCAGGGCCATTACCGCACCGTTCTGAGGATTAATGGAGACCAGAGCCGAGTTAACGTCCGGAACCTGCGCCAGCCACCAGGACTCACCTACCTTGCGCACCCAGATTTGCTGTCCGGTTTGTACCGCATCGGTCACTTTACGCGGCGTTGCGCCTTGCAGGGTATCCGAACGGTATGGACGCGCCCAACGGATACCGTCCATACGCAGGGAGACTGAGGTGCCGTCCGCGAGCGTCGCAACGGCTTCCTGAGGATCGGCTTGAGTTACCACGGCAGGAAGGAGCGGACCATAGGTTGGCAGCGCTTTCAGCGTACCGGTGATTTTTTTGCTGTCCCACGCACTTTCGCCCACTTTCCAGAGCACGTTTGACGGGCCGCGATAGCCGTGACGCATATCGTAATCCAGCACGTTATTACGCACTGCTTCCTGAGCTGCCTGTTGAACTTTGCGGGTAACAGTGGTGTAAACGCGATAACCATCTTCATAGGCCTTGTCACCATAACGATTCACCATTTCCTGGCGAACCATTTCGGTCAGATAAGGGGCAGAGAAGGCGATCTCAGGGGCATGGTAGTTGGCATCAATGACATCATTACGCGCCTGGTCGTACTCGCTCTGGCTGATATAGCCTTCGCTTAACATACGGGACAGAACGACGTTACGACGTGCAGTGGCGCGATCGAGCGAGTAGAGCGGGTTAAACGTGGAAGGCGCTTTCGGCAGACCCGCGATGGTTGCCATTTCGCTTAAGGTGAGTTGCTCAACTGGTTTACCAAAGTACACCTGTGCAGCAGCGCCCACGCCATAGGCACGGTAACCCAGATAGATTTTATTGAGGTACAGCTCAAGGATCTCGTCTTTGCTTAACAACTGCTCAATACGGATCGCAAGGAACACCTCTTTGATCTTACGGATCAGAGTCTTTTCCGGACTGAGGAAGAAGTTACGTGCCAGCTGTTGCGTAATGGTACTCGCCCCCTGAGAGGCATGACCGGAGAACAACGCAATGCTTGCGGCACGGAAAATCCCTATCGGATCGACACCATGGTGCTCGTAAAAACGGCTGTCCTCAGTGGCGATAAAGGCTTTCACCATAACAGGTGGAATTTGGTTTAAGGTCAGCGGAATACGGCGCTTCTCGCCATACTGCGCCATCAACTCGCCATCGGCGCTATAGACTTGCATCGGGATCTGGAGTCGCACATCGCGAAGCGTGGCGACATCAGGTAGCTGTGGCTCAATATATTTGTACAAACCGTAAATCGAGCCTGCTCCCAGCAGAATGCAACAGACTGCAAGGATGAATAAATACTTTACGAACTTCACCGGAGATTTCCCATTTGGTTTCACTTGGGCAGTTTCTAAACAATCGCGCGGTAGTATAAAGGCAAGCCTGATTCATTGATATAGCCGTCACGGTGACGGGCGATAAGGAGATCGTGAAGCATGGCTTTCAAAACATGGCAAACGGGCGTTCATATTCAACAGGATAGGGTGCTGATTATCGCATTGGCCCGGGAGAGAGCGGGCTGGTGCTTGCGTCGCTGGTGGGCAATCTCCCTGGCCGAAGGCATTATTCGGGAAGGTAAAATTTGCCAGCCAGAACAGCTGGTTGACGCGTTGCGCGACTGGCGGAAGACGTTGCCGCACCACCACCGTGTGTTCCTCTCTTTCCCGGCAGCACGCACCCTGCAACGGTCACTTCCCCGCCCGGGCATTGCGCTGCGCGACAGTGAGCAACTTTCATGGCTGGGCGCGGCGCTCTCTCGCGAACTGGAGATGCCAGCAGAAACGCTCTGTTTCGATTACGTGCAGGACACGTTCAGCAACACATTTCATGTTACCGCCGCACAAAACAAAGAGGTTGAAACTCTCCTGGCGCTGGCGAAAACGCTACGTTTGCGGCTGGTGACGATTACCCCGGATGCCAGCGCACTGGCGAACCTTCTTCCCGCAGTTGCCCCGGCGCATTGCGTCGCCTGGCGAGATGAACATCAGTGGCTTTGGGCTATGCGCCACCAGTGGGGACGCCGCTTTACCACAGAAGCTGCAAACGCGACGGAACTGGCGGCACTGCTGGCCCTGAGCCCAGGCGATATCGCGCTGTTCGATAGCCTACGTGACCCATGGGAAACCCTGGATCGCTGCCATGCCCCTCTACCGGATTGCGGTGCTGATTACACCGTCGCGCTGGCGTTGGCCATGAGCGAGGTTCCTGAGTGAACATGACGAACTTTATGCCGTGGCGACAGCAACGACGGGCGCGATGCCTGCGTTTCTGGGGCGCGATGTTTGTCGGCGCATGGCTGGTGATGCTGATGGTCATTTTCGGTCTGAGGATAAACCACCAGGTGAGACTGCACGCTCTGCGAGCTGAACTGGCGGGAATGCAGTCTGTGCATCACGCACTTATGTCTCGCCAGACGCTGACCACAGAGGTGCCGATGCCTGCACTGAAACGTCAACGACACACATGGCAACCGGTGCTGGAATCACTTGCCAGCGTCATTCCGTCGCAGGTCTGGCTGACAGAACTGCGTTATCAGCCTCCAGCTCTGATGCTTATCGGGTATGCCACTACCCTGCCAGCCCTTTCTGCGCTGCGTGATGTACCTGGACAACTCGACGGGTTCACGACAGGACCCGCAGGAGAGATCCGCCAGGATAGCCAGGGACACTGGATGTTCACATTTAATCTGAAAAGTGAGAGGTAATGTGTGGACACCTTGTTGGAACGCTGGTGCGAAAACCGATCATGGCATCGGGTGCTTTGCTGGTGTCTGAGTATTCTCTTTGCCGGGCTGGCTGGATGGAGCACCTTGCTCCGTCCAGTAGACAGGCTGTGTGCTGAACTCCAGCGGCAATTGATGCAGGATGCCCGGGCTAATGCATCGCTATGGCCCGCAGCCAGTAAGATACCTTTTAGCCCGGAACCCCCGGAAATGCAGGAGATGCAGCCCTTTTCACCGCTCGATTTTCAGGGGAACGGTGTGAAATTGGTTCACTGGAAGCCGTCGCAAAGGGGAGGAGAACTGACGCTGGATGCTGAATGGCCGGCGATCCCGACCGTTTTTTCTCTGCTGGCACAGCGGGATGTGCAGGTCGCGGCTTTCGCGATTGCGCCACAGGATGCGTTGTTACGCCTGCGGCTGGATCTGGAGTCGGATCATGCGAAATAGTGCGCGTTGCTTGCTGGTTTGTTCGGTGCTGACATTGACCGGCATGCGCGATCCGTTTCGCCCGCCGGACGATCCTTGCAGTAGTGGTCAACTGGTGCAGTGGCACTACCGCGGTATGGTGGCGGGTCATGAAACGGTTGGCATCTTACAGGATGGGCAAAAGCGCTGGTATCGCCTGAAAACGCATCAGCGCTTCCCGGTGGGCTGGCAGGTAAAAGCCATCAATGAGTCAGCACTGGTTGTTGATGTGGGTGACACATGTGAACCTGGACAATGGACGTGGCAACGAGAAGGAACGATTAAAAATGAACTTAAGGATAATGCTGTTGCTGCTGGCGTTCTGCCATCCGCTGTGGGCCACCGTACCAAAACCCGTCACGCTGGTGGTGGATGATGTTCCTGTGGTTCAGGTGCTACAGGCACTTGTCGTGCAGGAGAATCGTAATCTGGTGATATCACCGGATGTTAGCGGCACGCTTTCACTTAACCTGACGCGCGTCCCCTGGCGACAAGCGCTACAGACGGTAGTCAACAGCGCCGGGCTCGTTTTACGAGAGGATGGTGGCATTTTTTATGTCCATACCGCGGCCTGGCAGCGCGAACAGCGGGAGCGTTCAGAGCAGGAGCGGACGCGCCGGCAGCAGGATGCCCCACTGGTCTCACAGAGTCTCTCTTTTTCTTACGCCGATGCCGGGGAGTTACAAAAAGCAGCCGAAAAACTCCTGAGCCCAAAGGGGAGTTTATCACTCGACAAGCGCACTAACCGCCTGTTGGTTCGGGATAATCAGACGGTGCTGGAGATGCTACAGCGCTGGGCCGCCCAAATGGATATTCCCGTCGAGCAGGTTGAGCTGGCGGCGCATATCGTGACCATTAATGAAAAAAGCCTGCGTGAGCTAGGAGTGAAGTGGAATCTCGCCGACGCCACCGACGCGGGCAAGGTCGGACACGTCACGACGCTTGGCAGCGATCTTTCCGTGGCCAGCGCTACCAGCCACGTGGGTTTTAATATCGGGCGAATTAATGGTCGGCTGCTGGATCTGGAGTTGTCTGCACTGGAGCAAAAACAGCAGGTTGATATCATCGCCAGCCCGCGACTGCTGGCCTCGCATATGCAACCGGCCAGTATCAAACAGGGGAGTGAGATCCCGTATCAGGTCTCAAGCGGTGAAAGTGGGGCGACTTCTGTGGAATTCAAAGAGGCGGTATTAGGGATGGAGGTGACTCCCGTGGTATTGCCTGGTGGACGTGTGCGTCTGAAATTACACATCAGTGAGAATATGCCGGGGCAGGTGCTGCAGCAGGCTGATGGTGAAACGCTGGCGATCGACAAACAAGAGATCGAAACACAGGTGGAGGTAAAAAGCGGAGAAACACTGGCGTTGGGTGGAATTTTCTCGCAGAAGAACAAAACTGGCAGCGACAGCGTGCCGGGGCTGGGTCGCATCCCCTGGATTGGGCAGCTTTTTCGTCATGATGGAAAAGACAACGAACGACGTGAGTTAGTGGTGTTTATTACACCACGTCTGGTCGGTATTCACTGACGGGTAACGATCCCCGCAATGATTTTGCATTCAGTTTGTTGCAGATGTTTGACGTGGGGCATGAATTAGCATACAAGGAGTACCGATTTGAGTTGGACTTACGTCTTATTACCTTATGCGCCCGGCGTGGTGATTTAATCAGTTGCCAAACAAGCCGGAGTATTGAGATAATTTTTAGTCTGACTCTCGCTCTATTGCATATGAGGTTTCAGTTCATGTCCTGCTACGCTGGGTGTCTGCGAAGCGGGGATTACCATTAACGAATAGTCTTAGTAGTACCGATAAAATGGCAGAGAAACGCAATATCTTTCTGGTTGGGCCTATGGGTGCCGGCAAAAGCACTATTGGGCGTCAGTTAGCTCAACAACTCAATATGGAATTTTACGATTCTGATCAAGAGATTGAGAAACGAACCGGAGCTGATGTGGGCTGGGTTTTCGACGTAGAAGGCGAAGAAGGTTTCCGTGACCGAGAAGAAAAAGTGATCAACGAACTCACGGAAAAACAGGGCATTGTGCTGGCAACAGGCGGCGGCTCTGTAAAATCTCGCGAAACCCGCAACCGTCTCTCCGCCCGTGGCGTAGTGGTCTATCTTGAAACGACCATCGAGAAACAGCTGGCACGTACGCAGCGTGATAAAAAGCGCCCGCTGCTGCAGGTTGAAACGCCACCACGCGAAGTTCTGGAAGCGTTGGCCGATGAACGCAATCCGTTGTACGAAGAGATTGCTGATGTGACCATTCGTACTGACGATCAGAGCGCTAAAGTGGTTGCAAACCAGATTATTCATATGCTGGAAAGCAACTGATTCTGGCTTTATATACACTCGCCTGCGGGTAAAAGCATTAAAGGTGGATGTCGCGTCATGGAGAGGATTACAGTTACTCTCGGGGAACGTAGTTACCCTATCACCATCGCGGCTGGTTTGTTTAACGACCCAGCTTCCTTTTTACCACTGAAAGCGGGTGATCAGGCGATGCTGGTCACCAACGAGACGCTGGCTCCGCTTTATCTTGACCGTGTACGCCACCTGCTAGAGCAGGCAGGCGTAAAAGTCGACAGTGTCATTCTGCCCGATGGCGAGCAGTATAAAAGTCTGACGGTACTGGATACCGTCTTTACCGCATTGCTGCAAAAACCGCATGGTCGCGATACAACACTGCTTGCCCTGGGCGGCGGTGTTGTGGGCGATCTCACCGGCTTTGCGGCTGCAAGCTATCAACGTGGTGTCCGTTTTATTCAGATTCCAACCACGTTATTGTCTCAGGTCGACTCTTCTGTTGGCGGCAAAACTGCGGTCAACCATCCGCTTGGCAAAAACATGATTGGTGCGTTCTACCAGCCCGCTTCGGTGGTGGTGGATCTCGACTGTCTGAAAACGCTGCCGAAGCGTGAGCTGGCTTCTGGTCTTGCTGAAGTGATCAAATACGGCATTATTCTGGATAGCGAGTTCTTTGACTGGCTTGAAGAGAATATGGATGCGTTGCTGCGCCTGGATGAGGCTAAACTGGCATATTGCATCCGTCGTTGTTGTGAGCTGAAAGCGGAAGTTGTCGCTGCGGACGAGCGTGAAACGGGCTTACGTGCTTTACTGAATCTGGGGCATACGTTTGGTCACGCGATTGAAGCCGAAATGGGTTACGGTAACTGGCTTCACGGTGAAGCGGTTGCTGCCGGAATGGTGATGGCTGCTCGCACCTCTGAACGTCTGGGGCAGTTTAAACCGGATGAGACGGCGCGCATCATCGCGCTGCTTGAGCGTGCAGGCTTGCCAGTGACCGGGCCGCAAGAGATGTCGGCACAAGCGTATTTACCCCACATGATGCGCGATAAAAAAGTATTGGCAGGTGAGATGCGTCTTGTACTCCCGCTTGCAATAGGGAAGAGTGAAGTGCGCGGCGGAGTGCCGCACGATGTCGTTCTTGGCGCTATCGCTGATTGTCAGCAGGCGTAACAACTAGAAAGGTCAGGCCACTGTTGCAGGTGGTCGTTTAGCTTCAGGTGAAATGCAAAGTCGTTGGCATAAGCCTTTGAGTGGGGTGTTAAATGGATGAATTCAAACCAGAAGACGAGCTGAAACCCGATCCCAGCGATCGTCGTACTGGTCGTTCTCGTCAATCTTCAGAACGTGATAACGAGCCGCAGATCAACTTTGACGATGTTGATCTGGATGCAGACGATCGTCGCCCTTCGCGCAGCCGCAACGCGCGTGATGAGCGAGAAGAAGAGGATTATGAGTCCGAAGAAGATTCAATGGACGAAGAGCCTGTAGAGCGTCGCCCGCGTAAACGTAAGAAAGCCGCTGCACCAAAACCGGCTTCCCGCCAGTATCTTATGATGGGGCTTGGCGTGTTGGTACTTGTGCTGCTGATTGTCGGCATTGGTTCTGCACTTAAAGCACCATCAACGAACTCAACCGAGCAAACTGCCTCCGCTGAGAAGAGCATCAACCTCTCCGGTAACGATGCGGCAAATCAGGCAAATGGCGCGCAACCTGCACCGGGTACTACCCCGGCAGAGCAGACCGCAGGAAACACCGCAGCACCACAGGATGTTTCTCTGCCGCCGGTTTCCTCAAACCCAGCTCAGAGCCAGGCACCTGTTACGCCTGAAGGTCAGCAGCGTGTAGAAGTTCAGGGAGACCTGAATAATGCACTGACTCAGCCGCAAAACCAGCAGCAGATTGATAACGCCGTAGTTAACTCTACACTGCCAACTGAACCTGCAACCGTCGCACCGATTCGCGGTGGTAACGCTCAGCCGCAAACTGCTGCGACGGAAACGAAACCGCGCCAGACACAAACTGCGACACGCCCTGAACGTAAGCAGGCAGTGATTGAGCCTAAACGCGAAACTAAACCTCAGGCAGTGGTGAAAGCGCCTGAAGTGAAAGCCGCACCAGCACAGCCAAAACATACTGAAACGGCTGCGGTGAGCGAGCCAGCAAAAGCGCCAGTCACACAGACTGCGCCGAAAGCAACGGCGAGCACGACAGCACCGACGACGACTGCTGCACCTGCAGCGTCTGCTACAGCTTCCAGCACCGCAGCAGGCAAAACAGCAGGTAACGTAGGTTCGCTGAAATCTGCACCTTCCAGCAATTACACGCTGCAGCTGAGCAGTTCGTCTAACTATGACAACCTCAACGGTTGGGCGAAGAAATCGAATCTGAAAAACTACGTGGTTTATCAGACGACCCGTAACGGTCAGCCGTGGTATGTGCTGGTGAGCGGTGTGTATGCGTCCAAAGATGAAGCGAAACGCGCCGTGGCGACACTGCCAGCAGACGTTCAGGCGAAAAACCCGTGGGCGAAGCCAATTCATCAGGTTCAGGCCGATCTGAAGTAATGTTTAAAGCGCAGGATGCTGTCGGAGCTTTCTCCACAGCCGGAGAAGGTGTAATCAGTTAGTCAGCATGAAAAAAAATCGCGCTTTTCTGAAATGGGCAGGGGGGAAATACCCCCTGCTCGATGATATTAAAAAGCACCTGCCGAAAGGTGAGTGTCTTATCGAGCCCTTCGTGGGCGCGGGGTCGGTGTTCCTGAACACCGATTTTTCTCGTTATATCCTGGCGGATATCAACAGCGACCTTATCAGCCTCTATAACATCGTCAAACTGCGTACCGATGAGTATGTCGCAGAGGCGCGTAAACTGTTTACGCCTGAGAACAATAACCCGGACATTTACTACCAGTTCCGCGCGGAGTTCAATCAGAGTGAGGATTCGTTCCGCCGGGCCTTGTTGTTCCTCTATCTTAACCGACATGGCTACAACGGCCTGTGTCGGTATAATCTTCGTGGTGAATTCAACGTACCTTTTGGCCGCTATAAGCGCCCGTATTTCCCACAGGACGAGCTGTATCACTTTGCTGAAAAAGCACAGAATGCTGAGTTTCACTGCCTCTCCTATGAAGAGTGTATGGAACTGGCAGGCGTAAACTCGGTGGTTTACTGTGACCCCCCTTATGCACCGCTGTCTGCGACGGCAAATTTCACTGCCTATCACACCAACAGCTTCAGCCCGGCCGAACAGGCTCGTCTGGCAGAGATGGCGGAAAAGCTGGTCAGTAAAAGAATTCCGGTGTTAATTTCAAATCACGATACCCCTGATACGCGCGAATGGTACAAAGCCGCGAAGCATTTTCAGGTTAAAGTGCGGCGTAGCATTAGCAGCAACGGCGGCACACGTAAAAAGGTGGACGAACTCCTGGCTCTTTATCGCCCCTGAGCCGTTTTGCCCGCCGGTAAATACATTTCAAGGAGATGCGGATGAAACAGTTTTTGATTGCTCCCTCAATTCTGTCGGCCGATTTTGCCCGCCTGGGTGAAGACACCGCTAAAGCTCTCGCGGCTGGCGCAGATGTCGTCCATTTCGACGTGATGGATAACCACTACGTCCCCAATTTGACCATTGGCCCAATGGTGCTCAAGGCGCTGCGTAACTATGGCATTACCGCCCCGATCGACGTACACCTGATGGTGAAACCGGTTGACCGCATCGTGCCAGATTTTGCTGCGGCGGGAGCCAGCATCATCACCTTCCACCCGGAAGCCTCTGAACATGTGGATCGTACGTTGCAGCTGATCAAAGAGAATGGCTGTAAAGCCGGTCTGGTGTTTAACCCGGCAACGCCGCTGAGCTATCTCGATTATGTGATGGATAAGCTGGACGTAATTTTGCTGATGTCCGTTAACCCAGGCTTTGGCGGCCAGTCGTTCATTCCTCATACGCTGGATAAGCTGCGTGAAGTGCGTCGTCGTATTGATGAGTCAGGCTACGACATTCGTCTGGAAGTGGATGGCGGTGTGAAAGTGAATAACATTGGTGAAATTGCGGCAGCGGGCGCGGATATGTTCGTTGCAGGTTCGGCAATTTTCGACCAACCGGATTACAAAAAAGTCATTGATGAAATGCGCCGTGAACTGGCGAAGGTAAGTCATGGATAAATTGCAGACAATTCGGGGTGTGGCATTCGACCTCGACGGCACGCTGGTCGACAGCGCGCCGGGCTTAACAAGCGCTGTTGACCAGGCGCTGTATGCGCTTGAACTCCCCGTTGCGGGTGAAGAGCGTGTGGTAACGTGGATCGGCAACGGTGCTGACGTGCTGATGGAGCGTGCGTTGACATGGGCTCGCCAGGAGCGCGCGTCGCAGCGTTCGGCGCAGGGTAAACCGAGCGTCGATCATGCCGACATCCCGAAGGACGAGCAACTGCGTATTCTGCGCAAACTGTTTGATCGTTTCTATGAAGAGACTGTCGAGGAGGGGAGTTTCCTGTTCCCGGACGTCCTGGAAACGCTGAGCACACTGCATGCGAAAGGCATCCCGCTGGGGCTGGTAACCAATAAGCCAACGCCATTTGTTGCACCTCTGCTAGAAGCGCTGGATATCGCGAAGTATTTCACCGTCATTGTGGGCGGTGATGACGTACAAAACAAAAAGCCGCATCCGGAACCGCTTCTGCTGGTGGCAGGAAAATTATCCTTAACGCCTGCGGAGCTGCTCTTTGTTGGTGATTCACGCAATGATATTCTGGCTGCCCGAGCGGCTGGGTGTCCTTCCGTCGGGTTAACCTACGGCTACAACTACGGTGAGGCCATCACGCTAAGTGAGCCGGACGTCGTGTTCGACCACTTCAAAGATTTGTTGCCCGTACTCGGGCTTTCACACAGTGAACATCAGGAATTGAATAATGACTAAGCCCATCGTTTTTAGTGGCGCACAGCCTTCAGGTGAATTGACCATTGGTAACTACATGGGTGCGTTACGTCAGTGGGTCAGCATGCAGGATGACTACCATTGCATTTATTGCATCGTCGATCTCCATGCGATTACCGCGCGTCAGGATCCTGAGAAACTGCGTAAAGCCACGCTGGATACCCTGGCGCTGTATCTGGCCTGCGGAATTGATCCTGAAAAGAGCACCATTTTTGTTCAGTCGCATGTACCTGAGCACGCACAGCTGGGCTGGGCGCTGAACTGCTACACCTACTTCGGCGAGCTGAGCCGCATGACCCAGTTCAAGGATAAATCCGCGCGCTACTCTGAAAACATCAATGCCGGTCTGTTCGACTATCCGGTTCTGATGGCTGCAGACATTCTGCTGTATCAGACTAACCAGGTTCCTGTTGGTGAAGACCAGAAGCAGCACCTGGAGCTGAGCCGTGATATTGCCCAGCGCTTTAATGCGATTTATGGCGATGTATTCAAGGTACCTGAACCATTCATTCCGAAATCCGGCGCACGCGTGATGTCACTGCTGGAACCGACCAAAAAGATGTCTAAGTCTGACGATAACCGCAACAACGTTATCGGCCTGCTGGAAGATCCGAAATCAGTCGTCAAAAAGCTGAAGCGCGCGGTCACCGACTCCGACGAGCCGCCTGTCGTGCGCTACGACGTGCAGAACAAAGCGGGTGTCTCCAACCTGCTGGATATTCTCTCCGGGGTCACCGGTCAGAGCATCCCTGAGCTGGAACAGCATTTTGAAGGCAAGATGTACGGCCACCTGAAAGGTGAAGTGGCAGATGCCGTTTCTGGCATGCTGACTGAGCTACAGGAGCGCTATAACCGCTATCGTAACGACGAAGCTTTCCTGCAGAAGGTGATGAAAGACGGCGCGGAAAAAGCCAGTGCACGCGCGTCCGAAACCCTGAGGGCGGTGTACGAAGCGATTGGGTTTGTGGGTAAGCCTTAAGCTTACTTTGCCGCCACCTGACAAAAAATCGACTAAATAAATAAACCGGGAGATTCCCGGTTTTTTTACGCCTGAAAAACGCTTACTGCTGTGCCGCTGGGCCGCAACCACCGATGATCTTCGAAATAGAGATCGCCGGGTGCAGCAGATAATCGTAGCTGCAGTTATTTTTCGTGTTTTCTACACGACCGGTGCAAGCCGTCAGAGTCGATAACAGGCCTACCAGAACGGCGGCTTTTGCCAGTTTAAACATACGCATTCCTTGTCTGAAAACGAAAATAAGATGTAACTCAAGGGAATAAAGGGAAAAAGTTCCACTTCGGGGCGGTATGTTATCGACAGCAGTAAGAGGGGAGTAGTCCGCATAAGGACTACTCAGGGAAGGACTAATATGCGTTAGTGATTCGAGAACCAGTTAAGTTTATCGCGCAGTTCCACCACACGGCCCACGACAATCAGCGCCGGGCTTTCAACCTGTTGCGCCAGTTCACCGAGCTGTGTCAGCACGCCATTTACCACGCGCTGCGTAATGGCGGTACCGTTTTCCACCAGTGCGACAGGCATATCTGCATCCATGCCGTGTTCCAGCAGTTTCGCCTGAATTGTGGCGGCCTGGTTCAGCCCCATATAGAACACCAGCGTCTGTTTTTCTGCGGCCAGGTTATGCCAGTCCAGCTCGCTGCCGGTTTTCAGGTGGCCCGTCACCAGACGCACGCTCTGAGCGTAGTCCCGGTGTGTCAGCGGAATGCCTGAGTAGGCTGAGCAACCGGATGCCGCCGTAATGCCCGGCACGACAGAGAACGGAATACCCGCGTTGCACAGGGTTTCCAGCTCTTCACCGCCACGGCCAAAGATAAACGGATCACCACCTTTCAGACGCACCACGCGTTTTCCCTTTTGCGCCTCGCGCAGCAGGATCTGGTTAATCTCTTCCTGCGGCACGCAATGGTAGCCCGCGCGTTTGCCCACAAAAATACGGTCAGCATCGCGACGCACCAGGTTCATGATGTCATCGGAGACCAGGCGATCGTAAACCACGATATCGGCCTGCTGGATCTGCTGGAGACCTTTCAGCGTCAGCAAGCCCGCATCTCCCGGCCCAGCCCCCACCAGAACCACTTCACCGCGGTGATCCAGCGGTTCGCGCAGCAGTTGTTCGGTCGTCTCTTCAACGGCTTTGCTGTCCTGATTCGCCAGCGACTGCGCCAGCCTGTCGTTCACAAAGAATTTTTCCCAGAACCGACGTCGCTCACCTACGGTTGCGAAGGTTTGCTTCACACGGGAGCGGAGCTGTCCGGCGTAATGCGCAATCTGACCAAGATGCTGTGGCAGCACGGCCTCCAGTTTTTCCCGCAGCAGGCGAGCAAGTACCGGCGAGCGGCCACCGGACGACACTGCAATCATCAGCGGTGAACGGTCGATAATCGACGGCATGATAAAGCTGGCTTCCTGTGGCGCATCCACCACGTTACAGAAGATACGGCGCGCTTCGCAGGCATCGCTGACGCGCTGGTTCACGATATCATCGTCCGTCGCGGCAATAGTCAGCCAGCAGGTATCCAGCAGGGATTCATTAAACGCCCCCCGCTCCAGCGTGAGCATTCCTTCCTGGGCCCAGACCTCAAACTGTGGCGCAAAGTCGAGGGCGTTAACAGTCAAACGGGCACCCGCTTCTAACAGCAGGCGCGCTTTGCGTTCCGCCACATCGCCGCCGCCCACGAGCAGGCAGTCGCGGTTGCGTAATTGACAAAAAATTGGCAGGTGATCCACGACGTTACCTCGCAGCATTCATGGAGGGGGTAAGAATTGACGTCAGGATAACAGCAGGAATCGTACAGAACATACGGTTTTTCCTGCCGTTACCCATAAGGGGTCATAAGCCTTTCCTATAGGAAAGGCGAGGGGATTAGCCTTTCAGCTGCACCTTGCCGTCCTTCACGCGTACGTCGTAGTGCTTCACGGAGTGGCTGGCATCTTCCATACAGTGTCCGTCGCTCAGGCGGAAACGTTGTTTTTTCAGCGGACTGGCAACCCACAGTTCGCCCTGATGCTCCGCAATCAAGCCGCGGGAGAGGACGCTGGCCTCAAAGAACGGGTCGATATTGCTGATGGCAAAAACCTGTTCATCGTGGCGAGGACGGAAAATCGCGACCTGCTCCTTGCCCAGCAGCGCACAGACGCCGGTGGCAGGCAGGATGTCGTTAATATTACAGATGTTTACCCACTGACTCATGCGTTTTCCTCCACCAGCGTTACCGGAATTCGTTCATACGGTGTCGCCGGACGATGCTGTTCGCGCTCTGCCACAACCTGTACGTTCGGGTCGCGCTGGGTGCTGTTGATAAAGTGTTTGAAGCGCGTCTGTGCCGCCGGGGTGTTCACGGTTTCGGTCCATTCGCAAATCACCGCTTCGCGCAGGCGAGCCATCTCGGCTTCAAGCTGTTCGTTAAGGCCCAGTTTGTCGTCGATGATGACTGACTTCAGGTAGTCGATGCCGCCTTCCAGGTTGTCCAGCCAGGAAGCGGTACGGGTCAGCTTGTCGGCGGTACGGATGTAGAACATCATGAAGCGGTCGAGATACTGAATCAGCGTATCGTGGTCGAGATCTGCCGCCAGCAGGTCTGCGTGGCGTGGTTTCATCCCGCCGTTACCGCACACGTACAAGTTCCAGCCTTTCTCAGTAGCAATAATACCCACGTCTTTACCCTGCGCTTCCGCACATTCACGAGTACAGCCGGAGACGCCAAACTTCATTTTGTGCGGCGTACGGATGCCTTTGTAGCGGTTTTCCAGTTCCACGCCGAAGCCCACGCTGTCGCCGACGCCGTAGCGGCACCAGGTGCTGCCTACGCAGGTTTTCGCCATACGCAGCGCTTTGGCATACGCGTGGCCGGTTTCGAAGCCCGCTTCAATCAGCTGACGCCAGATTTCTGGCAGATCATCTTTCTGCGCACCAAACAGGCCGATACGCTGGGAACCAGTAATTTTGGTGTACAGATTAAATTCACGTGCAATGCGACCTACGGCGACCAGCCCTTCCGGGGTAATTTCGCCACCGGCAGAACGTGGAATAACAGAGTAGGTACCGTCTTTCTGGATGTTTGCCAGGAAGTTATCGTTGGTGTCCTGCAGTGGCGTATGTTCAGGTTTGAGAACGTACTCATTCCAGCAGGAAGCCAGCAGAGAACCAACGGTTGGCTTACATACTTCGCAGCCATAACCCTGGCCGTGTTTTGCCAGCAGTTCGTCGAAGGATTTGATGCCCTCCACGCGGATCAGATGGTAAAGCTCCTGGCGAGAGTAAGAGAAGTGTTCGCACAGATTGTTGTTCACTTCGATGCCCTGTTTCGCCAGTTCGGCGTTCAGCACCTGGGTGACCAGTGGAATACAACCGCCGCAGCCGGTACCGGCTTTGGTTTCCGCTTTCAGTGCTGCAACGGTGTGGCAGCCTTTGTTGATAGCTGAAATCAACATGCCTTTGGTGACGTCGAAGCAGGAGCAAATTTGCGCGCTGTCTGGCAGTTTATCAACGCCGATAGACGGTTTGCCGCTCGAGGCGTGAGCAGGCAGGATCAGGGCGTCCGGGTTTTCCGGCAGTTCGATGGCATTCAGCACCAGTTGCAGCAGGTTGCCGTAATCGCTGGTGTCACCCACCAGCACCGCGCCGAGCAGGGTTTTGTTGTCCTGGCTGACGATCAGGCGTTTATAGACTTCTTTGCTTTCGTCGAGGTAGACGTAGCTGCGTGAGTTCGGGGTACGACCGTGGGCATCGCCAATACCGCCAACGTCCACGCCCAGCAGCTTCAGCTTGGCGCTCATGTCTGCGCCTTCGAAGGCGTTCTCCGTTCCGAGGATATGGTCTACGGCGACCTGCGCCATTTTGTAGCCCGGGGCGACCAGCCCATACACACGGTTGTTCCAGCTGGCGCACTCGCCAATTGCGTAGATGTCCGGATCAGAGGTCTGGCAGGTATCGTTAATCATGATACCGCCGCGCTGAGCAACGGCCAGGCCACACTGGTTAGCCAACTTGTCGCGAGGGCGAATACCGGTGGAGAAGACGATAAAGTCTACTTCCAGCTCGCTGCCGTCGGCAAAGCGCATGGTTTTGCGCGCTTCAGTGCCTTCCTGAACGATCTCTTTGGTGTTTTTGCTGGTGTGAACTTTCACACCCATGCTTTCGATTTTACGGCGCAGCTGGTCACCACCCATGTGGTCAAGCTGTTCTGCCATCAGCATCGGGGCAAATTCGATGACGTGAGTTTCAACGCCGAGGTTTTTCAGTGCGCCTGCAGCTTCCAGACCCAGCAGGCCGCCACCAACCACTGCACCGCGTTTGCTGCGACGTGCACAGTTTTCGATGGCCTTGAGGTCTTCAATGGTACGGTAGACGAAACAATCCTGGGTTTCCGAGCCTTTAATTGGTGGGATCCACGGATAAGAGCCAGTCGCCATGATCAGCTTGTCGTAAAAAACTGTGCGTCCGGCGCTCGAGTGGATCACTTTTTCCTGACGGTTGATGGTGATAGCGCGTTCGCCCACCAGCACTTTAACGCCATGCTTCTCGTAGAAACCTTCACGCACCAGAGAGAGTTCTTCGGCGGTATGATGGGAGAAGTAGGAAGAAAGATGCACACGGTCGTACGCCTTGCGGGGTTCTTCACAGAACACGGTAATATCGAACTGGGCAGCGTCAGCTTTATCAAGAAGATCCTCAATAAAGCGGTGGCCGACCATGCCGTTACCGATGATAGCGAGTCTGACTTTGCTCATTATTGCCTCGATTTCTTTTCTATTACTGCCTACCTTAACGATTCAGCTACGGCGCTTATTGATGCAAATCAAATACGTCTTCGCCTACTCCTTAGGTGGTATGCGACTGATTTGTCAGGATTTTTATAAGTGGCGGAAATCGAAGGCTTTTCGTTGTCGTTGAATTTGTGTACAACTCAGAGACGATCGTTGAAAAATCGGTACGCCTGAATATCAGCTGCATTTTTTAGGGGAAAGGTATGTCTACAACACCGTTATGGCTTGTTCAGAATGTTCGTTTACCGGGTCGGGAAGGGCTGTGGCAACTCGCCATTGATAACGGGCGATTTGGTGACATTACCCCAATGGATGATATCCACGACGAAAGTTATGAAGTCTTAAATGCCCGTGGAGGGCTGGCGATCCCGCCGTTTATCGAGCCGCATATTCATCTTGATACAACCCAGACGGCAGGTGAACCGAACTGGAACCAGTCCGGCACGTTGTTTGAAGGTATTGAGCGCTGGGCGGAGCGTAAGGCGTTGCTCAGCCATGACGATGTCAAAGCGCGTGCCTGGAAAACACTGAAGTGGCAAATTGCCAATGGTATTCAGTTTGTCCGCACCCATGTGGATGTCTCCGACCCGACGCTTACTGCTCTTAAGGCGATGCTGGAGGTGAAGCAGGAGGTTGCCCCGTGGGTGACGCTGCAAATTGTCGCGTTCCCGCAGGAAGGTATTCTTTCGTACCCGAATGGCGCGGCACTGCTGGAAGAGGCGTTAAAACTGGGGGCTGACGTGGTGGGGGCGATCCCGCACTTCGAATTCACCCGGGAATATGGCGTGCAGTCTCTGCATATCGCCTTCGAGCTGGCGAAGAAATATGACCGTCCGCTGGATATCCACTGTGATGAAATCGACGACGAGCAGTCCCGCTTTGTGGAGACTGTCGCCATGCTGGCGTATGAAGCCGGTATTGGCGCGCGGGTAACGGCCAGCCATACCACTGCCATGCACTCATACAATGGCGCGTACACCTCGCGGCTGTTCCGTCTGCTGAAGATGTCAGGCATTAACTTTGTGGCGAATCCGCTGGTGAACATTCATCTGCAGGGGCGCTTTGATGATTATCCTAAGCGTCGCGGCATCACCCGGGTGAAGGAGTTGCAGGAAGCGGGCATTAACGTCTGCTTTGGTCATGACGATGTGTTTGATCCATGGTATCCGCTTGGTACCGGCAACATGTTGCAGGTGCTGCATATGGGGCTGCATGTTTGCCAGATGATGGGCTACCCGCAAATCGACAGCGGGCTGAACCTGATTACACACAACAGTGCCAGAACCTTTGGTCTGAGTGATTACGGTATCGCAACGGGGAACCCGGCAAACCTGATAATCCTGCCGGCAGAGAGCGGATTTGAAGCGGTGCGCTGTCAGGTGCCGGTGCGCTGGTCGATTCGTCAGGGGCGGATTATTGCCACCACGCAGCTGGCGCAGACGTGGATCCAGATGGATAACGGGGGTGAAGAGGTGAGTTTTGCCAGAAACAGCCCCTCTGCTTAACGCAAAGGGGCAAGGCGATTAGTGAGAAGCTGCCGCCACGTTATGCTGGCGGTGGCGGGTCACGAAGCCCAGGACGAGGCACATGATAAACACTACGGCATACAGACCGTTCGCGGTGTGCAGTGCAGCCAGAGGACCGCTGTGCGCAACAATCGGGCCCGTGACGACGAAGGTCAGCATGGTGCCGATGGTGCCGCAGGTCAGCACGAAGTTAACCAGTTTTGGCGAGGCCACTTTGGTCTGCAGCGAGCCCAGGGTAATGATGGACGTGTAAATTGCGCTGGAGAAGAAGCCCAGGGTCAGAATGAACCATGGCATATGTTCCGGGGAACCGTTGATGAACAGATACATCAGCACGGTTGCCAGTCCAGCCAGCACGGTCAGGATGCGCTGCAGATCGAAGAAGCGCAGGATGAAGCTAAACGCCCACATGCCAAACATGTAAGACATCCAGAAATCACTCACCAGTTTGCCCGCATCGTTCAGGCTCATGCCGAGACCTTTAGCGTATTCCGGTACCCAGGAGATAAAGCCCAACTGACCCAGGATGTAGCACAGGGCGGCAATGGAGAGGAACAGCACGCTGATGCCCCATTTCTCTTTCGCGACAGGTTCTGCCGTGGTCTGGGCTTTTTTGCCCAGCACCGGGAATTCACAGCCGAAGGTCAGAATAAAGATCGCCACGTAGACCAGCCCAATGCAGGCATAGACCCAGTACCACTCAATGCTGCGCGCCAGCAGAACAGCGGCGACCATCGGGAAAATCATCCCGGCCATGCTGAAGAAGGAGTCAGTAAACAGCAGACGTGCGCCGCGCTGACGGCCTTCATACATGTGGGTAATCAGGAAGGTACCAATCGACATGGTGATCCCGCTCACCAGACCGAGCACGAACATGGCGGCGGAGAACAGGGCGATGCTGTGGCTCAACATCAGACCCGCCACGGCGGCGACCATCAGCACAAAGCCAAAACGCAGCTGCGTTTTCAGCGGAACAATTTCCATCAGCCAGGCATTCAGGAAGATAGAAATCAGGATCCCCGCGTTGAGGAAAGTGAAAGTGTTACTCATGCTGGATACGGGCAGCTGGAAGTAGTCTGCGATGTTCCCCATCACCATCCCGGTGACGATCACCAACGCGCCGGTCAGGGCGTAGGAGAAGAAGCTGATCCATGTGAGCTTGATGCGATTGCTGTTAGTCATGTCTGGCCTGTTCAAAAAAGAAAAGCGCCCATCGGGCGCTGAGAGCGGGCAGATTTTAGACATTAAAGTGATCTATTCATATCTTTTCAGAGAAATTCTGGATTCATTGCATATTTTTATGTGACTCAGATCACATAAAGTGGCGCTTAAACCAATCGTTTGCGTGGTTACAACTGTTTCAATTTCGTAAAATTAGGTAAAAGGCTGGTCTCCGTTCATACTGCTCTTTAGAATCAAGCCATTCGCTTTTTATACTGCGCTTTGTTAAGGAATTCTCATGCTCAAATCAACACTGGCGGCTGTCGCAGCTGTGTTTGCTCTTTCTGCCGTTTCCCCTGCTGCGCTGGCAGCAAAAGGAGATCCTCACGTCCTGCTGACCACCTCCGCCGGGAACATTGAGCTGGAACTGAATATCCAGAAAGCCCCTGTTTCCGTGAAAAACTTCCTCGACTACGTGAACAGTGGTTTCTATAACAACACCACTTTCCACCGCGTGATCCCGGGCTTTATGATTCAGGGTGGCGGCTTCAATGAGCAAATGCAGCAGAAGCAGCCGAACCCGCCTATTAAAAACGAAGCGGACAACGGTCTGCTGAACAAGCGCGGTACCATTTCCATGGCGCGTACAGCAGATAAAGACAGCGCGACCAGCCAGTTCTTCCTCAACGTGGCGGATAACGCCTTCCTCGACCACGGCCAGCGTGACTTCGGTTATGCCGTCTTCGGTAAAATTGTGAAAGGGATGGATGTGGCGGACAAGATCTCTCAGGTGCCTACCCATGATGTCGGCCCATACCAGAATGTGCCGTCAAAACCTGTCGTTATCCTCTCCGCAAAAGTTCTGCCATAACGTTTTTTGACACGGGCGTCCCCCGCCCGTGTTTTGCCCCTCCCTGCGAAAGCGCGTTTTGCTGCTTATACTTGTGGCAAACGGACTATTCAGGGAGGCGTTAAGTGAAAAAACTCACCGATAAGCGAAAATCCCGTCTCTGGGAACAGCAGCGTAACGTCAATTTTCAGGCCAGTTGCCTCCTTGAAAAAGGTAATGGTCCTTCAGAACCTCACATTGAGACGCTGGAACTGGGGCCTTCTGCCCCCGGTTTGCCCCATCTGTGCCATATTCACCGCCATTTGTATCGCAGAGAGATGAAACGGGCAGGCGAGTTCCGCACCGCCGATATTGCTAAGGGCGACATTCCTTTTTGTCATTTCGAGTACATCGAGAAGATGGGGAATGAACTGATGGAGGCACTGGAAAACGACAAATATCTGGTCGGCCTTCAGAAAGACGCGTTTACAGATAAAGTTAGCCATTACTATTGTGAAATCAACATGCTGCATCCTTTTATGAGTGGCAATGGCATTTCGCAGCGCATTTTCTTTGAGCAACTGGCGATCCACGCCGGTTATACGCTGGACTGGCGCGATATCGATCCGGATCAGTGGGTGGTGGCCAACCAGAGCGGTGCAATGGGGGATTTGACGGCCCTGAATGCTATCTTTGCCAAAGTAGTGAGCGAAGCACGGGAAACTGAGTAGAATAGGGCGGCATTTTTTTCGGGAGCCGCCATGATTCTGCTGATTGATAACTACGATTCCTTCACCTGGAACCTTTACCAGTATTTTTGTGAGCTGGGTGCAGAGGTGGTTGTCCGCCGCAACGACGACATTAGCCTGGCGGATATTGAAACACTGGCTCCACAGAAAATCGTGATTTCACCGGGGCCGTGTACGCCGTCGGAATCGGGCATTTCTCTGGATGTTATCCAGCACTATTCCGGCAAACTGCCGATCCTCGGCGTCTGTCTTGGCCATCAGGCCATTGCCCAGGTATTTGGTGCCACTATCGTACGCGCTGCTAAAGTGATGCACGGTAAAACTTCTCCGGTCACCCACACTGGCGTTGGGGTATTCACCGGGCTCAATAATCCGTTAACCGTGACGCGCTACCATTCACTGGTGATTGACCCGTCGACGCTGCCTGACTGCTTTGAGGTGACCGCCTGGAGCGATACGCAGGAGATCATGGGGATTCGTCATCGCGAATGGGATCTCGAAGGCGTGCAATTCCACCCGGAAAGCATCCTCAGCGAGCAGGGACACGCGTTGCTGGCAAATTTCCTTAATCGCTGAATATCTGTTGCCTTGTTGTGATTTTTTATGCATATTTTGTGATTATATTTTCACAATCAATGTGGCATAAAAATGGATGGTCATGACATGGCAACTGAACAACCCGCAATTACCCGCGCAACATTTGATGAAGTAATCCTGCCGATTTATGCACCGGCTGAGTTTATCCCGGTAAAAGGAAAAGGCAGCCGCGTCTGGGATCAGCAGGGCAAAGAGTATGTTGATTTCGCGGGCGGTATTGCAGTAACGGCGCTGGGCCATTGCCATCCTGCCCTGGTTGAGGCGCTGAAAACTCAGGGCGAAACGCTCTGGCACACCAGCAACGTTTTTACCAACGAGCCGGCGTTACGCCTCGGCCGCAAGATTATTGATGCGACGTTTGCCGAGCGCGTGCTGTTCATGAACTCGGGCACCGAAGCCAACGAAACCGCCTTCAAGCTGGCGCGCTACTACGCAACCACGCGCCACAGCCCGTACAAAACCAAAATCATTGCCTTCCACAATGCCTTCCACGGACGCTCCTTCTTTACCGTCTCCGTCGGCGGCCAGCCGAAGTATTCCGACGGATTTGGCCCGAAACCAGCTGACATCGTCCATGTGCCGTTTAACGATCTGCATGCGGTGAAAGCAGTGATGGACGACCACACCTGCGCGGTTGTTGTCGAGCCGATCCAGGGTGAAGGCGGCGTGACGGCGGCTACCCCGGAATTCCTGAAAGGTCTGCGTGCGCTGTGCGATGAGCATCAGGCGCTGCTGGTGTTTGATGAAGTACAGTGCGGGATGGGACGTACCGGCGATTTGTTTGCCTATATGCACTACGGCGTGACGCCGGATATTCTCACCAGCGCCAAAGCGCTCGGCGGTGGTTTCCCGGTGAGTGCGGTACTGACGACTCAGGAGATTGCCTCCGCGTTCCACGTTGGTTCTCACGGTTCCACCTATGGCGGCAACCCGCTGGCGAGTGCCGTGGCGGGCGCGGCATTTGATATTATCAATACACCTGAGGTTCTGAACGGCGTCAGCGCGAAGCGCGAGCTGTTTGTGAAACACCTGCAGCAGATTGACGATCAGTTTGATGTGTTCAGCGAGATCCGCGGGATGGGGCTGCTGATCGGTGCCGAGCTGAAACCGCAGTACAAAGGTCGCGCGCGCGATTTCCTGCATGCCGCCGCCCGTGAAGGGGTGATGGTGCTGAACGCGGGACCGGACGTGATGCGTTTTGCACCGTCGCTGGTGGTAGAAGACAAAGACATTCAAGATGGATTAACCCGCTTTGCCGCGGCAGTTGAGAAAATCGTAAAAGGTTAATGCTCCGTACGCTTTAATATCCGCGTTAACCAAATCCCGTGATGCGGACGCTGACGCCATGCCACCGACGAAATGGTGTGCATGGTGCTCAGATGCCCGAGTACACGCTGCAAATGCTGCTCCAGGGTGCTCATTGGCCCGTGAGTCAGCGTGTCGGGCGCTTCCAGAATATTTGAATCCCCTGACTCTCCCGGTGCGTCATACTCCAGGCGCTGCTGACACCGCTGTAAGGCAATTTCACACGACTGTAAATAACGCTCCGCCAGGTCTGGCGTCAGCATTGTATGCTCACGCGCCAGCGTGGTCATGGCGTTAATATGCTCGACGATAAACTGGCTGTGTGTCACCCAGAGTTTCATATCCGCCAGATAGTGCGAGTTAAAGCCCGGCTCCTGCATCGCCTGGTTGAGCGAGTTAAACAGGGCATTGTGCGCCTGGTTGACCTTCATCCGCTGATACGCCAGTGGGGAGGGTTGCGGGTCGTCGCTCAGGATCAGACGAATGGCCTGCTGATCGGCCTCCAGTGCATCGTGGGCGTTCTGGCGTAGCAATCCGCTCTGCCATTGCGGCCACAGCCAGACCATGCCGCCAAAGGCAATCAGACAGCCAATCAGGGTATCGATCAGTCTGGCGACAATAAACTGTTCGCCATTGAGCGTGAGCAGTTGCAGGGTGTATACCGCCGTTACCGTAAAGCCCACCATCGCCCAGCCGTAGTTTTTGCGGATAATCAGGTAGCTTACCAGCGTAATTATCAGCATTCCCGCCAGGGTATAGCCTTCCGGCACGTGAAAGTGCAGCGTGACGCCTGCGATAATCAGCCCGGCCATCGTTCCGCCCGCCCGGTGCAGTATACGCACGCGCGTGGCGCCGTAGCCGTTCTGGGTGACAAACAGCACGGTCATTAAGATCCAGTAGGGTTTTGGCAGATGCAGCGCCATGCCCATCAGGCTGGCGGTACTGAGCATGACGCTAATCCGTGCGGCGTTGCGCAGAGCGGACGATTTAAGAGACAGATAGCTTCTGAGCGCCGGCAGTAACGGCAGACGTTTTTGTTTATCGGCCATGAGATCGCGGGGATAAAGCGGACGTTGCGTGCGCAACACACGGGCGATACGGCTGAAATGCCAGGCGGCAAACTGACCCACCGGGTTGTCCTCATGCTGGCGGGCAATTTTCTCCAGCGCGCCGAGCTGTTTTTCCATGTTAAAACGCGTGGGATAGCGGTGATATAAAATGTCATCAGCCAGCACTCTCAGACGCGCGGAGACGGTTTGCGCATTCCAGCGGATCACCGCTTCGGCATGACTGCGCTCGACCAGCTTTTGCACTTCCTGAGGATGGTGCAGGCTCACGGAAATATGCTCTTGCAGATCCAGCCCCACCTGGAAGATACGCAGCAGCCGTTTGTATTCGTGATTCTTGTTGGCGGCGAGCATATGCAGTTGCTGATAGCACTGGCTGATCAGATCCACCACCTTTTGCTGGCGTGTCAGCAGCGGCGGCAACGATTTTTCCGGATCGGTGTGCTGGGTAAGCAGGGTGTATTTGGCCTCGCAGTAATCAGCAAGCTGCACATAGAGCAGGCTCAATGATTCACGCAGGGGCTGTTCCCGCCACAGCCAGAACCAGAACCAGTTAAACAGCCCATACCACAGCGTACCCAGGGCGTAGATCAGGAGCGGCTCCCACACCGGCATGTTCCCCGCAAGGCTCAGCGTGAAGATGGCCGCAATCAGTGAGGCGGGAAGCAGGCGCGCATGAAGGGCGCTGATTTCGGCAGTGACGCCGAGCGTCATCGCCAGCACGGTCAGGATCAACGGCAGCGGAATATCGCGGGCCAGTAAAAGCTGCACGGCGAGGCTACAGCCAGCAAACAGCGAGCCGCCAATAATCAGACGTTTAAAAAAGCGCTTATGCGGTGTGTCCAGGCCGGCAATGTTGCAGCAGGCGGGCACAAGAGAAAACAGCAGACCTTGCTGAAGATGTCCAAGGATAAGGCCCACGGCCACAGGAAGACACAACACCAGCGTTTGTCGCAGTGCGTAGTTAACTTCCGGGTGATAAATCAGCCTGCGCCACATGGGGAAGAAAGACAAAAACGGCGTGACACCTTGCGATGGCACGCCGTCTGAGTGGAATTAACGCGTTCCGTAGACCACGATGGTTTTACCATGGGCGGAGATCAGGTTCTGATCTTCCAGCATTTTCAGAATACGGCCCACTGTTTCACGGGAGCAGCCGACGATCTGGCCGATCTCCTGACGGGTAATTTTAATCTGCATGCCATCAGGGTGGGTCATCGCATCAGGTTGTTTTGCCAGGTTCAGCAGAGTCTGTGCGATACGGCCGGTAACGTCCAGGAAGGCGAGGTTACCCACTTTCTCGGATGTTACCTGCAGACGGCGAGCCATCTGGGAAGAAAGACGCATCAGGATATCAGGGTTAACCTGAATCAACTGACGGAATTTCTTGTAAGAAATTTCAGCCACTTCACATGCTGTCTTTGCGCGAACCCAGGCGCTACGTTCCTGGCCTTCTTCAAACAGGCCCAGTTCACCGATGAAATCGCCTTGGTTCAGATAAGAAAGGATCATCTCTTTCCCTTCTTCATCTTTGATCAGCACTGCCACCGAGCCTTTTACGATGTAATACAACGTTTCCGCTTTTTCACCCTGGTGAATCAGCGTGCTCTTCGATGGGTACTTATGAATGTGGCAATGAGACAAGAACCATTCGAGAGTCGGGTCTGTTTGCGGTTTGCCAAGCACCATGCGCTGTTATCCTCTGTTATAAGCTGTCACCAGAGTCATCAGATGCATCCGGACTCTGGGGTTGCAATCGAATTCTTACCCATACCCTGGGAAGTCGGCTATCGTAACGTTTCGCAGCCAGTAAAGTTTGATGTCCTCTGCATACATGTGTAACGTCAATGTATTACTGTAGCATCCTGAGTGTTTTAGCATAGCTTTCGCCGCGTGTCTCCTGGTGTCTCGCTTCAGCATGATGCAGGTCGCCTTCCATTGCGAGAAATGTAACGCACACGTAATCTGTCACCAAAAATGCAACGTTGGAGTTAATGAATATGCAAGCGCGCGTGAAATGGGTTGAAGGGTTAACATTCCTGGGCGAGTCCGCTTCAGGACACCAGGTTTTGATGGATGGTAACTCCGGCGATAAAGCGCCAAGCCCGATGGAGATGGTATTGATGGCTGCTGGTGGATGCAGCGCAATTGATGTGGTGTCGATTCTGCAGAAAGGTCGTCAGGATGTGACGGATTGCGAAGTTAAACTCACGTCGGAACGCCGTGAAGAGGCGCCACGCCTGTTCACCCATATTAACCTGCACTTTGTGGTCACCGGTAAGGAACTGAAAGACGCGGCAGTTTCGCGTGCGGTGGACCTGTCTGCCGAGAAGTACTGCTCTGTGGCGTTAATGCTGGAGAAAGCGGTAAAAATCACCCATTCGTATGAAGTGATCGAGGCGTGATTGGTGGGGCATCGTGCGTGTAGATGCCCTCACCCTAACCCTCTCCCGTTGGGAGAGGGAATATGATCACGCGATCTGCTTCCCTTCCATCAACCGCTTCACCAGCGGCGTCATGATGAGTTCCATCGCCAGCCCCATTTTCCCGCCCGGCACCACCAGGGTATTCATGTGGGAAATGAACGAGCCCTGCAACATCGCCAGTAACCACGGGTAATCAATGCCTTCGAGGTTGCGGAAATGGATCACCACAAAACTCTCATCCAGCGACGGGATGCTTTTTGCCGCGAATGGGTTAGAGGTGTCAACTGTCGGTACACGCTGGAAGTTAATATGGGTACGGGAGAACTGCGGCGTCAGGAAATTAATGTAATCGTCCATGGAGCGCACCACTGAGTCCATCACCGCTTCTCGCGAATGGCCGCGCTCGCTCATGTCTCGTGTCAGCTTCTGGATCCACTCCAGGTTAACGATCGGTACCACGCCAACCAGCAGATCCACATGGCGCGCCACGTCGTGATGGGGGGTTACCACGCCGCCATGCAGTCCTTCGTAAAACAGCACGTCGGTGGGTTCCGGCAGGGGTTGCCACGGGGTAAAGGTGCCCGGTACCTGGTTCCATGGCACGGCTTCATCGTAAGTATGCAGATACTTGCGTGATTGCCCTGTGCCGCTCTTGCCATATTCGACGAAGGTTTGCTCCAGCAGGCCGAAGTCATTGGCTTCCGGGCCAAAGTAGCTGATGTGTTTACCCAGATCGCGCGCTTTACGGATGGCCATGTCCATCTCCGGGCGCGTATAGCGGTGAAAGCTGTCGCCTTCGACCTCCGCCGCACGGAGATTCAGTTGGGCAAAAATCTTGCGAAATGCGAGGCTGGTGGTGGTGGTTCCCGCACCACTCGACCCCGTAACGGCAATAACCGGATGTCTGGCAGACATAGCAACTCCCTGACTGGAAAGGTTGAAAGATCAGCCGTGAAACGCGTTGCGGGGCATGATATTGACCGTCTCATGCAGTTCTGACCATACCAGCACCACGTCGCCGCTTTTGAGCTGGCGCTTTACATCGTTGACCTTTTGCTCAAGCGAGCGTTCTTGCTCACCATAATCTGTGCCTTCGCGTAATACAAAGCTTTCAATCAGATTATCGAGCGTTTCGGGAGCCAGATCCTGCCAGGGAATGATCATTTTGCACCATCCAGATACGGGGTTAACCAGTCAGGAATACGCGTCTCAAGCCACATTTTAGGGCGACGCAGTGTGCCACCGATAAACCCGACGTGGCCGCCATGCTCCGTCAACTGATAGTGAACGTTGTCGGGCAGGAATTCCTGAGCGGGAATCGAATGATGATCCATAAACGGGTCATCTTTGGCATGAATGATCAGTGTCGGCTGTGTAATCTTGCTGAGCAGCGGCATGGCGCTGCACTGACGATAGTAGTCAATCGCGTCGGCAAAGCCGTGAATTTTTGCGGTGATCAGATCGTCGAATTCGCGAATGCGGCGCACTTTTTTTAACTGACGCAGACTTACCGGAAGCGTCTCCGGGTAGGCTTTCAGTTTGCGCGCTGCGTTGGCTTTCAGCAGGTTAAGCAGGTAGCGCTGATAGACGCGGGAAAAGCCTTTATCCATATGATAGCTACACTGCTCCAGCATAAATGGTGCAGAGACAATGACGGCGGCATCCAGCGGGACGCTTTCGCCCTCTTTGGCCAGCAGACAGGCCAGCATATTCCCGCCCAGCGAGTAGCCCACGGCGGCGGTAGGCACAGTGCCAAAGTTTTCCCGCAACCAGTGTAAAAACCACGTACCGTCCTCAGTTTCACCCGAGTGATAGATGCGATTCTGACGATTTGGCTCGCCGCTACAGCCACGAAAATGCATCACCACACCGAGCCAGCCACGGGCTTTTGCCGCCTGGATTAACCCATGCGCATACGGGCTATGCAGGCTGCCCTCAAGACCGTGAAAGACCACCAGACGCGGCTTATGGCGAGCCTGTTCCGGCTCCTCGCTCCAGGCGAGGTCCAGAAAGTCTCCGTCCGGTAAATCCAGCCGTTGCCAGTGCGGGGTGAACTGAACCTTGCGACGGATAAGCCGTGGCAGCATGGTCTGCAGGTGGCGATTTGACACGCCGCGCATGGGCACGAACTCAGCGCTCTCTTCAGTAGCTATGTCGAAGTCTGATGGAATGATTTGGGTCATAACGATGCGATGCTAATTCATGTCAGTTATTTACTATAATCGCTTCCAGCTGTTCCTGAGCGTCCAGCCACGCCATCTCGCACTCTTCGAGGCTGGATTTCGTTTTGGCCTGAGTTTGCAGACAGTCAGTCAGCTCGGCTTTGCGGCTCTGGTCATACAGACCGCTGTCGCCCAGCTTCTCTTCAACGGTAGCGAGTGTAGCATTAAGTTTTTCCATCTCTTTTTCGAGACGGGCGATCTCTTTGCGTAGCGGCTGTGTCTGGGTGCGAAGTTCCGCTTCGCGGCGCTTTTGATCTTTACGGGCCTGCGCGCTGTTGGCGTTCTCTTTCGTGGACTCTTCTGGCTGGTTTTCCTGCTTCTGCACGTCGGTCAGCCACTGCTGGTAGTCTTCCAGGTCACCGTCGAACGGTTCAACTTTGCCGTCATGCACTAAGTAGAGATCGTCGGTGGTGGAGCGGATCAGGTGGCGATCGTGCGAGACGACAACCAGTGCGCCTTCAAACTCAATCAGCGCTTCAGTCAGCGCCTGACGCATGTCGAGATCCAGGTGGTTAGTCGGTTCATCAAGAAGCAGCAGGTTCGGGCGCTGCCAGACGATCAGTGCCAGCACCAGACGGGCTTTTTCGCCACCGGAGAAGCGTTCGGTGTTTTCGGTGACCTTATCCCCCTGGAAGCCAAAGCCGCCGAGGTAGTCACGCAGTTTTTGCTCCATCTCCTGCGGCGCCAGACGCGCGAGGTGCTGAATCGGGGATTCATCAGCGCGTAAAAATTCCAGCTGATGCTGGGCGAAGTAACCCAGCTTGATGCCCTTTGCCAGGCCGATTTCACCGCTTACCGGGTTAAGTTCTCCCGCCAGCAGTTTAATCAGTGTCGATTTACCGGCACCGTTGCGCCCCAGCAGACCAATACGTGAACCTGGCACCAGATTGAGCTTAATGGAGTCGAGAATAGTGCGATCGCCGTAGCCCGCGCTGACTTTTTCCATCTTCAGCAGTGGGTTTGGCAGGCTTTCCGGCGCGCGGAAACTGAAATGGAACGGGTTATCCACGTGCGCCGGGGCAATCATCTCCATGCGTTCCAGCATTTTGATGCGGCTCTGGGCCTGTTTCGCTTTTGACGCTTTGGCCTTGAAGCGATCCACAAAGCTTTGCAGATGCGCCACGCGCTGCTGCTGGCTTTCATACATGGACTGCTGCTGGGCAAGACGCGTCGCGCGCTGGCGCTCGAAGGAGCTGTAGTTGCCGGTGTACTCGAACATCGTTTGCTGTTCGATATGAATGATTTTATCCACCACCGGGTCGAGGAAGTCGCGGTCGTGGGAGATCAGAATCAGAGTGCCCTGATAGCTCTTGAGCCACTTCTCCAGCCAAATAACCGCATCGAGATCCAGGTGGTTCGTCGGTTCATCAAGCAACAATAGATCAGAGCGGCAGATCAGTGCCTGCGCCAGGTTGAGGCGCATACGCCAGCCGCCCGAAAAGTCGCTGACCGGGCGTTCCAGCTGTTCATTGCTGAAGCCCAGGCCGTGCAGCAGGCTGGAGGCGCGGGAACGAATGGTCCATGCGTCGATGGCGTCCAGCTTGCCGTGAACGGTGGCGATGGCGTGACCGTCGTTGCGCTCGTTAGCGGCGTTAAGTTCCGCTTCCAGCTTACGGTATTCACGGTCACCGTCGATAACATAGTCGAGTGCCGGTTCGCTCAGGGCGGGCGTCTCCTGGTTAACCCAGGCAAGCTGCCAGTTCCCCGGGAAGGTAAAGTTACCGCCATCCGCGCTAATCTCGTTTTTCAGCAGCGCCAGCAGAGTGGATTTACCACAGCCGTTTTTGCCGACCAGACCCACTTTTTGGCCTGGGTTGATGGTTGCAGTGGCGTTATCCAGCAGGACGCGCACGCCGCGACGAATTTGTAACGAGGAGAAAACAATCATAGAAGCGCCGTATGTTCCGACTATGTTAATTTGTCATTATGATAATGTAAGGTGTGGGCCATTTTCCGCACCGGGCCGCCATGGTAGCCCAAAACAACGACGATACACAAAAACAGAAACAAGACCGGGAGGGGAATGATGTCTCAGACAGCAAAAGTGCTGCTGCTGTATGCCCATCCGGAATCTCAGGACTCGGTGGCAAACCGGGTGCTGCTTAAGCCGGCCACACAGCTCAGTAACGTGACGGTGCACGATCTTTACGCGCACTATCCTGATTTCTTTATTGATATTCCTTATGAGCAGGAACTACTGCGTCAGCACGACGTCATTGTGTTCCAGCATCCGCTTTATACCTATAGCTGCCCCGCGCTGCTCAAAGAGTGGCTGGACCGCGTGCTGAGCAGGGGATTCTCCAGTGGGGTAGGGGGCAACCAACTGGCGGGAAAGTATTGGCGTAGTGTTATTACCACCGGTGAACCGGAAAGCGCATACCGTTATGACGGGCTGAACCGCTATCCGATGAGTGACATCCTTCGTCCATTCGAACTGACGGCAGCGATGTGCCGTATGCACTGGATGAGCCCGATTATTATCTACTGGGCGCGGCGTCAGGATCCGAAAGAACTGGCAAGTCATGCCAGAGCGTACGGTGAATGGCTGGCATCACCGATTCCGGCAGGAGGTCGTTAATGGAAGGATCGAATCTGCTCCTTGCCGGAGTGCTGTTTTTATTTGCGGCCGTCGTCGCGGTTCCGCTTGCTGCACGTATTGGAATAGGTGCAGTGCTGGGCTATCTGCTGGCAGGGATCGCGATTGGCCCCTGGGGACTTGGATTCATCAGCGATGTGGATGAAATCCTCCATTTCTCCGAGCTGGGTGTGGTGTTCCTGATGTTCATCATCGGCCTGGAACTTAACCCCTCTAAATTGTGGCAACTCAGACGCTCTATCTTTGGTGTGGGTGCCGCGCAGGTGCTGTTCAGCGCCGCGATTCTGGGTGGTCTGTTAATGCTGACCAACTTCTCCTGGCAGGCGGCGGTGATCGGTGGGATAGGTCTTGCGATGTCGTCGACGGCAATGGCACTCCAGTTGATGCGCGACAAAGGGATGAACCGTAGCGAAGCAGGGCAACTGGGTTTTTCGGTGCTACTGTTTCAGGATCTGGCGGTGATCCCTGCGCTGGCGCTGGTGCCCCTGCTGGCAGGCTCCGGCGACGATCACTTTGACTGGGCTAAAATCGCCATGAAGGTGCTGGCCTTCGCCGGTATGTTGATTGGCGGACGTTTCCTGTTACGCCCTGTGTTCCGCTTTATTGCCGCGTCGGGCGTACGTGAGGTGTTCACCGCTGCGACGCTGCTGCTGGTGCTGGGATCGGCGTTGTTTATGGATGCGCTGGGGCTGTCGATGGCGCTCGGGACCTTCATTGCCGGGGTACTGCTTGCCGAGAGCGAATATCGCCACGAACTGGAAATTGCCATCGATCCTTTCAAAGGGCTGCTGTTAGGGCTGTTCTTTATTTCGGTGGGCATGGCGCTGAATCTGGGTGTGCTATATACCCATCTGCTGTGGGTGGTGGTGAGCGTGGCCATCCTGGTGGCGGTGAAAACGCTGGTGCTGTACGCCATGGCGCGCATTTACGGCTTGCGCAGTTCGGAACGCATGCAGTTTGCCAGCGTGTTAAGCCAGGGAGGCGAGTTCGCGTTTGTGCTGTTTTCTACCGCCTCCTCCCAGAAGCTGTTTAAAGATGATCAAATGGCTCTGCTGCTGGTGACGGTCACGCTGTCCATGATGACCACGCCGCTGTTGATGAAGCTGGTGGATAAACTTCTGTCACGCCGTCTGAATCCTGCTGACGATGAAGACGAAGCGCCGTGGGTGGAAGACGATAAGCCGCAGGTGATTGTGGTGGGCTTTGGCCGTTTCGGACAGGTTATCGGACGTTTGCTGATGGCGAACAAAATGCGCATTACGGTGCTGGAGCGTGATATCAGCGCGGTTAATCTGATGCGTAAATATGGCTACAAGGTGTATTACGGCGATGCGACCCAACTTGAGCTACTGCGCTCGGCGGGAGCGGAGGCAGCAGAGTCCATCGTGATTACCTGTAACGACCCGGAAGACACGATGAAGCTGGTGGAGCTGTGTCAGCAGCATTTCCCGCATCTGCATATTCTGGCGCGTGCGCGGGGACGTGTTGAAGCTCACGAATTGTTGCAGGCGGGTGTGAAACACTTCTCCCGTGAGACGTTCTCCAGTGCGCTGGAGCTAGGCCGCAAAGCGTTGATCTCGCTCGGTATGCATCCACATCAGGCGCAGCGCGCTCAAATGCACTTCCGCCGGCTGGATATGCGAATGCTGCGTGAGCTGATGCCGGTACATACGGATACCGCGCAGATCTCCCGCGTGCGGGAAGCGCGTCGCGAGCTGGAGGAGATTTTCCAGCGAGAGATGCAACTGGAACGACGCCAGCTTGATGGCTGGGATGAATTTGAATAAAGGGTAACGAAAGATGGCTGTACGTAAACGCTTTATTGCGGGTGCAAAATGCCCGACCTGCCAGGCGCAAGATACTCTGGCGATGTGGCGGGAAAATAATATTGATGTTGTTGAGTGTGTTAAGTGCGGTCACCAGATGCGTGAGGCCGATAAAGAGGCCCGCGATCACGTTCGCAAAGAAGAGCAAGTGATCGGGATTTTTCATCCGGACTAGCGATATGCCCTGAGTTTTTTTAAGCTAAAGGGTACACGGGTGCAGATTTCCGCTACAATCTGCGCCAGCAATTTTCCCACGCTCAGGAGATATCATGAAAGTAGCAAAAGACCTGGTGGTCAGCCTGGCCTATCAGGTACGTACAGAAGACGGTGTGTTGGTTGATGAGTCTCCGGTGAGTGCGCCGCTTGACTACCTGCATGGTCACGGTTCCCTGATTTCCGGCCTGGAAAACGCGCTGGAAGGTCATGAAGTTGGCGACAAATTTGATGTTGCTGTAGGCGCGAACGACGCTTACGGTCAGTATGATGACAACCTGGTTCAGCGCGTTCCTAAAGATGTGTTCATGGGCGTTGACGAACTGCAGGTTGGCATGCGCTTCCTGGCTGAAACTGACCAGGGTCCGGTTCCTGTTGAGATCACTGAAGTGGAAGATGACCACGTTGTGGTTGACGGTAACCACATGCTGGCTGGCCAGAACCTGAAGTTCAACGTAGAAGTTGTTGCGATCCGTGAAGCAACCGAAGAAGAGCTGGCTCATGGCCACGTTCACGGTGCACACGGTCACGACCATGACCACGATCACGGCCACGACGGCTGCTGCGGTGGCCACGATCACGACCATGGTCACGACCACGGTAAAGGTGGTTGCGGTAACGGCGGCTGCGGTTGCCACTAATTCCGCCATGCGGAAAATAAAAAAGCGGGATAATCCCGCTTTTTTTACGCCTCAATAATGAGGTGGTGGCGTCTCTTCTGACTGAGAGGCAATGTTCGACGGCTGCGTGGCCTTCAGCTTTTCCGTCAGCAGGCGCATATGATCCCGCAGTTTTGCCATTTCGAGTTCATGTGCAGTCACGGTCTGGTTTAGCTCTTCGATGGTGATGTCCTGAAAAGCCAGGCGGCTTTCCAGCTCAGCCATTCTCGCTTCTATTGTTGTATCCTTCATCATTCACCTCGTTTATTTCAGATTCACCATAATGGCCCAGCGGCGGCGCAGTTTAACTGAGTTTATCCTTAAGTACAGTCTGCATCCCTTTGGCAGGAAACTTATTTAAACAAAAATAGTCTGAAAAGTGGCGAGAATTGGAAGTGTCTGTCTGTAGATTTCTTCCGCAACGTTTTATAGTACGTAACTCATTTACGTTTAACGCTGGGGTGAGAGTCCCCAGGCCCTGGAGATATGGATGAAATCACTGTTTAAAGTAACGCTGCTGGCGACGACGATGGCTGTTGCGCTGAACGCGCCGCTGTCATTCGCTGCTGATACTGCTGCGAAGCCTGCTGCCACTGCAGACAGCAAAGCGGCGTTCAAAAATGACGACCAGAAATCCGCCTACGCACTCGGCGCATCTCTGGGTCGTTACATGGAAAACTCTCTGAAAGAACAAGAGAAACTGGGCATCAAACTGGATAAAGCTCAGCTGATCGCGGGCGTTCAGGACGCATTTGCTGATAAGAGCAAGCTGTCTGACCAGGAAATCGAACAGACTCTGCAGGCGTTCGAAGCGCGTGTGAAAGGTGCCGCTCAGACTAAGATGGACGCGGACGCTAAAGAAAACGAAGCCAAAGGCAAAGCCTATCGCGATACCTTTGCTAAAGAGAAAGGTGTGAAAACTTCCTCTACTGGCCTGGTGTACAAAGTTGAGAAAGAAGGCACCGGCGATGCGCCTAAAGACAGCGACACTGTAGTCGTGAACTACAAAGGTACGCTGATCGACGGTAAAGAGTTCGATAACTCTTACACCCGTGGTGAGCCGCTCTCCTTCCGTCTGGATGGTGTGATCCCTGGCTGGACTGAAGGCCTGAAAAACATCAAGAAAGGCGGCAAAATCAAGCTGGTTATCCCACCAGATCTGGCGTATGGCAAAACCGGCGTTCCGGGTATCCCTGCCAACTCTACACTGGTCTTTGACGTAGAGTTGCTGGATATCAAACCGGCACCGAAAGCGGACGCTAAAGCAGATGCACCGGCTGACGATAAAGCCGCTGCTGCTAAGAAGTAATGCTGAAAAAAAACCGCCGCCTTTAAGGCGGCGGTTTTTTTATTATGGGGCAGATATAATTAACACTGGAAAGCGTTATACCCGCTGTATTAATTTAGTTGTCCGTGTAGATAATGAGCCTGCCCTGAAAACCTAACGACAGGCTCCTGAAAAGGAGTGTTTTTTTCATGTCCAGGTCGCTTTTAACCAACGAAACCAGTGAACTTGATTTGCTGGATCAACGTCCTTTTGACCAGACCGACTTCGATATTCTGAAATCGTATGAAGCGGTGGTGGACGGGTTAGCGATGCTCATTGGCTCCCACTGCGAAATCGTATTGCACTCCCTGCAAGATCTGAAGTGTTCCGCCATCCGCATTGCTAATGGTGAGCATACTGGCCGTAAAATTGGTTCGCCAATCACCGACCTTGCATTGCGTATGTTGCATGACATGACCGGCGCGGACAGCAGCGTCTCCAAATGCTATTTCACCCGCGCCAAAAGTGGCGTGCTGATGAAATCAGAAACCATCGCGATTCGAAACCGCGAGCATCGTGTGATTGGGTTGCTGTGCATCAACATGAACCTTGATGTGCCATTCTCGCAAATCATGAGCACCTTTATTCCACCAGAAACGCCAGATGTTGGCTCTTCTGTTAACTTTGCCTCTTCTGTTGAAGATCTTGTAACTCAGACGCTTGAGTTCACTATTGAAGAGGTGAATGCTGACCGCAACGTATCGAACAACGCCAAGAATCGCCAGATTGTGCTGAATCTCTATGAGAAAGGGATTTTTGATATTAAAGACGCCATTAACCAGGTGGCCGATCGTCTGAACATCTCCAAGCACACAGTTTACCTCTATATTCGCCAGTTCAAGAGCGGTGATTTCCTGGGGCAAGACAAGTAATGCGTTATGCCTTAATGGTGACAGGCCCGGCGTACGGTACTCAGCAGGCCAGTAGTGCGTTGCAGTTTGCGCATGCGCTGTTGAAGGCCGGACATGAACTGGTGAGCGTCTTCTTTTATCGGGAAGGGGTGTATAACGCGAACCAGTTTACGTCACCGGCGAGTGATGAGTTTGACCTGGTGCGTGCCTGGCAGGCATTAAACGAAAAGCAGGGCGTTGAACTGCATATCTGCGTGGCGGCGGCACTGCGCCGTGGCGTGGCTGATGCATCTGAAGCTGAGCGTCTGGGTTTATCGGGTTCTAACCTGCAGCCCGGATTTTCGTTGAGTGGTCTGGGTGCACTGGCACAGGCAGCATTAACCTGCGACAGAGTGGTGCAATTCTGATGAAGCGCGTCGCGTTTGTTTTTTCCTCAGCTCCGCACGGCAGTGCGTCTGGCAGAGAAGGGCTGGATGCGTTGCTCGCGACATCAGCGCTGACCGAAGATATCGGCGTCTTCTTTTTGGGCGACGGTGTATTTCAGCTTCTGGCGGGGCAACAGCCGCAAGCCATTCTGGCGCGCGATTACATCGCGACGTTCAAAGTGTTACCGCTGTACGATATAGAAACGTTCTATGTCTGCGCGGACTCACTGGCTGCACGTGGTTTAAACGATGTAGCGTCTTTCGTGCTGGATGTGACGTGCCTGTCTTCCACTGCATTGCGCGAGCATCTTTCCCACTACGACACCGTTCTGACTTTCTGAGGCTGCCATGCTCCATACCCTAAGCCATTCACCCTGGCAGTGTGATATCGACGCGTTATTGAGTATGCTTCGCGAAGGTGATGACCTGCTGCTGCTCCAGGACGGCGTACTTGCCGCGATTGACGGCAGTCGTTTCGTTGAAATCCTCAGTAATGCCCCCATAACAGTCTCTGCGCTGAAAGACGATCTTGATGCGCGGGGTCTTTCTGGTCAAATTTCAGCCAAAGTTGACGTGGTTGGCTATACTGATTTCGTCAATCTTACTGTGAAGCATGCCAGTCAAATGAACTGGTGATTTGAGATCGCTGTATATTTCTTGACACCTTTTCGACGTAGCCCTAAAATTTCGCGTCCTCATATTGTATGAGGTCGATTTATTACGTGTTTACGAAGCAAAAGCTAAAACCAGGAGCTATTTAATGGCAACAGTTAACCAGCTGGTACGCAAACCACGTGCACGCAAAGTTGCAAAGAGCAACGTGCCTGCGCTGGAAGCCTGCCCGCAGAAACGTGGTGTATGTACTCGTGTATATACCACCACTCCTAAAAAACCAAACTCCGCACTGCGTAAAGTATGCCGTGTGCGTTTGACTA